>DYIW01000238.1 GCA_020723465.1 Phycisphaera mikurensis
GAAGGTATCAAGCTACTTCGTGTCTACCTGGACACCTCTGTCCTTGGCGGCTGCTTCGATCGCGAGTTCTCGGAGTGGTCCAACGCACTCATGGCCGACTTCCTGGCGGCTCGCTGCAACATGGTCGTCTCGACGGTGACCCTGGCGGAGGTGTCGTCGGCCCCGCAGCGCGTTCAGGACCTCCTGGAGGAGTCCCTGAAGGTGGCACTGGTCCTGCCCGTGAGTGACGAGGCGCTCGACGTGCTCGGTGCGTACGAAAGGCACCGCATTCTGGGGCCGCGCTTCCGCAACGACATGCTGCACATTGCGATCGCCACGGTCGCCGAGGTCGACGTCGTGGTGAGCTGGAACTTCAGACACATCGTAAGGCTGGACAAGATCAGGCTGTTCAACGCCGTGAACCTGGAGCTGGGGTACAAGGTGCTGACGATCTGCTCTCCGCGGGAGGTTGCGACGCATGGAAGAGAAGACTGAGATCCGCGCTGTTGAACTCGTGCGCCGCATTCGGGATCGGCAGGTGAAGCTGCTCGAGGGCAAGTCGAACGAGGAGATCATCGAGTTCTTTCGCGACGCCGGGGAGGCGTTCCGCGCGGGCGCGCGCGCCCACAGTGGTGGGGCCGCAGAAGCGCCGCCACGAACCGCAAAGCGCAAGACGCGTCAGCGCTGACGCTGGCGCGGCCCCGCGCTACTCGATGTGCATGCGCAGGCCGTTCGAGACCGCGTACTGGCCGTTGGCCGAGCCTGAATCGAAGCCGATCCACTGGAAGTAGACGTCGGTCGCGGGCGTGCTCGCGGGGATCGGTCCGGTGAGCTGCACCTCGCCCGTGAAGCCCAGCGTGAGCGGGATGCCGCCGCCGAGGAAGGTCCCGCCGAGCAGGCAGTCGCAGCCGCCGCCGAGCGGCGTGCTGCCCGGCGCGGTCGCGAGGAACAAGAGGCCGGAGCTCATGAGCAGGCCGTTCGACACGGCGAGGGTCACCGTGCCTCCGGGCGTGGGCGCGCCGCTGCCGCCGAGCGCCGGGACCTTGCCAAAGGAGCCTGGGCAGCCGGAGCCATACGTCGCGAAGTAGCCGGCCACGGCCGGGTCGATGCGATAGAGGACCACGTCCTCGATGTTCCAGCCGCCGTATTCCGTGCTGGAGTTGGCCGCCAGGCGCCATTTGATCTGCGCCGCGGCATTGCCCGCCGCCTGCGGCGTGATGTCCAGGTCATGCAGGACCCAGGTGCTGTCGATCAGGTTCTGCGCGGTCGGGTTCTGCCACACCTGAGTGCCGTTGACCAGGATGCTCGCCTGATCGGCGCTCCCCTTCTCCACCGCCAGCCAGCGCCGGTACTGCAGCTTGACATGGGTCGCCGCGCTCAGGTCGAAGACCGGCGAGCGCAGCTCGCCGCTGCTGCTCGGCTCGTACTTGCCGTCCGCGCCGCTGCTCGACAGGTCCGTGCCCCAGATGAAGAAGCCGGAATAGGGCTCGTCCGGGTCGGTCGCCTCGAGCGAGCCGGGCGCGGCCGGGCTGGTGCGCTCCCACTGATCGCCGTTGCTGCCCGAGAGCAGCGCGTGCGTCCAGCCCTCGTCGCTGAAGACGTTGTCGAAGCTGTACTGGTGGAGCGGCACGAACAGCCCGCAGTGGCAGATGGCGGAGTCCTGCGGCGCGCCCGCGGGCTCGGTCAGGCTCCCGCCGAGCGAACCGGTGACGCGCACGTACCAGCGCGGGCTGGTGCGGTACGCCATGCCGGGAATGGTGCCGGCGTAGTGATCCGGCGCGCTCGCCGGCAGCATGGCCGTCTGCGTGAAGCTCGCCCCGCCGTCGCTCGAGTAGTACAGCTCGGCCGCGGTGAGCGCGCCGAAGTTCGACACGAGCCTGGCCTCGATGGTGATGGGCTGCATGGGCTGCACGCTGGCGTTCGCGGCCGGAGCGTTCACCAGGTCGATCATCAGGTCGGGCACCACCACGCCGGGCCAGTTATAGGCGATGAAGCCGGCATTGATCGCGCTGAAGTGCGGGGTCAGGTCGTAGATGTTCCCATTGTCGTCGTCGAGCGCGATCCAATGATCATTGATGACGTTCAGGATGGCGCCGTCGTTGAAGACCTGCAGCCAGGCGAGGAACAGGGCGTCGGCCACGGCGCCGCCCGCGGCCGCGCCCAGGCTGGACTTGAGGTTCTTCTTCACCGCCCACAGGCCGCTCGCCAACGCCTCGCCCTCGAGGTGCACCTCGCCGCCGTGGCAGGACTCGTCGCCGTCGGTCGGGCACTTCAGCACCGAGGTCTGCTCGCCGTGCCGCAGGCAGCCGCCGCTGCTGTAGAAGGCGTACAGGCAGGGATCGTCGGCGATGAAGTACGTCCAGGCGTCGGCCGCCCCCTCATGGAAGGCGCCGGTCACCGCGCCGTTGTACTTGACGTTGGCGTAGTGCCCTTCCTCGTGGTGGATGACCGCCTTGTAAGCCGTGTTCGTGCACCCGCTCCCCGCCGAGAAGAAGTTGATCGAGCCGCCGCCGATGCCGCCGGTGAAGTAGGCATTGCAGTGCGCGCTCAGGTTGACGTTCGCCTTGACGGAGAAGTCCATCTTGATGTCGGTCGGGTCGATGCCCTTGATCCACGCGCGGAACGCATCGACCCAGTAGTAGGCAGCCACCTCGGCCGTGGTGAACTCGGCGAGCGACGGGTTGAACAGGTAGGCGGCCGGGACGCCGGGATTGAGCACGCCGCTGAGCACGGAGCTGGCGCCCGCCTTGCTCTCGACGAAGGCGTACGGCCCCTTCAGGCGCAGCTCGACGCGCGCCGGCCCCGACGAGGCGAAGCTGAAGGCGCCGCCCGCGCCGGTGGTGGCGAGGACCGCGCCGCTGACCGGGTCCACGATCCAGACGTTCGGCAGCGCCGGCTGCTCCTGGTTCGTGGAAGAGTTCGGCTCCGGGCCGACGTTCACGTTGCCGGCCACCGTGCCGCTGCTCGCCGCGTACGAGGTCGGCACCAGCTTGAAGACCGTGAGGTCGCCCTCGGCCGAGACATAGGCGATGGCGCCGGCCGGCAGGCCGTCCGCGGTCAAGAGGCCGGGACAGGACAGCTCGATGACGTAGGCCAGGGTCGGGCCGCGCTCGGTGAGCGTGCTCTCGCGGCCGAAGTAGGCCGACGGGCCGAGGATGGCGGCGCGCACGTCGTCCACGCGCGCGGCCGGCAGGCCGTAGCGCGCGGCGAACGCGGCGCTGGCCGCGGCCACCGCCTCCTCGGCCATGGAACGCGGCGCGAGGTTCACCAGGCGCGCGTTCGGCACGGCCGTGCTGTCGAGGGCAAGCACCGCGCCGCTCGCGCGCTCGAACAGGATCGTGACGTGTCCTCGCTCCACCGGGATGCCGTCCACCTCCTGGCGGAAGATGACCGCCACCTTGTCGGACGAGCCGATGTTCGAGAGCTGCAGCGGCCGCACCTCCTCCAGCACCAGTTCGTCCGGCGCGACGCCGAGCAGGTCCGTTTCCGCGGCGATCACGCCGCGCGCCGCGGGCTCATACTCCTCGAGCCGCGCCGGGGGCTCGGCGAGCGCGAACTTCCCGCCGTAGACGAAGGCGGGATTGCCCGAGGCCGGGTCGAGGACGACGCGCCAGTTCTCGCCGTGGCGCGCCAGGAAGCCGCGCGCCGAGGCGCCGGGGATGGGGGGGCCGTCGTTTGCCTGCGCGGCCGCGAGCGCGGGCGTCAGGCAGGGCGCGAGCAGGGCGAGGACGAGAAGGTGCCGGAGGCGGGCGGCGGGACGGCGCATGGGCTGGGTCTCCATGAGGCGTGCGCGGCGTGAGGCCGAAGGCCGACGCCCCGATGGTACGCCAGGAAACGCCGTTCCGCCAGATCGAGCCGCGCGCGCAGGCGCCGCGTCAGCGCGCCAGCGCCGCCTCGATGGCCTCGAGCAGCGGCTTGTCCGCCTGCTCGGACAGCTCGTAGGTGACGCGCACCGACGGCTTGTTGATCTGGATCACGCGTCCCAGGTCGATGGGCGTGCCGATCACCACCGCGTCGCAGTCCGCGCGGTCGATGGTGTCCGCCAGGTCCTGGATCTGCCGCTCGCCGTAGCCCATGGCCGGCAGGATCTTGCCGGTCTCCGGGTACTTGGCGTAGGTCGCGGCGATCTCTCCCACGGCAAAGGGCCGCGGATCGACGATCGCCGCCGCGCCGCACTTCTCGGCCGCGACCACGCCCGCGCCGAACTTCATGCCGCCGTGCGTGAGCGTGGGCCCGTCCTCGACCACGAGCACGCGCTTGCCCTTGATGAGCGCCGGGTCGCTGACCGTCACCGGCGATTCCGCCCGGAGGATGCGCGCCCCCGGGTTCAGGCGCGCCGCGTTCTTCTCGATCTGCTCGATCGCCTCCTTCTTGCCGCTGTCGCACTTGTTGATGACGATCAGGTGGGCGCGCTCGAAGTTGACCCGCCCCGGGAAGTAGTCCAGCTCGTGCCCGGGCCGGAGCGCGTCCGCCACCGTGATGTGCAGCTTGGGCCGGTAGAAGGGCGTGTCGTTGTTGCCGCCGTCCCAGAGGATGATGTCCGCCTCCTTCTCGGCCGCGGCCAGGATGGCCCCGTAGTCCACGCCGGCGTACACCACGTGGCCGTGGCGGATGTGGGGCTCGTACTCCTCCATCTCCTCGATGGTGCACTCGTGGGTCTTCAGGTCCTCGAGGGTGGCGAAGCGCTGCACCGCCTGCTTCTCCAGGTTGCCGTAGGGCATGGGGTGGCGGATGGCCACGACCTTGTGCCCCTTGGCGCGCAGCAGGGTGAGGATGCGGCGCGAGGTCTGGCTCTTGCCGCAGCCGGTGCGCACGGCGCAGACCGCGATCACGGGCTTGCGCGACGGGAGCATGGTGCGGTCCACGTCGAAAGTCTGGAACGTGGCGCCGGCCTTGCGGGCGATCTTGCCCTTCTCCTCGACGTAGGCGTAGGACACGTCCGAGTAGGCGAAGACCACGTCCTGGACCTTCTCGCGCTCGACGAGCGAGGGCAGGTCCTCCTCCGGGACGATCGGGATGCCGTTCGGGTAGAGCTTCCCGGCCAGGGCCGGCGGGTAGCGTCGATCGTCGATTCCGGGGATCTGCGTGGCCGTGAACGCCACCACCCGGCGGGCGCCGTCGTCGCGGAAGCACGTGTTGAACACGTGGAAGTCCTTGCCGGCGGCACCCATGATCACCACGTTGCGCTGAGCCATGTCGCGTCCTTTGCTGGTCTTTCTCCTGTCCGGGACAGGATCGAGCGCGAGTATAGCAGGGCTCGGGCCGGGCCCGCCGGTACAATCGCCGGGCGTCGCGCCGGGCCTCAGCGGAGCCGCATGAGCATGTGGATTTGGGTCGCCGCCGCTTCTGCCGCCGTGTTCTGCGCGCTCGTTCTGTGGCTGGTCACGGCGCCTGCCAGGCGGCGCAAGCTGGCTGTGTACATGGCTTTGCGTCGAGCGTCGGACGAGGTCGCGCGCAATCCCGAGGACCGGGGGGCGAAGCTCCGGCTCGCGCGCGTGCTGTTCGACCTGGCCGGGAAGCCCGCCGAGGCTCTGGCCATCCTCGAGGCGCTCGACCGGTTCGATCCGCTCCTCTGGGCCGCGGGCGAGAGGCCCGCCAAGTTCCTGCACGGCGAGGCCCTGGCGGCGGCCGGCCGCCTGGAGCCGGCGATCGAGGCCTTCCAGGCGTTCATCGAGGCGCTTCCCCGCTACGACACGGGTGGCGACAGCGAGCGCAAGTGGCTACTCGAAACGCACAAGATCGAGGCCGAGCAGCGCATCCGGCTGCTCAAGAGGGGTGACACGCACGTGCACCGACCAGAATCATGGCGCAGTACAGAAGACTGATCGTTCCATCCTTCGTCCTGCTCGGGTTGCTCGCGGCCGCGGGCTGCCAGTCCTTCGAGGGAGCGGCCGCCGCCCCTGCCGGCCCGCCGCCCTCGGCCGCCGCCTCGACCGGCGCCGCCGCCGCGCCCCTTGCCGCGGCCGTGGACGAGGCCGTCGCGGCTCCGGCCGGCGAGGCGGAAGCGACGCCGGCCGCGCAGCGCCGGCCCGTCACCACGGAGAACCCCTTCGCCGAGGCGCGCCGCCGCATCGAGGAGGCGCGCTCTCTGCCCGTGGCTGATGGGAACTACCGCATCCAGGTGGAGCGCATCTGGTTCGCCGAGAGCGAGTCTCAGGCCATCGGCGCGCTCCTCGGCTACGCCGGCGGCAACTTCGGCGCGGTCGCGGGCGGCCTCTCCCCGGACGCGGGTTTCACGGTCGGCATGGTCTCGGGCAGCTTCTTCGCCGCGCTCGACGGGCACGTACGTTCGCACCGGGGCACCTCGCGCGAACAGATCATGCTGGTGACCATGCCCGGCTTCCCGGCCTCGCTCGCCATCGGCGAGACGCGCTACGTCATCCCCTTCACCGTCGGCGGCATGCAGTTCGGCATGCTCGTGCCCCAGGGGCAGCTCATCGGCACCTCCCTCGAGGCCATCTGCCAGCCCATGGGCGAGGGCCGGGTGCAGGTGCAGTTGACGCCGGTCTTCACCGACCTCGGCCGCGGCGGCGAGACCGTGCGCGTGACGCAGGCCACGACCGCGGTGGTGGTGCCGCTCGGCCAGCCGCTGCTCATCGCCAGCCAGGACCGCAGCGCCCACAGCGTGGCGAACGCGCTGCTCTCGCGCCGCACCGAGCGCGGCATGGAGCAGGCGGTGCTGCTGCTGACCGTGAACTGAGCGCTGAAGCGCTTCCTGGTGGAGAAAGGCGTCGGCCGCGACGCGCGGTTCGGGCAGCTTGCGCAGTCGCTCTCGGCGCTCTACCCTGCGGGGACCGACGAGAAGCGCTGGGTGGACGGCTTGCCGGCCCGCGAGAAGGGACTCGGGTGCGGGTAGGACGAACGGAGACCCACATGCACTGGAAAGAGCGGATCACGGTAGACGCCAAGGTCCTGGCGGGAAAGCCGATCATCAAGGGCACGCGCATGTCAGTGGAATTCGTGATTGATCTCCTCGGACGCGGCTGGACCGTCGAGCAGGTGCTCCACGAGTACGATCACCTCACGCCCGAAGACGTCCAGGCTTGCCTCGCCTATGCCGGCGATGTCCTGAGGTCGGAGCGTGTCTACCCGCTGCCGGGAGCCTGAACGGGAACCGACCGTGCTGCTTCTGCTCAACGAGAACATGCCCGGCACGCTTGCGCGGCTGCTCCGCGAGGGCGGGCATGATGTGCTCGCCGTCAAGGAGGCGATGCGCGGGGCCGACGACCTGGCGGTTCTCGCCCGCGCGCAGGCGGGGGCCCGCCTTCTTCTGACGCAGGACAAGGACTTCGGCGAGCTGGCGTTCCGGCATGGGCTTCCCGCAGAGTGCGGGATCATCCTGTTCCGGCTGACGGGCTCTGATCCGGACGCTGACATCCGGCGGATGATCGATGCACTGGAAAGCCGGATGGACTGGGCCGGCCAATTCGCGGTGGTCACGGATGATCGGGTACGAATGCGACCGCTGCCACAGGCTCCGAGGGAGTAGCGGCGGTGGCTTCTTCGCGGAGTCCCGAGGTTCAGTGTCGTTCGTGATCTCGCTGCGCCGCGAGTGAAGGACGGGATCGTGAAGTTAGCGATCTGGCTGATCGCCAGGGCGCTGCTCGTGCTGAGCATCCTCTGGAGTGCCCTCAACCTGTTGGGCGGCTGCCTCATCTGGCCCGTTCCGAATTCGCCAGGTTATGGGCTCGTGGGATTCGCCGGCACCGCGTTGCCGTTTCAGTTGATCGCCTGGCGGAGCCCGGCGTGGTGTCAGTTCGGGGTGGTCCTGCTGACGTTCTTCCTGCACGGCATCTGGTCGGAGGCGACACCGGAGCTCCACATGAGGCGCTGCTCCGAGGAAGTCGCGGCTCGTTTTCTGGAGCAGATCTCCGCCGGCGATCTCGACGCGGCCTACTCGCTCTCCGCCCAGGGCGTTTCGCGAGAGCAGTTCGAGGCGCTGGTCGAGGCGAACCGGCTTGAGGAGATCGGGAGTCTCGCGCAGGTCAACAGCAACGACGTCCGCCGCCTGACGACGTGGGTCCGATTCACGGTGACCCACAAGGCCGCCTCTACGACAGAGCCGAAGGCGGAGCCGAAACCGGAGCAATCGGTCGACTTGTGGGTCGTGGCTCGGCGCTGGCACTCCCCCGTGGTCTACTCGTTCGCGATCGACGATCAGGAGGAGATTGCTCTCTACGGGCAGTGAATCTCCCCCTGGCCGCTCCGTTGCGCGGAACCGGTCAGGTCCCACGCCCCGCCTCCAGCCGGATCAGCTCGAGCGCCTCGTCCAGGCGGTCCTGGTGGGTGCGGAAGCTCAGCACGCAGATGCGCTGGGTGAAGCGGCCCTTCACCCAGGCGCCGCTCATCCACACCCGCTGGTGCGCGAGCACGCGCTCGAGGAAGGCGACGTTGGCGCGGTCCTCGTCCTCTCCGGGGCGAGCCGTGTAGCGGAAGGTCACGAGCGACAGGTCGGGCGGCGCCAGCACGCGGATGCGCGGGATCTCGGCGAGGCGCGCCGCGGCGCGCTCGGTGAGGTCGAGCTTCTCGTCCAGGCAGGCGCGAAACGCGCGCGCGCCGAAGATCTTCAAGGGCAGCCACACGCGCAGGCCGCGGTAGTCGCGCGACAGCTCGGGCGAGTACTCGCAGAAGTCCTGAGCGTCCGCGTCGTCCTGCAGCGTCGGCAGGTATCCAGTCTCGCTCTGGTGGGGGGCGCGCAGGTCCGCGCCGTCTCTGACCAGCAGGCAGCCCGTGCCATAGGGCAGGAACAGTCCCTTGTGCGGATCCACGGTGATCGAGTCGGCGCGCTCGATGCCGCGCATGCGCGTGCGGCCGCGCTCGGTGAGCAGGAAGAAGCCGCCGTAGGCCGCGTCCACGTGCAGCCACAGGCCCTCGGCGCGGCACAGGTCGGCGAGCCCCTCGAGGTCGTCGACCACGCCCGTGCCGGTCGTGCCCGCGCTCGCCACGGCGATGGCGGGTCTCCGGCCCGCGCGCCGGTCGCGCGCCACGGCCTCCGCGAGCGCGCCCGCGTGGAACCTCAGGTGCTCGCCCGTCTCGATCTTGCGAATGCAGTCGCGCGGGAAGCCGATGACGCGCGCCGCCTTCTCCACCGAGTGGTGCGCCTGATCCGAGACATACACCACGCCGTCCTGGAAGCGCTCGCCGAGCAGCTTGTGGCGCGCGCACACCAGGCCCACCAGATTGGCGAGCGACCCGCCGCTCGTCAGGATGCCGCGCGCCTCCGCGCCGAAGCCGGCCATGTCCAGGAACCAGCGCAGCACGTTCATCTCGAGGCGCGCGAGCAGGGGCGCCGGGGCGAACATGCCGGTGTAGCGGTTGGTGATGTTGGCGATCAGGTCGGCGACGGCCGCGGGCACGATCCCGCCGCCGGGTATGTACGCGAGGTAGCCGGGCCCGGCCGTGTTGAACGAGCGCGGCGCGTAGTCCCGGACCACCTTCCGCATTAGCTCGAGGGCGTCCGCGCCCTCCTCGGGC
>DYIW01000239.1 GCA_020723465.1 Phycisphaera mikurensis
CGGGAGGTTGAGGCCCATGCCCATGCTGCACATCGCCTGCCCGACGAGGAAGAGGCCGGTGCCGAGCGAGAGCAGCGGCAGCAGGCTGGCCGAGGCGGTGTAGCTCTCGTTGCTGATGAGGACGATGATCGGTCGTCCCGCGAGGGAGGTGATCGCGATCGCGGCGAGCGTGAGCCCGAGGACGAGGGCGATCGTCACGCGGATGTAGCGGTGTCCGATCTCGAGCTCGGCGCGGTCCTCGAGGTCCGCGTAGTGGCGGAAGACGATCGGGTTCACGTACTCCATCAGCATCGCGTTCGGGATGTTGAGGAGCACGTTCACGACCGAGAGCATCACCGCGTAGACCCCCACGTCGCCGACCGAGAGTAGCTTGGCGAGGATCCACTTCTCGCCGTAGAGCTGCAGCCAGCCCGCGACGCCCCAGATCAGGAAGGGGAGCACGTACGCCCGCAGCTCGCGGACCATCTCGCCGCGGGCGGCGCGCGGGTCGGGGAGCGGCGGCTCGTCGCGCGGGATGTGCTTCGCGTAGTTGAGGAGCTTGGCGAGCACCGCGAGGAAGGTGACGGCGGTGAGCGCGAGCATCGCCTGGACGAGCTCGAGCTGGCCCTGGCGGTAGAGCAGGTAGAGCGCGGCGGCGGTGACGATCTTGTGCGCGCCCTGGAGGATGTAGTTCTCCTTCCGCTTGCGGATCACGTTGAGCGCGGTGTTGAAGAACTCGTCGGCCTTCTGGCTGATCACGAAGAGCCCGGCGCAGAGGCCGAGGAGCGCCAGCCTGCGATCGCCGAGGCCGAGCGCGCCCGAGGAGAAGAGCAGCGAGGCGACGAGGAAGCCCGCGGCTGACCAGACCAGGAAACGGTACATCAGCTTCACGAAGGGCGCGGTCCGCGTGAGGTGCGCGTAGTGGTAGTAGAAGCGGATGAAGCCCTGCTCGACGGGGCCGTAGAGGATCAGGCCGAGGAAGGCGGAGATCGTCAGCATCAGCGTGTACTCGCCAAAGGCCTCCTTCCCCATCTGGGTCATGAGCTTGAGGATCACGAAGCCCATCAGGAGCGTCGCGGTCTGGCCGACGAGGACCCAGGCGAGCTCGGCGACGTTCCCGCGCGTCAGCTTGCTGCGCAGGAAGCGCAGCTCCTGAGCCAGCCTCTGCGAGAGCTTGCTCATCGCCGCTCGCCGCTCATCCGCGCAGCGCCCGCCAGAGCTCGCGCAGCGCGGAGCGCGCCCCGCGCGCGCGCGGGATCCGTCGTAGGTGGAGCTTGCGGCGCCCGGGCGCGAGGAGAGAGCGCGCGACCCCCTCGCGCTCGAGCCGGTCGTAGATCGCGGCGATCTCGTCGAGCTCGATGTCGAGCCGCTGGAGCGAGCCGCCCCCGGGGTGGACGCGGTAGTCGCAGAGGACCTGCGGGAGCGCGTAGAGCCCGGCGCAGCGCGCGATCCGGAGCCAGAGGTCGTAGTCTTCGACCGCCACCTGGGTCTCGTCGAAGCTGCCGCCGGCCGCCTCGAGCGCGCTCCGGCGCGCGACCGCCGTCGAGGTCGGGACGAAGTTGCCGCGCAGGAGGTCGGCGAAGCCCGGGCGCGGCGGGAGCTTCTCCTCGGGCCAGATCTGCTGCTTGAGGCCGACCTTGCGGATCTTGCCGAAGACCAGCCCGACCTCGGGGTGCGCGTCGAGCACCGCCACCTGGACCGCGAGCTTCTCCGGGTACCAGAGGTCGTCGTCGTCGAGGAAGGCGCAGAGCGGGGCCTGCGAGCTGCGGAGCGCGAGGTTGCGGCCCCGGGCCGCGCGGCCGAAGCGCGGCTGGTGGAGGTAGCGGACCCGGGGATCGCTCGCGGCGAGCTCCGCCACCACGCGCGCGGTCTCGTCGCTCGAGTCGTCGTCGACGACCAGGCACTCCCAGTCGCTCAGGCGCTGGCGCTGGACCGAGCCGATCGCCTCGCGCAGGTAGCCCGCGCGGTTGTGCGTCGGGATGATCACCGAGACGCGCGCCATCACGTCCCCTCCCCGCCCGCCGCGAAGCGCGTGAACAGCGACTCCACCTCGGCCACGAAGCGCGCCATCACGTCCCCTCCCCGCCCACCGCGAAGCGCGTGAACAGCGACTCCACCTCGGCCACGAAGCGCGCCAGCGGGTACCGGCTGAGCGCGCGCTCGCGGGCCGCCCGACCGAGCGCCTCGCGCCGCCCAGGATCCCGGCAGAGCGCGACCAGCTCCGCCGCGGCGGCGCGACGATCGGCGAGCGAGATCATCACGCCGGCGTCGCCGAGCGCCTCGCGGTTCGGAGGGATGTCGCTCGCGAGGATCGCGGCGCCCGCTGCCATCGCCTCGAGCAGCGCGAGCGAGAGGCCCTCGCTGTGGGAGAAGAAGAGGAAGAGGTCGCAGGCGTGGAGCAGCTCGAGCGGCGGCACGTAGCCGAGCCAGCGGACCGCTCCCGCGAGGCCGAGCGTGCGGGCGCGGAGCCGGAGCAGCCGCTCGCCGAGCGCGCTCCCGCGGCCGGCGAGCCAGAGCTCGAGCGCGGGGTGCTCGCGGCGCGCCTCGGCCACGATCGCGAGGAGGTCGAAGAGGCCCTTGCTCCGCGCGAGCTCACCCAGGTGGAGGAGCACCGTCGCCGGCCGCGCGCGGCGCGCGGCGAGGGCCTCGGCGCTCGCCGGCAGGAAGCGCTCGCCGTCGACGCTGTTCGGCACCACCACGTGCGGGGTCCTGCTCCCCTGGAAACGGGCGTCCGCCGCGTGCGAGCAGGAGATGATCCCGTCGGCGAGCGCCGCGAGCAGCGGATCGAGGGTGGTCCGCGCCCCGGTCTGCGCGTGCCAGACCAGGCGCGCGGGCGTGCCGCGGCTGGCCGCCCAGACGGGCGGCAGGTGATCCGGCGAGTCGATGTAGATGAGCCGGAACCCGCCCGCCTCGATGAGCCGCCGCAGTCGCAGCACGGGGAGCAGATTGGTCGCGAACGCGTAGAGGCGATAGGGCTCCATGCGCGTGAGCGCCAGCACCTCGACCCCGATCCCGAGCGAGCGTGCGCGGTCGGCGAGCGTGCCCTCTCGCGAGACGAGCACCGTGGGCGCGAACCGGCGCCGGTCCAGGCGCTCGAGCAGCCGCATCAGGTTGACCTGGCCGCCCTTCAGCACCTCGGGCCAGTTCGCGACGAAGAGGACGGGGAGCGGGGTCATCCGAGGCTGGCATGGTACTCCGGATGCCGCCAGCGCACCACGGCTGTTGAAAGCGCGCCCCTTCCTGCCAGCGGACTTCGGCCAGCCTTCCAGGTAGTTGGTGCAAGGCGCAGATCGCCTCTTGACAGCAGGCCCTCCCGCGGCTAGAAAACGTTTACGGTAAACGATTTCGGTAAACGCTTAATCTGTGATCGGCGGCAGGCGCGACCGAGGCGGGCGACCGAGGCGAGCAAGGTCAGATGCAAGGCAAGCGACGCACGCAAGTCACGCAGCGGTCCACGCAGCCCCCGCAGCGGTCCACGCAGCCCCCGCAGCGGTCCACGCAGCCCCCCACGCAGCGGTCCACGCAGCCCCCCACGCAGCGGTCCACGCAGCCCACGCAGCGGTCCACGCAGCCCCCCCTGCGCACGCCGCGCGCGCGGCCGAAACGCGCGAGCCAGCTGCCGACGATCCGCGAGCTCGCGGAGCGCGCCGGGGTCTCGATCGCGTCGGTCTCTCGCGCGCTCAACAACCTGCCCGGCGTGGCGGAGCCAACGCGCGAGAGGATCGCGGCGATCGCGCAAGAGATCGGCTACACCCCCGACGAGCGTGCGCGAGCGCTGGTCACCGGGCAGGTCCCGTTCCTGGCGCTCGTGGTCCCCGACATCGCGAACCCCTTCTACCCGGAGGTCGCGCGCGGCGCCGAGGAGGCGCTGCTCGAGCAGGGCTTCAGCCTGCTCCTCATCAACACGGACTGGCAGCTGCCGAGGCTGAAGCGTGCCTTCGGGCTGCTGACCGCGCGGCGGGTGGCGGGACTGCTCCTCGCCGTCCCCGTCAATGGCGAGCTCGAGGCGGCCAGGCTCGCAGGCGCCGAGCTCGCGCGCACGGTCGCGCTGGTCGGCCAGCCCTCCCCTCGCGGGCTCGAGCTCGCCTCGGTCGAGGTGGACGACCGACACGGCGGCTGGCTCGTCGGTCGGCACCTGCTCGCGCAGGGCTGGCGGCGGCTGGCGTACGTGGCGGGGCCGGAACGCGATCGCGCCTCGCGCGAGCGGCTCGCGGGCCTGCGCAGGGCGCTCGAGGAGGCCGGCGAGGAGCAGGCGCTCGAGCTCGTCTCGCACGGCGAGTGGAGCGTCGCGAGCGGACGCGAGCAGGCGGGCAGGATCCTCGAGCTCGCTCGCACGAGGGCGAGCGGCGCGGATCCGGCGGTGGCTTCGGATCCGGCGGTGGCTTCGGCGGAGGCGCTGCAGGGGAGAGCGGGGGCCACGGGCGCGAGGGGAGACGCGCTCGCCATCGTCGCGGCGAACGACCTGCTCGCGCTCGGCGTGGCGCAGGCGGCCTCGGAGCGAGGCCTGCGCCTCGGCCGCGACCTCGCGCTCGTCGGCTACGACGACATCGACCCGGTCCGCTTCCTCGACCCGCCGCTCACGACGGTCGCGCAGCCGAAGCGGGAGCTCGGCCGCCACGCGGCGCTGCAGCTCCTCGCCCGGCTGCGAGGAGAGGCGGAGCCACGCCGCACGCTCCGGCTCAAGCCCGCGCTGGTCGCGCGCCGGAGCTGCGGTGAGGTCCCGGCGTCCGCCGAGAACGAGGAGTCGTCCCCCGAGAGTGCGGGAGGTCGGGCGAGTGCGGGAGGTCGGGCGACGGTCGGATAGAAGGCACGACCGCGGGCAACAACCGCGGGCAACGGCTGCGAGCGCGACTCGGGCGGGCCGGCGTTCGCGCAGCAGGACGGCGAGGCGAGCGCCACAGCAGAGCGCCGCCGCAGAGAGCGCGATGAGAAGGAGAGTGCGATGACGACCAGGCTGCTCAGGAACTTCGTCAACGGTGGCGGCGTCGAGCCTCCCGGCGCGCGGACGATCGACGTGGAGAACCCGTCGACCGGCGAGGTGATCGCGCGCGCTCCGCTCTCCACCGCTGCCGACGTCGCGGTCGCGGTGGAGGCCGCCGCGGCCGCGTATCCGGCGTGGAGCCGCACCCCGGCCGCACGCCGCGTGGAGCCGCTCTTCCGGCTGGCGGCGCTGCTCCGCTCCCACGAGGAGCCCCTCGCGCGCCAGATCGCCGAGGAGATGGGCAAGTCGCTCACCGACGCGCACGCCGAGATGAAGCGCGCGATCGAGAACGTCGAGGTCGCCTGCGGGATGCCGGTCCTGCAGCAGGGCGAGCTGATGGTCGGGGCCTCGTTCGAGATCGACGCGGAGGTGCTGCGGCTGCCGCTCGGGGTCTTCGCGATCATCGCCCCCTACAACTTCCCGGCGATGGTCCCCTTCTGGTTCCTGCCGACGGCGATCGCGACGGGCAACACGGTCGTGCTGAAGACCTCGGAGCAGGTGCCGTGCACGATGGCGCGGGTCGCCGAGCTCTGCGCCGAGTCGGGCCTGCCCGCCGGGGTCCTGAACGTCGTGCACGGCGACAGGGAGGCGGCGATCGCCCTCGCCTCGCACCCCAAGGTCGCCGGGGTCTCGTTCGTGGGCTCGACCGCCGTCGGACGACAGGTCGCCGAGCTCTGCCAGCGCCACGGCAAGCGCTACCAGGTCCTCGGCTCCGCCAAGAACCACCTCGTGGTGATGCCCGACGCGAACCTCGACGACACGGTGCGGAACCTCGTCACCTCGTGCTTCGGCTGCGCCGGGCAGCGCTGCATGGCGGCGAGCGCGATCGTCCCCGTCGGCGAGGAGCTCCACCGCGAGCTCACCCGCCGCTTCGTCGAGGCCGCGCGCGAGGTGCCGGTCGGGAACCCGCTCGACCCCGCGCTGGCGGCACACCCGGCGCTGATGGGGCCGGTCATCTCCGCCGCCGCGCGGCGCCGGATCGTCGAGCTCTGCGACCGCGCGCTCGAGGAGGGCGCCACGCTCGCGCTCGATGGGCGCGCGCTCCGCCCGCCGCCCGGCTGCGAGCGCGGGCACTTCCTCGGCCCGACGGTCCTCACCCACGTGCGCCCGGGCTCGGAGATCCACGCGACCGAGGTCTTCGGGCCGGTGGTGGTGGTCCTGCGCGCGCGCGACTTCGACGAGGCGCTCGCGATCGTCAACGGCCACGCCTACGGCAACGGCGCCTCGATCTACACCGCGAGCGGCCACTGGGCTCGGCGGTTCAAGCTCGAGGCGGAGGCCGGGATGATCGGCGTCAACGTCGGGATCCCGGCGCCGGTCGCGCAGCTCCCCTTCGGCGGGATGAAGGCGTCGATGCTCTCGGAGACCAAGGCCCAGGGGACGGCGGGGATCGAGTTCTTCACGCAGCGCAAGGTCGTCACCGTGCGCTACCCGGCGCAGGCCTAGACGCCGGTCGCGAGAGGAGGCGGAGATGGAGACGCAGACGCACCCGCAGAGCCCGCTCAGGCGGACGGTCCTCGCGGGGACCGACTTCTGGAACGACTCGTGCTCGAGCGAGGAGCTGCGCTACGCGCTCGAGCACGGGGCGACCGGCGCCACCACGAACCCGACGATCGTCCTCCAGGTGCTGCGCCGCGAGCTCGGCCTCTGGCAGGACCGCATCGCCGAGCTCTGCGCCGCGCACCCGACCGCGTCGGAGCGGGAGCTCACCTGGCTCCTGATCGAGGAGATGGCGGTCCGCGCGGCCTCGCTGCTCGAGCCGATCTTCGCCCGCGAGGCGGGGCGCAAGGGGCGCCTCTCGATCCAGACCGACCCCACGCGCTACCGGGACGCCGACGCGCTCGTCGCGCAGGCGACGCGCTTCCACGGCCTCGCGCCGAACATGCAGGTCAAGATCCCCGTGACGCGCGCCGGGCTCGCCGCGATCGAGGAGGCGACCGCGCGCGGCGTGAACGTCAACGCCACGGTCTGCTTCTCGGTGCCGCAGGCCCTCGCGGTCGGCGAGGCGGTCGAGCGCGGGCTCCGGCGCCGGCGGGAGGCCGGCAAGCAGGAGCGCATGACGCCGGTCTGCACGATCATGGTCGGCCGCCTCGACGACTGGCTGAAGGTGGTCGCGGAGCGCGACGAGCTCGCGCCCACGCCGGGCACGCTCGACTGGGCGGGGATCGCCTGCCTGAAGCGCGCGCACGCGCTCTTCCAGGAGCGCGGCTACCGCACGCGCCTCCTCGCCGCGGCCTACCGCAACCACCTGCACTGGTCCGAGCTCGTCGGCGGCGAGGTCATCCTCACGATCCCCTCCGAGTGGCAGCGGCGCTTCAACGCCTCGGCGCTCGAGGTCCGGCCGCGCTTCACGGACCCGGTCCCGGCGGCCGTGCTCGAGGAGCTCGCGCGCATGCCCGAGTTCCGGCGCGCGTACGAGCCCGACGGGCTGCGGCTCGACGAGCTCGACGGCTTCGGCGCCACCCGGCGCACGCTCCGCACCTTCATCGCCTCGTACCACGAGCTCGAGGGCGTGGTCCGCGAGATCATGCTCCCGGATCCCGACCGGCGCGGAGGGAGCCGATGAGCCGCGGGCAGCCCGTGACCGGCGCGCTCGGGCCACAGGCGCCGCTCGTGCGCGCGCCGGAGCGCGGCGCCGGGCTCACGCCGATCACGCGCCAGGCCCGGATCGGGATCGACTTCGGCCTGCTCCGCCTCGACGCGGGGGAGAGCCATCGCTGCGCCGAGGGGCTCGAGACCGCGCTGCTCCTGCTCGACGGCGACGTCGAGCTGCGCTTCGGGGGCGCTCTCGCCGAGGCGGAGCGGCGCTCGCTCCTCGACGAGGAGCCGACGGTGCTGCACGCTCCCGCGGGCGTGCCGCTCGAGGTCACCGCGCGGCGACCGAGCGAGCTCGCGCTGCTCCAGGTGGAGAACGGCAGGGGCTTCGCGGCTCGCCTCTTCCGCCCCGAGCAGGTCGCCTGCGAGCAGCGCGGCGAGGGGCTGCTCGACGGCACCGCGCACCGCGTGGTCAGGACGATCTTCGACGGGACGAGCCGCCCCGAGGCGAACCTCGTGCTCGGCGAGGTCGTCAACCTGCCCGGCCGCTGGTCGAGCTATCCGCCGCACCACCACCCGCAGCCCGAGCTCTACCACTACCGCTTCAGCGATCCGCGCGGCTACGGCCACGGCGAGCTCGGCGACGAGGTCCTCAAGCTGCGCGACGGCGACACGCTCCTGATCGACCCGGGCAAGGATCACGCGCAGACCGCGGCCCCGGGCTACGCGATGTACTACCTCTGGGCGATCCGGAACCTCGAGGGCGCTCCCTACACGACGCCGGAGTTCAGCGAGGAGCATCGCTGGCTGCTCGAATCCGGCGCGGCGGTCTGGCGGCCCCGCCGCTGAGCGGCGCGGCACGGAGGCGAGGATGACGACCACGGCCAACACGATCACGAGGACGAACGAGACCCGGCGCCTGACGATGGCGCAGGCGCTCGTGGGTTACCTCAAGCAGCAGCGGGTCGAGCGCGACGGGATCGAGCGCCCCTTCTTCGCCGGCTGCTTCGGCATCTTCGGCCACGGCAACGTGGCCGGCGTGGGGCAGGCGCTCCAGGAGAACCCTGACTTCCGGTTCTGCCCCTTCCGGAACGAGCAGGCGATGGTGCACGCCGCGGTCGCCTACGCGCGCATGAAGAACCGGCTCGGCGCGTTCGCGTGCACGACCTCGATCGGGCCTGGCGCGACGAACCTCGTGACCGGTGCGGCGCTCGCGACGATCAACCGCATCCCGGTGCTGCTCCTCCCGGGCGATACCTTCGCGCGCAGGAACGTCGCGCCGGTCCTCCAGCAGCTCGAGGCGGAGCACGCGCCCGAGCTCTCCGTGAACGACTGCCTGCGCCCGGTCTCGCGCTTCTTCGATCGCATCCACCGCCCGGACCAGCTCGTCCACTCGCTGCCGGAGGCGATGCGGACGTTGCTCTCGCCGGCCGCGACCGGCGCGGTCACGCTCGCGCTCCCGCAGGACGTGCAGACCGAGGCGTACGACTACCCGGCGGGGCTCTTCGAGCCGAGGGTGTGGCGGGTGCCGAGGCCGCGCGCCGACGCCGAGGCGCTCGAGCGCGCCGCGCGCGCGCTCCGCACAAGCCGGCGTCCGCTGATCGTCGCCGGCGGCGGCGTGATCTACAGCGAGGCCAGCGCGGCGCTCGCGGCGCTCGCGACGGCGACCGGGATCCCGGTCGCCGAGACCCAGGCGGGCAAGGGCGCCCTCCCCTGCGACCACGCGCAGTCGCTCGGCGCGATCGGCGTCACCGGCACGAGCGCGGCGAACGCGATCGCGGCTCCGCGCGGGCCGGGCGGGTCGGGGAGGGTGCGGCTCTTCACGGCGGCGAGTATACCGCATGCGCAACCTCGCTGAAATCAATCGACCTTTCCTTTGCTTCCCGGTTGCGCTACACCGGCTACTGCTGGCAGGGTCGGCCGGCGGCGAAGGGCGAGATGGAGAACCGAC
>DYIW01000240.1 GCA_020723465.1 Phycisphaera mikurensis
AGCCGGCCAGAAACGCCTGCTTGAGCAGGCGGTAGGTCTGCTTGTCGCGCAGGCCAGGCAGCCCCCGCTCGAGGCGCACGGTCACGTGGACGGGGAAGCGCGCCGCGAGCGCCGCGCGCGTCTTGTGCGACACGCCGGCCCGCTCGCCCTTGGGCTTGCGCCCGGCGCCGGGGCGCCTGCCGCCGCGCCGGGTGAAGGCGAGCTGCTGCTGGATCCGGATCGGTCGTCGCGCTCTGGCCATTTGAATGGGCAAATATTAGCACGCGATGCCCAAGAATTCAAGACAGAAATCCGGAATCACCGAAGTTGCGCTTCGAGAAGAAGCGAAACCCGCCGCCTGTCATCCGGTCGCTTCCGCCCGCGCGTGGGGACCCGAGCTACGCGCTGGGTCTGCCGCGCTCCCCAGGTCGGCCTGGCCCGCGGCGCCGCTCGGCGGTGCCCGGCGCCGGCGAAGCCGTTCCTGTTCGAATAACCGTGGGCCACGCCAGGGTCGGGGGCGCACGACACAGGCGTGAGGCGAGGGGCTACCGAGCGGCGAGCTGGCGCCGGCGGCGATCCCAGAAGTCCTCGAATCGGTTGCTGAGTCGGCAAGCCCGAAGGGCGATGATGGCGTTGGCGCCGCGGACGGTCCAGTGCATGCCGGCGCACTTCAGGCGGGTGCCGACCACGCGTTTGCACCCGGACTCCACGACCCCGGTGGAGGTGCACAGTCCCTGGGCGCGGAACCACGGGTAGTTCATGCGCTTGCGGTTGTTTTCGATGTAGTCGTGGCAACGGTCCTGAGATCGGCGAGTTCGTGCAGCAGCGCAGCGCTTTCTTCGAAGCTGACCAGCGCAGCGACTGCGCCCACCATGCGCAGGACGTGAGGGGAGAGGGAAGTGCCGGAAACGCCCAGGGTGCCATCCCGCGGACAGAAGCCGCGCCGACACCTGGCGCAGTGGAAGTAGGCGCGTTCGAAACGGATCTCGCCCAGGGCCGTGAGCAGAACCTTGGTGCGTCGATCGACGAATCGCGCAAAGGCGCCGCAGGAGCAACGCTGCGCCCCGTGGCAGTCGCTGCGGTCGGCGTTCAGCCGCTGTTCGACCAGCCGCGCCGCCACGGCCAGAACACGTCGTCGTAGCGCCACCTCGAAGGCTTCGAAGTCGTCGAGGGCTCCGTGGCCTACGAGCTGCTCGATCTCGGCCGCGATCTCTTTCCCGAGTTGTGTCGGGAGCCCCTTTTTTCGGCCACCTCACCCGAGGTGGCCTTGGCCGCAGCCAAGCGTGCGTCACACAGCTCGGAACTGACCTCGATGAACTCCGCGACCAGCCGCCGCAGCCGCTGGCACTCCCCGATCTGGCCCTGGGCTTCGGCCAGGGCCGGGCCCGCGGGAATGATCGTGGTCTGGGTTCTACCGTCTACGACGCGAGTCAGGGAGAAGCTCGGGCCGTGGCCGCGATGACCGGGTCTGGCACAGCGGCAGCCGGCCTTGCCGCACTTGCGGTAGCGACCGACCAGGGACCCGGCCCGGACGTCGCCGATGGCCGCGAACTCGGCGCGCAGCGCATCGCGGCGGCGTTCGATGTCAGAAAGCTCCGTAGGACCTGTTGCCATGAGGCCTCCTTTCTGACAGCTAGAATAGCTGTCAGCTCGTCAGCACAACTCAAGTATCAAGCAAGTCCCGTGAAGATCATCACGCGGCTGTCGTGCGCCCGAGAGCTGACAGCTCATGGCTGACAGCTCCGTCCCGGCGTATCATGCGCATCCGGTGACCCGATGAGGAACTCGTGGCCGCGTCTGCTCCTCCTGGCCGCGGCGGCGGCAGCCCTGCTCCCGCCGCCCTCCGCCGCCGCTCAGGGCATGGGACGCAAGGCCTCTCCGGAGAAGGCGGCGAAGCTCAAGGCCGATCAGGAGGCGCTCGAGGCCATCGCCCAGGAGGCGGCGCGCCATCTCGTCCGGGTCAAGGTCTTCTGCTACCTGGAAATCCGCATGGGGGACGGCACCCTGCGCGAGCGCCGCGAGGTCCTCGAAGGGTACTGCGCCGGCATCGTCCTGACCCCTGACCCGGTGGTGATGATCTCGGCCTCGGCGCTCCTGCCGCAAGGTACCGCGCCCCGCCTCAAGGGCATCTCCAAGCCGCCCAACGTCTCCGAGCGGCAGTACGCCTTCGTCCTGCGGGACGGGACCGAGCTCCTGGCCGAGATCTGGCGCCGGGAGGTGACCGTGAACACGCTCCTCTTGCGCCCGGCCGACCCGACCGCCTCCTGCGAGGAGCTGCGGATCCCCATGCCCCTCGATGACTTCCGCGCGCCGCGCTGCCCCGAGTCCGTCGGCATCCTGGCGTTCAAGGACCCCGAGACCGGACCGGAGCTCAGCGTCATCGTGACCCCCTTCCCGCCCGGCAAGGAGACAATCTCCCGCCCGGTCCTGGCCCCCACCGGGATGCCGCACGCCGGCATGCCCGTCTTCAACGTCGACGGGACGCTCGCCGGCATCATCAACCTCGGTTCGCCCGAGGACAAGGCGCCCAAGCATTCGCTCGACCCGCGGCAGGGTACCCCACCCGGCCCCTCGGCCCAGGATCCAGGGGAGTGGTATGTCGGCTACCGCAGGCCGGTCCTGATGTACGGCACCGAGTTCCAGCCGCTGCTCGAAGCGCTGCGCGAGGACCAGGCACAGCCGGTCCATTACGCCCTGCTCGGCCTCACGCTCAAGGACGACCACGGCAGCATCCGGGTGGAGTCGGTCGAGGAGGGGCTCCCGGCAGCGGCTGCGGCTCTCGTCGCCGGCGACACCCTCGTCGAGATCGGCGGCACGCGCGTGTCCCGCGTCGAGGGATTCGGCGCGGCCCTCGAAGCGCTCCTCGCCGGCGGAACGGACACGGTCCCCCTGCGCGTGCTGCGCGCGGGCGGCGAGAGCGAGGTTCTCCTGCGCCTGTGACGGCCCGTTGAACCGCGGCGCGGGATCGTCTATCCCATTCCGGTGCGGGTTGGTCCGCCCCCCTTCGACCTGACGCTGGAGCGCGGTACTTGGCCTCGATCCTGTTCGTCTACCCGCCCACCGCTGACCCGACCGGGCCCTACCTCTCCATCCCCTATCTCGCGGCCGCCTGCCAGGCTCGCGGCCACCGTACCCACGCCCTCGACCTCAACCTCGAGGCGTATCTCGACCTCTTCACTACAAAGAGGCTGGCGGCCTTCGCCGAGGACTGCCGTTCGCGCCTGCGCCGCATGCCGGACGACGGCCTGCCCTTTCCCCTGTCCACCGAGTTCCTGGCGCTGTCGCTCGCCGTGCACGACGCCGGCGCGGTCGCCCAGCGCATTCCTTCCGCCATCGCCGGCCTGCGAGAGCGCGAGCGCTTCCTCGACGCGCGCCAGTACGACGAGAACTGCGACCTGCTGCAGCGCGCCCTCGCGCTCATCTCCGCGCGCTTCCACCCGCTGGAACTCTCCTTCACCACCTGCCACAGCCCCTTCCACCTGAACGACGCGCGCGAAATCGAGCGCGAGACCCTGCCTGAGCACAATCCCTTCCACCGCGCGCTCGCCCAGGTCCTGGCGCCCGAGGTGGAGCGGCTCCGGCCGGACGCCGTCGGCATCTCGGCGACCTTCAACTCGCAGCTCCTGCAGGCCTTCGCCGCGGGCAAGTTGGTGAAGGAGTCCTTCCCGGAGACGGCGGTCATCATCGGCGGAGCGGCCATCACGCAACTGGCGCTGCGCTGCGACCCGGACGTCCTGGCCGAGCTCAGGCCGTTCGCCGACCTCCTGGTCCTGTTCGAGGGCGAGAGCACGCTCTGCCGCCTGCTCGATCAGCTCGACGCGGGGCGCCTCGCCGCCCAGCCTCCGCCGAACGTGCTCCAGCTCGGGAACGGCCGCCCGCGCCTGGACATCCGCCCGACCACCGAGGACATCGACGCGCTGCCCACGCCCGACTACCGCATCCTGCCGCTCGACCGCTACCTCTCCCCGGAACCCCTGCTGCACGTCGCGCCCACGCGCGGCTGCTACTGGCAGAAGTGCGCGTTTTGCCACTACGGACTCACCGCCACCGGCACGGCCACGTACCGCCGCCGCGACCTCGACCTGTTCGTGCGCGACCTCGAGGTCCTGCGCGACCAGTGCGGCGCGCGCTACTTCTACTTCGCGGGCGACGTCATCGACCCGGCCTACCTGCTGGCGCTCGCCGGCCGCCTCATCGAGCGCCGCCTCGACATCCGCTTCACTTCTGATCTGCGCGCCGAGCGCTTCTTCACCAGGGAGCGCTGCCGGAAACTGCGCCAGGCGGGCATGGTCTCCGCGGCCTTCGGCACCGAATCGGATTCTCCGCGCCTCTTGCGGCTCATGGGCAAGGGGACCGATCCCGAGGCCAACCGCCAGGTCTTCGAGGCCTTCTCCTCCGCCGGCATCGCGGTCCAGGCCATGGCCTTCCT
Organism: Phycisphaera mikurensis; assembly: GCA_020723465.1. GTDB lineage: Bacteria > Planctomycetota > B15-G4 > B15-G4 > JADJEK01 > JACQZJ01. The sequence continues at coordinate 4,409 of DYIW01000240.1, forward strand.
CGACTTTCCCACCGAGACCGCCGCCGAGGCGCACGCCACGCTCGACCTGCTCGAGCAGAACGCCGATCGCATCGATCTCTTCTTCGTCGAGGAGTTCAACCTGCAGACCGGGTCGCGCGTCTTCCGCGAACCCGAACGCTACGACGTCGCGGAGGTCTTCTTCCCCGCCGGGGACCGCTACCGCTTCCACGCGCGCTTCACGCCGGCGCACGCCGCCAAACGTCCCGAGGAGTACCGCGACCTGCTACAGCGGCTCGACCGGCTCGCCTCCCAGTACGGGCGCAGGCCTTACCCCTACGCCGGCTCCGTATCCGTGGCCCACACCCTGTTCTACTTCGACGCCCTGGGCCGCGACGTGTTCAAGCGCTCTCCCCGCGCCAGCGGCCGCGCGCCCGCGCCCCCGCGCGGCGGCTGGCTCGAGAGCCGCCCGCTGCTCGCTCCGGGCCTGGCGCTGTGCGACTGGCCGTATGACCTGGAGGCGCTGGCGGAACATGCCGGCGAGGTGGCGGAGGAGCTCGAGCGGCGGCGCGAGATCGAGCTGCGCGACGTGGGACGCGCCACCTACGAGACGCTGGCGGCCGCGGTGCCGCCCGTGTACCCGAAGGAGTCGTACTACCTGCTGCCAGCGACCGGCGCGCCGGTGTCCATCCCCGTGTGGCTGTGGATGCTCGCCTCCTGCCTGGACGGCGAGACCACGGTGCGCGAGGCGGCCGCGGAGATCGGCATCCCCGCGCGCGAGGCCGCCGAGGGCGTCGAGGCGCTGATCTCCGGCGGCTACCTCACGCTGCTGGCGGGCGCGACGGCTACATCCCGCCGGGCAGCGGAATAGAGCCGCCGCCGGGCAGCGCCCCGCTGGCCCCCGCCGCCAGCGTGATCGCGGCGTTTGCCAGCGACGAGCCGTCGGCGAGCATCAGCTTGGGCAGGCCGGTCGCGGGGTCGAACGCCTGGCCCGCGTAGTCGTGCGACTCGCCGACGATGCCGTCGTGGTCGAGGTCGGTCGCGGCGAAGACGCGGTAGGTTCCCTCGGGCAGGGGATCGAGGACGTACAGATCCGCGGTCTCCTGCGTGATGCTGTGCGCCGCCACGGGCTGGCCGCTGATGACGTCCACCGCCACGACGTAGACCACCTGCACGCCGATGGGCTGGCCGTTTTGCGCCACGGTCATGCAGACCGGCAGGGAGAGCGGCCCGGCGCTCGTCTCGATCTCCAGCACCGTGCCGTAGACGCCCGGAGCCAGGCCGAGACGGCAGACCTGGACCTCCAGGGTGCAAGGCGTCTGACCGCTGGTCTGCAGCGGCGTCAGCCAGAAGGCGTCGCTCGAGACCGAGGTGACGGCGATCGCACCGTCGCCGCCGCGGTTGATCACCGCGACCTGCTGGACCTCCACTTCCTCGGGGAAGGAGAGCCCCTGCGGCAGACAGAAGGGCGCCGTCGGCCCGACGTCCAGGCCCGCGGCCATGGAGACCGCGCGCCCGGCGTCCAGCCGGCCGAAGCCGTATTCCTGGTCAGGCCCGGCCGCGCCGAGGTCCTCCGCGCCGGCGGCGAGGAAGGCTTCCACTTCGAGCGGCGCGAGCCCGGGAGCGACCGAGCGGACGAGGTACGCGGCCGCGGCCACGTGCGGCGCGGCCATCGACGTTCCGGTCTTCTGCGCGTACGTCGCGCCCACGACCGGGTCAACGATGGTCGAGGTGATGCCGTCCGGCACCCCGTCGCCGTTCGTGTCCTTCGTCTTGTCGCCGCCCGGCGCCGCCAGATCGATATGCGTTCCGTACGACGAGTAGTAGGTGCGCTCGTCCAACGCGTCCGTGGCCGACACGGCGACCACCTCCGGCAGGGCCGCCGGGTACATGGGCACGGTGCTGGCCGAGTTGCCCGCGGCGGCCACCACGACCACACCCGCGGCCACCGCCGCCCGCACCGCCTGGTGCAGAATCTCCGGGTAGGCCGGGCCGCCGAGGCTCATGTTGATGACCTCGGCGCGCGCGCCCGGCAGCGTGCCCGAGGCGTTTTGCAGGCCCGCGGCGTAGAGCACGCCCTGCGCGATGTCGAAATCCGTGCCGCCGAGCACGCCCAGGACGCGGATGGGCATGACGCGGCCGAGCAGGGCACCGCCAGCCACGCCGATGCCGTTCCCGGCGGCCGCGGCCACGGTCCCGGCCACGTGCGTCCCGTGCGTGCCCACGGAGAGGAAGGGATCGGTGGGATTGGCGTCGATGCCGTTGCCGTCGCCGGCGTTCCACGTGTCGCCGACGAAATCGAAGCCGGGTGCGAGCCGGCCGGCCAGATCGGGGTGCTCGAAACGGATGCCGGTGTCGAGGACCGCCACGGTGCGCGCCGGGTCGCCGGGCTCCACGCCCCAGGCGCTTTCGAAACCGGCGCGGGTCATGTCCCACTGCTCGCAGTAGAGCGGGTCATTCGGCACGGCGAACGAAGAGCGCAGGTGGTTCGGCTGCACGTGCGTGATGCCGGTCAGTCCCGCGGCCGCGGCCACCAGGTCGCGCACGCGGCTGCGCGCGAGCAGGGTCGCGGCCGGCCCGAGGAACGCCTGGTCCGTACGTTCGATCCTCACCCAGCCCTGCCCGCCGCGCGCCGCTACCCGGCAACCGAGCCGCGCCGCCAGCCCGTCCGCATCCGCGCCCGGCGCGACGCGCACGAGGATCTCCTCGGCGGAGAAGTCCCCGGCGCCATCGGCGTCCAGCCAGTAGCCGTCCGTCAGGCTGACTGACCCGCTGACCGCGGCGTGGCCCGCCGCCTCCTGGTGCATGCCGCCCGCCGCGGGCGCGTGCTCGAGGTCGATGCTCACCTTGAGGGTCTGGGCCTGCTCGGCGCGCGCGCGCACGACCAGACGGTACGCGCCGGTCTGATCGAGGAGGAGCGGGCCGATGCGCAGCTTGCGGCCATCGCGCAGCACCTGCACCAGGCCCTCGAACGAGGCGCTCGAACCGTCCGGCAGCAAGAGGTCCGGCGGCTCCGCGGCGCCGCACTTGCCGGCCGCCGTGAGCAACAGCGTGGCCACCGCCCCCGGACGCGCCGGGAACTCCAGGCACGTCTCCTCTCCCGCCGCCAGGTGCAGCTTCTCCTCGATCCGCTCGGGCAGGTGTTCGCGCACGCGGAAGAGGTAGTCCCCCAGATCGCCGGCATGCCCGCTGACGCGCGCCTCGTACGTGCCGGCCTGGTCGATGGGCACGCCGCGGAACTTCCGCACCTTGCCGTGCAGCTTGCTGCGTGCCTGCCTGGCGCTCACCGGCACCGGCACGCCGTCTCGCAGTAGCTCGATCCTCGGGTGCAGCTTGGCGCCCGAGAGGCTCCCGGCCCGCAGGGTGATGCGCGAACCGGCCAGGCACGAAAACGTGAGCCGGTCCTCGTCGCCGGGAAAGGCGACGCGTCCCGCGAACTCGTCGCCGGGCTGCAGCTCGGCGTCGACGGCCGCGCCCTGCGCGCCGGCGAGGCCGGACAGCAGGAAGAAGGCGAGGGCAATATTTCCCCGGATGCTGCTCAAGATGCTCATCATGGTGCTGCTCAGCGGTGTGGTTCGTTTGGAACCGATGGCTGGTTACATCGGGAACCAGCGACCGCTTTCTTGAGGCATCTTGGCTTTGGCGCGGGTCCCTTCTTCGGGCCCGCGCGCGCCGCGCGCGCGGCAGCAGTGCGCGATGCCGCTGTGCCAGGTGGAGAACGCGGCCAGAAGGCGCGGCCGCGCCCGGCCGAGCGGCAGGGGGCGCGGGCGCTGGCCTACCCGCCCGCGACCGTGAACGGCACCGTGATGTCGTCGAACATCGGCACGAGCTGGGTGCTCGTGTTGGCCTCGATGTGGGCCTGGAACTGGACGTACGGCCCGGCCTGCGAGTGCGTGTTGATCGGGTTCGCGTCGTTGGCCATGTCCTCGGGCGTGACCCACGGCGTGGCGCTCACTCCGCCCGAGCCGGTCGGTGAGGAGCGGAAGGAGATGTCGACCACCGAGCCCTCGGGAATCGAGTCGAGCGGCGGATCGAAGATCGGCGCGTGGTAGGTCACCGCCGTCACCGTCAAAGGCTGCACGCGGATGGGCGGCGACAGGATGTTCGACTCGCGCTTCACGTAGTTGAACACCATGAAGTAGCGCGAGTTGTCGCCGAAGTTGTTCAGGCCCTTGGTGCCGTTGGGATTGCTTGCCTGGCCGTAGGCCACCTGCTGCATGTTCGGGTTGGTGTAGGACGCGTCGTTGCACCCGGGCGGCGCGCCCGGCGGCAGCGCGTGGTTCTGCGGCGCGGCCAGGCCGGTGCAGGCCAGGCCCGGCGGCGCCGGTGCCGGCCCGGCGGCGTTCACGATCAGGTCCGGGTCGAGTGGATTGCCGCCGCCGGCGGCCGACCCGTCCATCACCGGCCCGTAGGCGATGATGCACGAGGCGGCGCAGTTGGGCGAGCCCACGACCGCGGTGCAGCACGCCATGCACCCCGTGCCGACAGTGAACACGCGGAAGCGCGGCACCGCCGAGCTCAAGACGCCCACGGCGAAGGTGAAGCCGTTTTGCGTGGCCGGCGGGTGGGCCGGGTCCTTCACCCGCACGCGGTACTCGATCAGCAGGCTCTCGGGCCGCGGGTCGTTCTTGATCCCGCCCCAGGTGATGGCGTCCTGGCTGCCGCCGTAGATCGGGGAGGAGAAGGTCTTCGCGTCCTCGGTCCCGTTGTTGTACGCGAACGGGTAGTCGAACTTCTGGTCCGGCAGCGGATGGTACGCGTGCTGCGTGCCGAGGGGTGTGAACAGGTTGTCGTTGTGGATGCTGTATTCGACTCCGATGTAGCGCCCGGGCACGTCCGGATCGGGTTGGCCCGCCACGAGCTGGCGCGCGTGCGCCACGCCCGAAGCCGACTCGACCGCGTCGTAGTTCGTGCTCATGTTGGTGTTGGTCGAGTTGTTGTAGCAGAGCCCGCTGTTCGGGTGGGTCGGGATGCCCTGGTCCTGCTTCGTATCCGGCACCACGGCCGTGTGCCCGGCGTGGATCGAGATGTCCGGCAGCGTCGCCT
>DYIW01000241.1 GCA_020723465.1 Phycisphaera mikurensis
GGCGGACGTGCCCTTCGAGAGACTCGGGGAGTACCGGCTGCTGCGGCGTCTCGGCGAGGGAGGAATGGGCGTGGTCTACCTGGCCGAGCAGGAGTCGCTGCGCCGGCTCGTGGCCCTGAAGATCCTGCGTCCCGAGCACACCGGCTCGCCCGCCGCCATGCTCCGCTTTCGCCGCGAGGCCCAGGCCGTGGCCAAGCTGCGCCACCCCCACATCATCGGCGTGCATGCGGCCGGCGAGGATCGCGGGACCGGCTACATCGCCATGGAGTTGGTCCCGGGGCGCGGCCTGGACGAGCTCCTGGAGCAGCCGGAGCGGCCGCCGCTGCGACAACTGGTGCGCTGGATCGCCGAGATCGCCCGCGCGCTGGAGTGTGCGCACGGCCAGGGGATCGTGCACCGCGACGTCAAGCCCTCCAACATCCGCGTCACGCCCGAGGGCCGCGCCCTGCTGCTCGACTTCGGCCTGGCGCGGGACGCGGAGTCGCTGACCGTGACCCTGCCGGGGCTGTTCCGCGGCACGCCCTACTACGCCTCGCCCGAGCAGGTCGATCCCAAGGGGCCGCGCATTGACGCCCGCACCGACGTCTACTCGCTCGGCGTGACCCTCTACCGCTGCGCCGCGGGCCGGGTGCCCTTCGCCGGGGAGACGACCGAGCAGGTGTTCGCCCAGATCCTGGGCCGGGAGCCGCGGCCGCCGCGCCGGCTCGACCGTTCCATCCCCCGCGACCTCGACACGGTGATCCTCTGCGCCATGGAGAAGGAGCGTGAACAGCGCTACCCGAGCGCGGCCGCGTTCGCCTGCGACCTCGAGGCGCTGCTCGACATACGCCCCATCCAGGCCAGACCGCCGGGCCTCCTCGGGCGCGCGGCGCGTTGGATGCGGCGCAATCCCGCCGCCGCCCTGGGCGCGGTGGCGGTGCTGGCCGCGATCCTCGGCACGGCCGGGATCGCCGCCTGGCGCGGCTTCGTGGCCGAGCGCGCGGCCGCCGGCGAAGCCCTGGCCCTGGCTTCCTCGCGCCTCGAGGAGTACCGCGGGGAACGCGCCGCCCTCAAGGCGCTGCGCGCGCGCCTGGGGGAAGCGCGGGCCAGGTACGAGTCCGAGTACCTGCCTCCGGACGAGCGCGCCGCCTTCCTCGCCGACCGGCAGGCCTTCGACGAGCTGCGCGGGCGGCTGGAGGAGGGCCGCTTCGCCATCCAGGAGGCCCTGAACCGGGCGGCCCGCTTCGACCCCGAGAGCCAGTCATTCCGCAACGCCGCGGCCGAGTTCTACCTGGAACGGTGGCGCGAGGCGCTGGCGCAGGGAGACCCGGTCGAGGCCGGGCTGCTCCGCGGCCTGGTCGAAAGCCACGACGCCGCCGGCCGCCACCGCGCGGAGCTGGAGGGAAAGGGCACGGTCGCGCTCGCGGGCGCACCGCGCGACGCGCGCGTGCGCCTCTTCCGCTACGAGCTGGAGTCGGCGCTCTGCCCGGACGGCGAGCGCCGCCTCGTGCCCGCGCCGTTCCGCGACGACCTCGGCGGCCTGCCGCTCGCCCCCTTCGCCGCCCCACCGGGCTCGTATCTGTTCGTGCTCGACCGGGCCGGCTACGAGGAGCTGCGCCTGCCGTTTCTGCTGGAGCGCGGCGGCAGGTTCGAGGGGAGCGCGCAGATGCTCGAGGAGGGCTCGACCCCCGAGGGCTTCATCTGGGTCACGCCCGGTCCGTTCATCTACGGCGGCGATCCGGAGGCCCTGCGCTCGGGCGCGCGCGAGGTGCTCGACCTGCCCGGCTACTGGATCGGCCGCGACGAGGTGACGGTGGCGCAGTACCTCGAGTTCGTGAACGAGCCGGCGACGCTGCGCGAGATCGAGCAGGCCCGGGTCGAGGGCCGCTACGTCTACGTGCCGCGGGACAGCGAGAGTCCCACGGGAGCGTGGCCGCTCGTGGACGGCAGGTACTGCCCGGGCGAGGACCCGGGCCTGCCCGTCAACCGGATCACCTGGGAGGACGCGAAGGCCTACTGCCGCTGGCGCACGGAGCGAGGCCGGGAGCGCGGCGAGCCGTGGGTCTACGACCTGCCCAGCGAGGAGGAGTGGGAGAAGGCGGCGCGCGGCGCGGACGGCAGGTGCTTCCCCTGGGGCGACGAGTTCGACTGGTCCTTCTGCCGCGGCGCCTGGTCCCTGCCCGGCACGCGACAGCCCGCGTGCGTCGGGTCGTTCGCGCTGGGCGCCTCGGTGTGGGGCGCGCGGGACATGGCGGGCAATGCCACGGAGTGGTGCCAGGGAGACTCGAAGGACGGAGCCTCGCGCGCCGTGAGGGGAGGCGCGTGGATGCACGCCTCGTCCATGTTCTTCCGCTCCGCCTACCGCAGCTACGCCACGCCGCGCTTCGTGAGCGCGGCGTACGGCCTGCGGCTGGCCGCGCACTTGGCGGAGGGCCGATGAGCGCGCCCGGTCTGGCCCAGATCCTGGAACGGCGGCGCGGCGACCTGCTCGAGCTGCTGCGGCGGGAAGCGAGCGGCCTGCTCGGCCACGAAAGCGCCGAGGACCTCCTGCAGGGCGTCTCGGTGCGCGCCCTGGAGCGGGCCCGCTTCTTCCAGTACCGGAGCGAGCGGGAGGCCTTCTTCTGGCTGGCCGAGGTGGCGCGCCAGCACGTCGCCGACCGCCACCGCTACTGGAAGGCCCTGCGCCGCGCCGCGGGCAAGACCCTGCACCTGACCGCTGGCGGCGGCAAGACCACCGCCTCGGGGCGCGCAGGGGCGCTCGCGTCCTCCCAGACCAGCCCATCCACGGCCGCCTCGCGGAACGAGAGCGTCGCCCTGGCCGTCAAGGCGCTCGGCATCCTCTTCCCGCGAGACCGCGACCTCATCGTCTGGATGACCGAGGACGTGCCGCTCGAGGAGATGGCGCGGCGCCTGGGCGTAGGGCACGACGCGGCCAAAAAGGCCAGGGAGCGCGCGGTCACCCGCTTCCGCAAGGCCTTCGCGCTGCTCTGCCGCTGCTGAAATCCGCGGATCCCCTGTCCCCTCCCGCCGCGCCCTGCGATTCCTCCCCTGTCCACAACCCGGCTCGAAAGGAACATGTCATGCGGCCCATCCACGTCATTGCAGCAGCCATCCTGCCCGTTCTGGCCTGCCTCGCGCCCCTGGCCCGCGCCCAGAAGGAGCAGGCGCCTCCGAGCACGGCCGGGGTCCATCCCTTCAGCGCGTTCGCGGCCGCGCTGCCCGCGACGGACCTGCGGTTCGACGAGCCCGGCGACGGCAGCGTGCGGGCGCTCGCGGGTTCCTACGAAGCGGAGTTCAGCGCGCGCGGCGCCACGTACGTGCCCTTCTTCGGCTCGAAGGCGCCCGCGGACCATCCCTTCGGCCTCGCGCTGGCCGCCGTCTGGAGCGGCGAGCAGGCCCTGACCTCTGCCGCCGAGGTCGCACCGGCGCGCACCGGCAGCCGGATCGTGTACGACCGCGGCGGGGTGTTCGAGATCTACGAGGCCCGAGCCGACGGAGTGGAGCAGATCTTCGTGGTGACGCGCGCCGGCGCGGGCGAGCTGCGCCTGCGCATCGCCGTGGACTCGCCGCTCGCCTACGCGGGCGAGTCCGCCGGCCTGCTCTTCGCCGCGCCCGGACTCGGCGCGGTCCGCTACGGCCTCGCGACCGCCTTCGATCGCGCCGGCAAGCGCTCTGCCGTGCCGGCGCAGTTCCGCGACGGAGCGATCGAGCTGTGCGTCCCGGCGTCCTTCATGGCGCGGGCGCTCCTGCCCGTGACCGTCGATCCCTTCATCACGACCGTCTTCGTGGAGAACTCCACCGCGGACACCTTCTTCGCCGACGTGGCCGTCATGGACTCCCTGGGCCAGGCGCTCGTCTGCTACGAGTACGCCTTCAGCGCCGCGAGCCACGGGGTCTACGTGGTGCGCTTCAGCCTGGTGGACGGCACGGTGCTGGGCGCCCCGGTCCAGGTGGCCACGGGCACCGACAACTGGCGCCTGCCCAAGATCGCCTACAACGAGGCCGGCAACCAGTTCCTGGTCGTGGCCGAGGCCGGAGCATCCGGGTCGCGGACGATCCGCGGCCGCACGCTCGACGGCACCTCCAGTTATCCGGGCGCACCGTTCACCATCAGCACCGGCGCGAGCGGCAGCGAGTTCATCAAGCCGGACGTGGGCGGAGATCCGAATCCGCAAGGGCCGACGAACTTCTGCGTGGTCTTCGAGGCGGTCTACAGCTCCACCGACCACGACATCTGGGCGCGCCTGGTCACCGCCTCCGGCGGCCTCTACGGCGGCGCCCCGATCGCCGTGGACTACACCTCCTTCAACGACCGCAATCCGTGCGTCGCCAAGTCGAACGGCCAGCCCCCGGCCGCCAGCCAGGCCTGGACCGTGGTCTGGGACCGGGAGCTGTCCATGTTCTCGAGCGACGTCCACGGCACTCAGCTCGGGCCGACCGGAGCGCTGCTTCATCCCAACTTCGCCATCGAGAACGTCGCCATGGACGGCTCCGTGCCCGCGGTCTCCACGGTCACGGACGAGTCGACTGGCGGCCGCCGCTACCTGGTCGTCTGGATGGACTACTGGACGATCAACGACAACGACCTCTGGGGCGTGGTCATGCAGGGAGCGACCGCGCTCACGCCGATCACCAACCTCTCCGAGCTGCAGGTCCCGGGCGACGCCGAGTACCAGTACCATCCCGCGGTGGACTCCGACGGCTTCCGCTTCGCCGTGGCCTACGCCGAGAGCTACCAGGGCAGCAGCACGGACTACGACATCTACGCCGCGACCCTGCACTACAACCCGGCTACGGCCGCGCTCGGCGTGAGCGAGGGGCACCGCAACCTGGCCTACACCTCCTCGCTCGAGGACAGCGCGCAGGTTGCCGCCGTGCGCACCGCGGGCTCCAACCCGGCCGTGGACTCGACGCGCTACGCCGTGGTCTGGGACCGCGAGGTCACTTCGAGCGACCACGACGTCTTCGGCGCAATCTACGAGGGCACCACGGGCGCCGGAGGGCACGAGATCGTCGTCACCACCTGCGGCAACAACTGGCCGGCGCTCGCCGCCTACGGCGTGCCCGCGCTCGGCCAGACCGTGGCCTACGAGCTCACGCTGGGCGGCATGGGCTGGCCGCTCATGCTCATCGGCACCTACGGCTTCTACCAATTGTGCCCCGGCACGAACTGGTGCGCTCTCGGCCTGAACCCCATCTGGATGATCGCCACCCCGGTGATCGCCGGCCAGATCCCGGCCGATCCGGCCCTGCTCGGCCTTGACATCTACGTGCAGGGCTTCGAGGTCCTGCCCAACTATCCGCTCGGCTGCGTCCTGCCGGTCATGCCCTCGGTGACCATCCGCACCAGGATCGAGTAGGCAGGACCGCGGCAGGCGGCCAGACCGCGCGCTCCGCGCCCCCGGGGACAACGTCCCCCGGGGGCGCCTTCGCCGTCTCCGGCTCCGGCTTCGGCCAGGCGCGTCGCGCCCGAATCGCTACCTTTGCGCCGGCCGGATCGCTAGACTTCCGCGTTTCCCCGCAGCCCAGCGCCGGGACAGTCTGCGCATGGAAACGCTCAAAGAACGGGTGGCCGAGGCCGCGGCCGGCGCGCTCGGCATCACGCTCGAGGAGGCGCGAGACGCGCTCGAACCGCCGCGCGACCCGCGCCTGGGCGACCTGGCGCTGCCGTGCTTCGCGCTGGCGAAGAGGCAAAAGCGCAACCCGGCCGAGATCGCCGCGGCGGCGGCGGCGCGCATTGTCTGCGCTCCGCCGCTCGCCGCCGTGCGCGCCGCCGGCCCCTACCTCAATTTCTGTCTGGTGCCGGGCGCCGTGGCCGCGGCGGTCATCGGCCGCGTCCTGGCCGAAGGCCCGGCCTACGGCGGCTCGCGCGCGGGCGCCGGCCAGACGGTGGTCATCGACTTCTCCTCGCCGAACATCGCCAAGCCGTTCGGCATCCACCACCTGCGCTCCACGGTCATCGGCGCGGCCATCGGTCGCATCCTGCGCGCCCGCGGCCACGACGTGGTCGGCGTCAATCACCTGGGCGACTGGGGCACGCAGTTCGGCCAGCTCATCGTCGCCTTCCGCCGCTGGGGCGACGAAGGGCGGCTCGCGGCCGAGAAGATCCCCTACCTGCTCGAGCTGTACGTGCGCTTCAACGCCGAGAGGAAGGCGCAGCCGGCGCTGCAGGAGGAGGCGCGCGCCGCCTTCCGCGCGCTCGAGCAGGGCGACGCCGAGGCGCGCGCCCTGTGGCGGCGCTTCCGCGAGGTGAGCGAGGCCGAGTTCCGCCGCATCTACGAGCTGCTCGGCGTGCGCTTCGAGCACTTCACCGGCGAGTCGTTCTACGAGGAGCGCATGCCCGCGGTGGTGGCCGAGCTGGAGCGCCAGGGCCTGCTCGTCGAGAGCGAGGACGCGACCATCGTCGACCTCTCGGCCGACGGCCTCGGCGTCTCGATCATCAAGAAGGCGGACGACTCGACCCTGTACATGACGCGCGACCTGGCCGCCGCCATCTACCGCTTCGAGACCTTCCGCTTCGTCCACGCGCTGTACGTGGTCGGCGCCGCTCAAACGCTGCACTTCAGGCAACTGTTCCGCGTGCTCGAACTGCTCGGGCGCCCCTTTGCCCGGGACCTGGTGCACGTGCCCTTCGGCCTGCTGCGCTTCCGCGACGCCAAGATGTCCACGCGCGAGGGCCGCGTCATCTACCTGGAGGACGTGCTGCAGCGCGCCGTCGAGCTGGCGCGGCAGAAGATCCGCGAGAAGAACCCGGACCTGGCCGATGCCGAGCGCGTGGCGCGCGCCGTCGGCATCGGCGCCGTGGTGTTCAACGACCTGAAGAACCGCAGGATCAAGGACGTCACCTTCGACTGGGACGAGCTCCTGGCCTTCGAGGGAGACACCGGCCCCTACCTGCAGTACGCGCACGCGCGCATCGCCAGCGTCTTCCGCAAGGCCGGGCGCGACCCGGCCGCGCTCGCCGGACCGTTTTGCTTCGCCCTGCTCGACTCGCTGGCCGAACGGGACGTCACGCGCGCCGTCGCGCTCTACCCCGAGGCCGTGGCGCGCGCGGCCGCGGAGTACGAGCCGTCAGTCGTTTCCCAGCACCTGCTCGACCTGGCCGCCGTGCTGAACCGCTTCTACATCGAGTGCCGCATCCTCGGCGTGGAGCCGGCCCTCAGCGAAGCGCGCCTCGCCCTGGTCCGGGCAGCGCAGATCACCATCAAGAACGGCCTGGCGCTGCTCGGCATCGAGGCGCCCGACGAGATGTAATGACCACAGCGCCAACGGAGTCACTCATGGATTACGTCAGGAAGCTCATCCGCGACATCCCCGATTTCCCCAAGAAGGGCATCATCTTCAAGGACATCACGCCCCTGCTCGGCGACGCCCAGGCCTTCGCCCGCGTGATCGACGCCTTCGCCGAACGCCTCGAGGACAAGGGCATCACCAAGATCGTGGCCATCGAGTCGCGCGGCTTCATCTTCGGCGCGGCGCTGGCGCTCAAGCTGGGACTGGGCTTCGTGCCGGTGCGCAAGCCCGGCAAGCTGCCCTACCAGACGGTGCGCGAGTCGTACGCGCTCGAATACGGCACGGACGCCATCGAGATGCACCGCGACGCCATCCAGCCGGGAGAAAAGGTCGCGCTCGTGGACGACCTGCTGGCCACCGGCGGCACGCTGGCCGCCTGTGTCAAGCTGGTGAAGCGCGTCGGCGGCGACCCGGTCATGAGCCTGCTGGTGGTCGAGCTGTCGTTCCTCAACGGCCGGCAGAAGCTGGAAGGCCACGAGGTCCATACGCTCATCACCTTCTGAAGGAGCCGCTGGAACGAAGAGAACACGCATGACGAAGAGGAACAGCGCCGCACCAGGCAGTCACGGCCGCAGCGGTCGGCTCGGCCTCGCGCTCTGCGCGGCGCTGCTTTCCGCCTGCGGCTCGCGCGGCCTGCCGCCTGAGGAGCGGGCCGCGCTCGAGCAGGCCGTGGCGCTGCAGCAGCAGGGGAGATTCGAGGAGGCGATGTCGATCTACCGCGGCCTGTTGCGGCAGTCGGCGAGCCGCGAGATCCAGGCGCGGGCGGAGCTCGGCCTTGCCCGCGTGCAGCACGGGATCGAGTGGCGCGACCTCAAGCTGAAGGAGCTGCGTGAGCTGGGCGAGCAGGGGGGCGAGCGGACGCTCGAGTCGATCCAGCACCGCGTCCAGATCATCCTCGACGAATTCGCGGAAACGGGTTTCGCTGACGAAGGGCACGCCGCGGCGGCCGCCGCGCTGGCCCGGGCGCGCGAGAAGCTGCACCTGAGCCGCGAGATCCAGGCTGGCGCCGTGCAGGAGCTGATCGAGCGCGGCCAGTTCACCGGAGCACTCGACTACCTGTGCGGGCTCGAGTCGAAGCGCGCCCTGAGCGATCGTCGCGACATCGCGGACCTGCTCGTGCGCGTGCGCCTGAGGAGCGAAGAGGACGCGACGCGCGTGCTGGCCGAGTTCCGCGCCCGTCGCGAGCAGGACCCCGAGGCGGCGGTGCTCTACCTCGACGCGGAGATGGGCCGCTTCCGCGGCACGCGCCCGTACGCTACGCTGCTCGAGGCCAGGCTGCAGGCCGGCCCGCGGCCGCCTCCTGCGAAGAAGGAAGAGGGCGGCAAGGCGGAGAAGGACGATCAGGAGTGACTCGAGGGGAGAACGCGCGCGCGGCCCCTCGGCGCGGCCTCGCGAGAGGCCGCTCGAAGCACGTACAAAGGCGCATAACATCGTTTCCAGCAGCCTGTTATGAATTGCATTTTTCGGCCGCCTCGTCTTTCGTGTGGCGGTATATTGACGACAGATCTATCAGGAATCGTGACAGCGAATGCCCCCTGCGGAGTTTCCGATGGTCACCGATTTCCAGGACCGCCTGCGCCAGATCCGGGAGGCAAAGGATCGCGAGCTGCGGCAACAGCGGGAGGCGCGGTCCACGGCGGATCAGGACCGTTTCACGCGCATGGTGCTCCGCTTCGTCCACCGGGAGAAGATCGAGCGGATCATCGCGGACCTGTGCGACAACTTCATGCAGGAGGTGCCGTCCTTCCGCCTGTCCAAGTCCTTCTTCGAGGCGAAGTACAAGATCGAGATCCACACCGATGACCTGCTGATCGGTGAGGGCGGCCGGGTGGACAAGTTCTTCTCGCGCATCACGTTCCTCCTGGACACGAAGCCCGGAACGCAGGGGCTGGGCGACGAGGCGCTCGGCCGCCTGCAGGTGCGCTGCAAGAAGACCGTGCGCAACCGAGACCTCGAAAGCGCGATGGTCGAGGTGGACTGCTCTCCGGAGTCGGTGAGCGCCTTCCGGCAGTTCGCGCAAGAGCAGTTCCTCGAGTTCGCCGGCGAGTACTTCTCGAGCCTGCACCGGGCTCCCACGCACTGAGCCTGAGCAGGAATCTACCGGTAGCCGCGCCGGGTCGAGGAGCGAGCAGGGCA
>DYIW01000242.1 GCA_020723465.1 Phycisphaera mikurensis
GCACCGGAAGCCGCTGCCGCTCCCGGAGGCCGGGGAAACGGCCGCGACGCTCCTCCAGACCGTCCTCCCGTTCCGGCTCCGGGGGGAAACGGCTGCGATCGCTCTCCCACGCTCCCCTCCGAATCGCAGAAAAACCGACTGCGACGCCTATCTCACCGCGCGTCTTCGCGCGGTGCACCCTTCTGGGGCGGGAGCGGGCTCCCCTCCCGCCCGCGACCGCCGACCGCAAGCATGTTGAAACGGAGCAGGCCCACCTTGCCCTGAGCATCGAGACGGCGCGCTTGAAGCGGAGCAGCGTTTCCCCAGTGGAGGGGACGGCCGCGCCGCCGTCGCCTCCACGCCGCCCGTGCCTTCGCCGCGCCGAGCCGCCCGCATCGCCTCCGCCGCCAGCAGGCACCCATCATTCGTCGCGCACACCATGCACCGGAAGGCGCGCATCCGTCCCCGGAAGCGGGGAAACGGCTGCGATCGCTCCTCGCACGGCCTTCCCTCCGGATCCGAGCCAATCAGCCGCGAGCGCTATCATCTGCTCGCCTGTCGCACCAGATCCTGGAGCCGGCGATCGAGGGGATTGACGCGGGAGCCCTCGCGAAAGAGTTCGAGACCCGACTTCAGGTCGCGGATCCCGGCGCCCGTGGCGTAGCCGCGCAGCAGGTACGTCTCCGAGAGCCGGAAGCGGGCGAGGGTCTCGGGATCGTAGTGGCCGCGCAGTCCCAGCCCCTCCGGATCGAGCGAACGGATCAGCCAGGCGAGGTTCTGGCGCTCGAGCTGGGCCGGGGAGGCGATCCCCATCATCGAGGCGATGATGGAGAACTCGAATCGAGGCCGGTCCCAGGTGTTGAGCGGCCCCGGCCCCGCCGCCGCGCGCAGCTTCCCGTTCCCGGCGATGTACATGGAAGCCAGCACGCACGGCTCGCCGATGTCGAGCAGCCGGTAATCCGCGAAGGTCCGCAGGCCGAGCGCGAAACGACGCGCGCGCTCCAGGTCGAGCACCAGCGGCGACCTGCTGCCGGCGAAGACCAGGTTCATCGGGCTGTGCCAGAACAGGCCCGCGTGGGGGAAGGCCGCGGTGAAGCTGCGCACGATCATGTGCAGCTCTGCCGGCGGCGTATGCAGGACGATCCACTGCACCATCACGCCACGGTCGGTCAGGCGCTCGCGACAGAGCTGGTAGTAGTCGCGCGAGAGCAGCCGGGCGTTGCCCGAGTGGGCCGGGTTCAGCTTGGAGTCGCAGCTTATGACGTCGTACCGCTCCCGGGAGGTCAGAAGGTGCTGGATGCCGTCCTCGACGCGGAGAGTGACGCGCGGGTCCTGGAGCACGTTGTCGTGGAAGACCGAGAAGTACCGGGCTCCCTCGACCACGCCGGGGACGATCTCGACGCAGGTCAACTGCCGAATCTCGTCATACCGAGCGAGACTCCCCAGCGTGATCCCGGACCCGAGACCGACCACCAGGACCGATTCCGCCTCGGGAACGAGAACCATCGGCAGATGGGCGAGGATCTTCTCCTTCTGCAGGATGGTCCGGTTCGTGCCGCCGATCTCGTGCCCATCGATCGCCATTTCCCGGTCTCCGTTGCGCTTCTCATACACGCGCGTTTCGGCGACCGAGTCCTCGCACTGGAACAATACGCGGTCCTTGGGCGACTGAGAGTCGGCGAGGATCGCGCCCCCGGACCGGAGCGCCGCCGGCAGCGCGACCGCAAGCGCGACCGCGAGCACGGCGGAAACCACGATCGAGAGGCCGCGGCGCGGCCGGGTCCCGATCTGCGCGATGACCCCGAGCCCTGCGCTCCAGGCAGCGCTGGCGAGGATTGCTCCCTTCACCCCGAGGGCAGGCAGGATGACGAAGCCGGCAGCCAGGGCTCCCAGGATCGATCCGATGGTGTTGGCGAAGTACAGCCTCCCCACTCCGCCGCCGATGCCGTCGAGGTGGCCAATCCCGATCCGCGTGGCGATCGGGAACGTCATGCCGAAGAGGAACGTGGGCAGCGCCATGACCGTGAACGCGACCAGGAAGCGCCGGCTGACATACGTGGCCAGTCCGCACTGCGCGGGGGACAGGAACGCCCCTTCCCGCAGGCGCGGCAGGACGTCCCAGATCACCGGGACGGTGACCAGCACGAACAGCCCGATGCCCAGCTGTATCCAGCCCAGCAGCCGTCCCGGCGAGACGACCCGGTCGGCGAGACGGCCTCCGACCCAGCCCCCGGCCGACAGCCCGATCAGGAAGGTCGTGAGCATCGCTCCATACGCGTAGGTGGAGTTTCCCAGGAACTGCTGGAGGGCCCGCGTCCAGTGGATCTCGAGACCCAGGGCGGCGAAGCCGCTCGCGGCGAAGATCGTGGCGAGCAGCCAACCCGCGATCTCGCCCGGCGCGGCGCTCGCGGCGGCCACCGGGGCGGGCGCAACGGCCGGGGGCGCAGATTCCGCGAGCGCGGTCGGCCGAACCTGGCGCAGCGCCAGCACGGCGAGGCCGATCGCCAGGTTGAGCGCGACGGCCAGCGCGGTGCAGCGCGTGAGGCCCAGCGACCCGATGAGCACGAAGCCGGCGAGGAACGCGCCGGCCACGGCGCCGAGCGTGTTCAGGGCGTACAGCAGGCCGAGCCCCCGGCCGAGCCGATCCATGCGGCGCACGAGGAAGCGGCTGAGGGCCGGCAGCGTGCCGCCCATGAGAAACGTCGGCGGAAAGACGGCGACGAACGCCACCAGCGTCTTCCATGCGGGCGCGCCCGCCGGCGCCGACTGCACCAGACTGACGTAGACCGGTTTCAGAAGGGGCAGCAGCACGAGCACGAACGCGCCGAGCAGCCCGATCCCGAGTTCGAGCAGCCCGTAGAGCAGAAGCGGATCGCGCACGCGGTCGGTCCGGCCCCCGAAGAAGCGGCTCCCGAACGCGAGCCCGCCCATGAACGCGGCCAGCACCGTGCTGATGGCAAACGTCGTGCCGCCGATGAGGTGGGAGAGGGCCCGGATCCAGACGAGCTGATAGATCAGGCTGCTGACGCCGGACAGCGAGAACAAGGCGAGGATCAGGACCAGCGCGACCCGCGGCATCGAGCAGGAGAGTAACCGAGTTGCGGTGAGCTGGCGAGGGGGCAGGACAGCGGTGGCTCCGCCGAGAAGCGGCCAGCAGGCGGCGGTCAGCGCTCAGCTTCTCCATTGGCGGCCAACGTCTCCGCGCTCGAGCCCTGCTGGGCCGGTTTGCCCCTGGATCGGAGGAAACGCCGCGACGCGCCCGCTCTCCCTTCTTCATCCGGCGCCGTCCGCGGCGCATACCTGGGTGGCGTGCGCGGACCTCCGTCCGCGTAGGCCCTCCTCGCTCTCTTGCCCAAGAGCAGACCCGCCCTGACCGCGAGCAGCGAGACAGGCGCGAGAGCGGAGCGGCGTTTCCCTGGCGGAGGGAGCGGCCGCGACACCCCTTCGAGCCCTACTCCAGCTTGACGTTCAGATACGTCGGATCCCCATCCACCAGCATCCGCCTCGTCACCGTCCCGTGCCCCTCCTTGCTCACCGTGACCATATGCTCCTCCCGCGCCAGGCCCGTGACCACGGTGACGCCTGGTCCGGCGTCGCCCGCGAGGTAGCCGCCGAGCACGTCCGCGGCGCTGGCCAGATCCGAGACAACGTCCCCGGCCGCGTTCTGCACCTCGACGCGCGCACCCGTGACGGGACGGCCCTGCGCGTCGGTCACGTAGATGCGCGCGCTGCCGCCGCGCGCCAGGACCAGCTTGACGTCGTGCACGCCGCCCTCCTCGACCTGCGCGTCCGCCGCCGCGCTGGCGAAACCGAAGGCGCGCGCCTGCACGCGGTAGGCGCCGGGCGCCAGGCCCGCCCGCTCGAAGGCGCCTTGACGATCCGTCAGGGTGTCGCCGATGGCGCCGCCCAGTCCATCGCCCGTGCGGAAGAACAGCGCCGCGCCTTCCACCGGCCGCTCCTCCGCGTCCACCACGAGCCCGCGCACCGTCCCGCCCGGGCCGAGCCGCACGTCGCCCAGGTCCTGAAGCTGCTCGGCTGCAAGAGCGATGCCGTCGCGGCGCGTGTCGCCGTAGGTCACGTCGCCCAGGGTCAGACCACGCGCCACGACCGAGTAGCGGCCGGCCGCCAGCCGGCGGAAGTGGAACGTCCCGTCCGCGCCCGTGCTGGTCTGGGCGAAGCGCGCGAAGCCCGAGGCGCTCTCTCTGACCTCCGCCTCCAGGTTGACGCGAACCCCCTCCAGGGGCAGACCCGCTCCCGCGGCCACCACACGGCCGCTGATCTCCGCTCCAGGCACGGCGAGGTCGATGCGCACGCGCTCCGCTGCCGGGACCGCCACCACCAGCCGCACGTCGCCGGGATCGAGCGGCGGCCCGGAAACGCGCGCGACATACGAGCCGGGATCGAAGACCGTGATCCGGTAGGACCCGAGTTCATCCGAGCGGTCGGAACGCAGGCCGCCGACGCCCGGGGCGCCGGCATCCACGCGCACGTAGGTGACGAACGCCCCGGCCAGCGGCGCGCCGCGCAGCAGCACGAAGCCCTCGACCTGAATGACGCCCTCCTCCTCACCCACGCGAAGCGTGACGCGCGTGGTCTCGCCCTCCTTCACGGTCGCGGTCACCGGGTGCAGCCCATTGAGGATGCGCGGCAGCATGGCATGCACGTCCCCGTCCGACAGGTCGAGGTCCAGGCGCATGACGGCGTAGGGGCCGGCGCGCAGGCCCTCGAACAGGAAGGACCCGTCCAGGCCGGTCACGGCCTGGCGCAAGACTGTGCGATCCGTGCTCTGCGCCATGACGTCCAGGCCGGCCAGCGGCTCGTCACCTGGACCCAGCGCGCGACCCGCGATGCTGCCGCCCGCGGCCATCCTGATCACCACGTCCGTGCGCACCTCGCCCGCCGCCAGCGCCGGCAGCTCGACCGTGGTGGCGACACGGCGCGGGTGCGAAGCGGTGATGTGCTGATCCCCCGTTCCCAGCCCGACGATGCGGAAGCTGCCGTCGGCCCCGCTGATCGCCGCGCTGTGCCGGCGCGGCTGCACGTTCTGGAGGGACGCGCCCTCCTCGCGCCGCGGCACGACCCGCGCCCCCTCGAGCGGGGAACCGTCCAGGCCGTCCAGCACCCAGCCCGACACGCTCGCCCCCGGCTGCAAGACGACCACCTGCCCGCGCGTGATCGCCCCACCCTCCACCGTGACCTGCCCGCCATCGAACTTCTCGTAGGCGTCGGCCACCACGCTGTAGCGATAGGGCCCCGGATTCAGCTCGGCGACCGTGAACCGGCCGTCCGCGGACTCGATCTCGAGCTCCACCTCGTCGAAGCCCATGAGGTTCTGCGCCTTGATGCGGAAGCGGCCGAGCGGCTCGCCGCTGTCTCCCCCCATGACGATGCCGGAGAACCCGCCCAGCTCGGCGAGCACGATCTCGAAGTCATCGGTGCCGGGCACGGCGCCGCGCAGCACGCGGTCCGAGTAGCCATCGTGGTGGCACCACATCCACAGCGCCTCGTCCGCGGGCAGTCCCGAGATCGAGAAGGTGCCGTCCGCGCCGCTGATCGCCTGGAAGCGGAAGACCAGGTACGTGTAGTCCTGGCCGTCGAAGGGGCGCTCGCGCAGGGCCCCGTCCTCCTCGCTCGGCCCCTCGGCGCGCAGCACTCCCAGGCTGCGCAGAAACTCCTTGCGGAAGGCCTGGCGCTGCTCCTCCGTCATCTCGTCGAGCCAGACCGCGGGCGCTTGCGCGCGCGGCACCTCGATGCCGCGGCCGCTGGCCGAGAAGGACGCGGCCGGCTCCCCGGGCGCCAGCGGCCGGCCGCCGCCGGCGCGCACCACGGCGCCGGCGATCGGCTGGCCCTCGGCGTCCACCACGTGGCCGGCGAGGAAGGAGCCCGGCCGCAGCACGATGTCGACGTGCTGGGTCACCTGGGCCTCGCGCACCAGCACGCCGCTGCGGTAGGCGGGGGCATAGCCCGGCGCGCTCGCGAACAAGCGGTAGTCGCCGGCGGAAAGCCCGCTGATGCGGTAGAGCCCGGCGGCGTCCGTCGTCGCGTCATACACGCCGCTGTCTCCCTCGAGCAGCATGTCGAAGGCCTTGCCGAGTTGAATGGGTCGCAGCTCCGCGCCAGCCACGGGCTCGCCCCCCGGGCCGGACACGCGGCCGGTGAGCACGCCGCCGCAAGGCACGACGACGTCGACGTGCGTGTCGGCGCCGCGCTCCACGGCGATCCCCTTCCTGGTCACGCGCGCGCGCCCCGGGGTGATGGCGAACAGGAAGTAGCCGCGGCCCGCCGCCACGGCCGGCAGCTCGTAGGAGCCGTCCTCCCGGCTGCGCGTCCGCACCCGGCGCGTGCCGGCGCTCTCCAGCGTGACGACGGACAGGGGCGAGAGGGGATAGAAGAGGTTCAGCTCGGCGTCCGCGATGGGCGCCCCGGCCGTGTCGAAGACGTTGCCCACGACGCGGCCGCCGGCGCGCACCTTGACCTCGACTCCTTCCAGGCGCTCACTCGGTTCGATCCGCAGCGCCTCCCAGGCAACCTGGTAGTAGGGCCCGCCGCGGGCGGCGAGGTAGAAGGTGCGCGCGGCCACGTCGTTCAGGGTGAAACGCCCGGCGCCGTCGCTGATCGCCGGCGTGCGCCCGTCCACGGCGTCGAACATCTCCAGGTCGTACTGCCGCCGGATGTCCTTGACGCGGCTCAGCATGGTGCGCTTCAAGCCGTCGACCAGCGCGATGAGCGGCGGGATGGTCGTCCAGCGCACCTCCATGCCCGGCACGGGCGCGCCCGTGTCCACGTCGAGGACCCGGCCGCACACCGTTGCCCGGCCGCCCGGCACCGCCTCGCTGCGCAGGCATGGCTCCGCCAGCGGCGCCGCCGCAGGGACTGGCCCGGCTGTCTCGTTCTCAAGCGCAGGTGCGATCCCGCTGCCTGGCGCCGCGGCACTTCCGTCCTGCGGCACCGAAGGCCCATCCGGCGCGCCGCGCCAGAGCAGCACGACCACCACGAGGAGCGCGACCAGGATCATGCTCAGGACCGCGGCCAGCAGGCGCAGCGCTCGGCTCATCGCCGCTCCCTTCGGGTGCTCGCTCGTTCGTCCCACGGAGGCGGTCAAGGAGTACCAACCGCCCAGGTGCGGCCGGGTTGCGCGCCGTTCCGCATAGCCAAGCTCAAGCAATCCGCCTGAGAATCGTGAATTCCGGATGAGCCTCTCCTGCGGAGAGGCTCAGGCCTCGGCCAGCGCGCGGATCCGCTCCACCACCGCGCCAATCAACTCGTCCGGTGTCGAGGCGCCCGCCGACACCCCCACCGACTGGGCGCCCGCGAACCACTCCGCCTGGAGATCCGCCGCGGTCGCCACCTGATAGGTCCTGGTGTTGATGGTCGCACCGATGCTCGTCAGGCGCTTGGTGTTGGCGCTGGTGAAGGACCCGACGATGACCACCACGTCGTTCCTCTCGGCCAGCTCCCGGATCTCCTCCTGGTTGCGCCGCGTCGGGAAGCAGATCGTGTTGACGAACCGCAGGTCGACCACCTTGCGGCACAGGACGTTCAGGATCGCGGCCACGTTCTCCAGCAGTTGCGTCGACTGCGAGACGACCCCCACGCGGCGCAGGCGCGGCAGCTCCTCGGCCTCCGCCGGGCTGCTCACCACGTACGGCTGTTCCACCTGGCTGGCGATGCCCACCACCTCGTCGTGACCGTGGTCGCCGACGATGACGATCGCCCGCCCCTCGCGCGCCAGCTCGCGTACCTCGGCGTGGATCTTGGAGACCAGCGGGCAGGTGCCGTCCAGGATCTCCAGGCCGCGCGCGCCGGCCGCCTCCCAGACGTCGGCCGGCGTGCCGTGGGCGCGAAAAAGCACGGGCGCGTCCGGCGCTTCCTCCAGGTTCCGCACCACCTTGACGCCGGCCGCGGCGAGCTGCGCCACCACGACCTCGTTGTGCACGATGTCGCCGAGCATGTGCACCGCGCCGTGCCGCGCGGCGCTCTCCAGGGCGAGCTTCACCGCTTCGCGCACGCCGAAGCAGTAGCCCGCGTGCTTTGCCAGCTCGATGTGCATGTCGTGTGTCGTGGATCCGCGCCGCGGCGAGTGCACTCATCGTAGCACGGCGCACGCGCGCGGCCGCGGCCGCGCGAGCGCGGCGCTAGAATCCGCGGCCGGAGGTCCACGTGACGCGCCGCCGTTCCTGGGTGGTCCAGCCCGAACACAAGAACCTGAGTCCTTTCCGCTTCCTTTGTCGCGTGCTCGCAGAGGCAAATCCCGCGCTGCTCAAGCAGGCGCTCCGGGACGGCCAGGTCACGGTCGACGGCAGCCACGACGCCCTCAACCGCCCCCTGCGGCCCGGCTCGCTCGTCGAGCTCGAGCTTTCCCCCGCGCTCCTCGATCACGTGGGGCGCCGGCCGCGCGACTTCGCCGTGACTCTCCTCTACCAGGACGCGGCCGTGCTCGTGGTGGACAAGCCGGCCGGGCTCGCCGTCGTCGCCGAGCGGCGCCGCGACCGCAACACGGTGATCGACGTGCTCCCGGCCGCGGTCGCCATGGACCCGCTGACCGGCGTGCGGCCCAGGGTGGTGCACCGCCTGGACAAGCACACCAGCGGCGCGCTGCTCTTGGCGCGCAGCCGCCCGGCCAAGCAAGCCCTCACCCAGGCCTTCGTCGAGCGGCGGATCCACAAGGAGTACCTCGCGCTGGTGCGCGGCGCCCCGAGGGAGGACGAGCAGGAGATCGACGCGCCCATCGGCCCGGACCGGCGCCACGCGCTGTGCATGCGCGTGGACGCGGCGCGCGGCAAGGAGGCGGTCACGCGCCTGTTCGTCGAGCGCCGCTTCGACGGCTACACGCTGCTGCGCGCCGAGCCCCTGACCGGCCGCACCCACCAGATTCGCGTGCACCTCGCGCACATCGGCTTCCCCGTGCTGGGCGACGCGCTCTACGGCGGGCGGCCGCGGATTCTCCTCTCCGAGATCAAGCCCGGCTACCGGGCAAAGCCCGGTCGCGCGGAAAAGCCGCTGCTCGAACGCCAGGCGCTGCACTGCCGACTGATCGAGTTCGACTCGCCCGCGAGCGGCGCGCGCCAGGCCGTGAGCGCTCCTCTGGCGCGGGACCTGGAGCTGCTCCTCAAGCAGCTCGAGCGCTATCGCCTCAGATGACCGCCTGTACCCGGGTGCGGGCGAAACGGCTCGTACGCGCGAGCGCTCTCGCGAGCCGGACGTCCACGCGTTGAGGAAATCCGCAATCCGGCCGACGGCAACACGCCCCACGCCCGTCCTGCGTCAAAGAAAGTGGGCGCCGACGGGCCAGCCGAGGACGATCCCGGCAAGGGCATCGAGACGACGCCGGAGCACGCTCGGCGGACGATGCGGCTTACTGGAAGGTGAGCGTCAGTCCGCTGCTGGCCGAGAAGCCGTTGAC
>DYIW01000243.1:0-9015 GCA_020723465.1 Phycisphaera mikurensis
TGGAGGCCAGCGGCTCCGACCTGCGCGCCCGCCACGCCCAGGCGCGCGCGCTGTGGGAGCGCGGCGAGCGCGCCGCCGCGCGCCGGCTCGTCGAGGAGACCCTGGGCAGCCGGTCGCTCAAGGAGCTCGACTCGGACGGGCTGCTGGCCGCGGGCCGGCTCTACCTGACGATCGGCGCGTGGGAGCACGCCGCGCAGTGCTGCGTGCACGCCGAGAAGAAGCGCCAGCAGGAAGGCCGGTCCTCCACGGATATCCTGGTGCAGCTCGGCGATCTCTACCGCCTGGCGCACACCACCGACGGCGACGTGCCGCGCGCCTTCTCGACCTACCGCGACGCCCTGGAGCAGAACCCCACGCTCGTCGGCGCGAAAGTCGGGCGCGCGCTCGTGCATCTCTACGTCGGCGACACCTGGGACGCGGAGAAGGAGATCGACGAGGCGCTGGCGGTGAACGGCGCCAGCGTGGCGGCGCTGGCGGTGAAGGCCTGGTTCAAGGTCCTCGACGGCCAGCAGAGCGACGCGCTCGACTTGGTGGCGCGAGCGCTCGCCGTCAATCCCGCGGCCAAGCAAGCGCTCGCCACGCGCGCGGCCGCCCTCTATCTGCTGAACCGGCGCGAGGAGTTCCAGGCCGACGTCGAGCGCGTGCTGGCGCTCGATCCGACCTGGGGGGAGCTGTTCCAGACGGTCGGGGATGCGCTCTCGCGCCACATGCGCTTCGCCGAGGCGGTCGAGTTCCACCGCCGCGCCATCGAGACCGATCCGGAGCTGCCGCTCGCGCACGTCTCGCTCGGCCGCGACCTCTGCTTCCTCGGGCTCGAGCAGGAAGGACGCGAGGCGCTCGAGCGTTCGCTCGAGCTGCATCCCTTCCGCCATCAGTGGCGGCACAACATGCTGGTGGTGCTGCGGAAGCTGGATCGCGAGTTCGTGGACGCCGAGAGCGGCGCCTTTCGCTGCCGCATCCACGCCGACGAGAACCCGGTCCTGGGGCCGCGGCTGACCGAGGCGCTCGAGCACGACGCGCGCATGCTGGCGGAGAGATACGGCTGGTCGCCGCCAGGGGCGGTGCTCATCGAGCTCTTGCCGCGTCATGAGGACTTCTCGGTGCGCTCCGTGGGCTTCGCCGGCCTGGGCGCGCTCGGCGCCTGCTTCGGCGACCTGGTGACGCTGCTCTCGCCGCGCTCGGAGCTGCGCCACGGGTTCCTCTGGCGAGCCACCGCCCTGCACGAGCTGGCGCACGTCTTCACCCTGGGCCGCTCGCGCGGGCGCGTGCCGCGCTGGCTGACCGAGGGGCTGTCGGTCTACGAGGAGCGCCTGGCCGATCCGACCTGGGCGCGGGACCAGGAGCTGGAGCTGATCGACGCCTACCAGAACGACGACCTGATCGCGCTCGCCGACTTCAACGCCGCCTTCCGCGGGCCGCGCGTGCTGTTCGCGTACTACCAGGCCGGCCAGTTCGTGCAGTTCGTGGCCGACCGGCACGGCTTCGCCAGGATCCTGGAGATGCTCGACGCCTACGCGGCGGACCTGGAGACGCCGGAGGTGGTGAGCCGCGTCTTCGCGCGCGCGCCCGCGGAGGTGGACGCGGAGTTCCGCGCCTGGGTGTTCGAGACCTGCGTGAGCCAGTACGCGGTGCAGCCCACCTTCGGCGAGAAGAAGCGCGGCGAGCTGCGGCGCCGCCTGCGCGCGGACGAGCAGAACGCCGACCTGCTGGCGGACACGGCCTGGGCCTACTACCAGGCGGGCAAGCTGGTGGACGCGGACGTGTGGCTGGAGCGTGCGCTGGCCCTTGCGCCGGACCAGGCGGCCGCCCTGCGCCTGGCCGCCTTCCGTGCCGTGGACCGCAAGCGCCCCGACCTGGCCCGGGAGACGCTCGAGGCGCTGTTCCAGGCCGGCGGCCGCGAGTTCCGCGCGGCCCTGCTGCTGGCGCGCTTGCGCCGCGAGGAGCAGGACCTGGACGGCGCCGAGCAGGCCCTGCTGCTGGCGCGCGACTGCTTCCCGCGCGCGGTCGGGCGCGGGAGCCCCTGGCTCGCCTTGAACGAGGTGCGCGCGGCGCGCGGCGACATGGAGGGCGCCATGGAGGCGCTGCGGGAGTACGCCGCCCTGGACGAGAAGGCACTGCAGGCGCGCATCGATCTGGCGGCCTGGTTCCTGCTGCACGAGGACTGGGCGGCGGCGCTCGACTACCTCGAGGAGGCGGAGCAGATCGATCCGTTCGTGCGCGAGATCCACGTGAAGAAGGGCGAGGCCTTGCGCGCGCTCGGGCGGCCGGCGGAGGCCATCGCCTGCCTGCGCACGGCGTTGCTCGTTGACCCTCGTCTCGAGCCCGGCTACACTCCGCCCCCGGCGTCCGGCGCAGGCGCGGACGAGACCGAGGACGAGAGGCGGCGGCAGGCGGACATCCTGGTCAGCATTGCCGAGATGGAGCATGAAGCCGGGGACAAGCCGGCGGCGCTCCGCGACCTGGCTCGTGCCCTGGAGCTCGTGCCCGGCCTGCCCAGCGCGGTGGAGTTGGCGGCACGTCTGAACCCGTGACGGAAGCGCTGGCGGAGTCGTCGTTCCCACGAACCGGGGGACCGCGCATGAACTTGTTGGCCAGGGATCTGTGGCAGGAGGTCCAGGATGCCTTCCGCGCCGCGCACGGACCGGCGATCGCCGGCCTCTGGCTGCAGCATGCCCGCCCCCTCGACTTCGCGCACGGGGTGTTCAGGCTGGGCGTGCCGAACGAGGTCATCCGCGACTGGCTGGAGCACCGCTATCGCCAGGAGCTCGAGGCCATCTTCCGCAAGCTGACGGGCAGCGCCGTGCGGCTGCTGCTCAAGGTGGACGGGTCGCTGCCCGTGACGGCGGGAGACGTGGCCGGGGGCGGCGAGGGCGGCGGCGCGCCGCTGGAGGCGGCCGTGGTCATCCGGCCGGAGAACCGCCTGGCGAACGCCGCGCTGGCGCGCCTGCTGGACGACCCGGCCACCGGCAACCCGCTCTTCCTCTACGGCCCGCCCGGCGTGGGCAAGTCGGCGCTCGTGCGCCATCGCCTGCTCCAGCACCAGGCGGAGCGCGGGGCGCGCACCACCATCAGCCTGACGGCCGACATGTTCTGCACCGGCCTGGTGCAGGCCCTGCGCGAGAACCAGTTGCCTGCGTTCCGCGGCAGGATGCTGGCCGCCGAGGCGTTCGTGCTGGAGGAAGCGCACCGATTGCGCGGCAAGACGCGCACGCAGCGCGAGTTCCTGTCGATCCTGCAGTACCACGTGCAGCGCGGCCGGCCGGTGATCCTCACCAGCCGGCATCCGCCGAACGCCGTGTTCCTGCTTGATGAGGGCCTGCGCTCCTACTTCCTCTCGGGCGTGCTGCACCGCATCGCCGAGTACTCGGTGCCGTCGCGCGCCGCCATCCTCGAGGCCGCCGCGGCACGCTTCGCGCGCCCGGTGCCGGCGGAGACGATCGAACGCATCGCGCGGCGCGTCACCGGCTCGGTGAGCCGCCAGATTCGCTTCCTGGAGAAGGTCGCCGCCTGCGCCGCGCTGGAGGAGCAGCCGGCCACGCTCGAGTTCCTGGGCGGACGCTTCCCCGAGCTGTCCGGTTCGAGCGCGGGAGAGGTCGATGTCAACGCCCTGATCGCGCTCGCGGCGCGCCACTTCGGCGCCGCGCCGGAGGACATCGCTTCGAACCGCAAGACGCGCTCGGCCGTGCTGGCGCGCCACGTCGTCGTCTACGTGGCGACGGTGGTGTTCAACCTCAAGGCACGGCGGGTGATGCGGCACCTCGGCGGGTTGTCGCCTTCGACCACGGCGTACGCGCGGCGCCGGATCGAGGAGCGGCGCCGGGACGACCCGGTGTTCGACGCCCGCGTCCGGCGCCTGCTGGCCGAGCTCGGCACCGGCCAGCAGCTCCTCTTCTGAAGCGCGCCGCGGCGGCTCCTGCCGAGCGCGCCCGCGCAGGGATCGAGACGCATGTTCCTCGTGCTCGAAGGCATCGACGGCGGCGGCAAGACCACGCAGGCGCGGCTGCTCGCCGAGGAGCTGAGAAGGCGCGGCCGCGAGGTGCTGCATGTGCACGAGCCGGGCGGCACGCCGCTCGGGGAGCGCATCCGCGGCGTGCTGCTCGCGTCCGAGCCCGGGGTCGAGATCGGCGCCCGCGCCGAGACGCTGCTCTACTCGGCGGCGCGGGCGCAGCTCGTGAGCACGGCCTTGCGTCCGGCGCTCGCCGCCGGGAAGTGCGTGGTGTGCGAGCGCTACTACTACTCGACGCTCGCCTACCAGGGCTTCGGCCTGGAGGAGGACGTAGCGGCGCTCCGCGCGCTGTCGGCTTGGGCGACCGCGGGTCTGCAGCCGGATCGCGTGGTCGTCCTCGACCTCGACCCGGCGCAGGGCCTGGCGCGCGTGCGGCGCAGCCGCGACCGCATCGAGGCACGCGGCGCGGACTACCTGCGCCGCGTGCGCGCGGGCTTCCTGCGCCTGGCAAAGGAAGACGCGGCGCGCTTCCGCGTGGTGGACGCGTCGCTTGCCGCGCCCGAGGTGTTCCAGCTCATCCTTGAGGCTCTGGCCGATGTTCTTCCGTGAGGTCATCGGCCAGCGCGCGCAGGTGGAGGAGCTGAGGCGGGGCCTGCGCTCCGGGCGCCTGCCGCACGCCTTGCTCCTGTGCGGCAAGGCGGGTGTGGGCAAGCGCCTGGTCGCCGACGCTTTGGCCGCCGCCAAGCTGTGCGACGCTGCCGGAGATGAGGCGTGCGGCGCCTGCCCGTCCTGCCGGGCGTTTCAGCACGGTGTGCACCCGGACTGCGAGGTGGTGACGCGCGAAGCGGGGCGGCGGGACATCGGCATCGGCCAGGTGCGTGCCCTGCTGGAGACGCTGCACCGGAAGGCGGAGCGCGCCCGGGGGCGCGCGGTCATCCTGGACGAGGCCGAGCGCTTGACCGTCGAGGCGCAGAACGCCCTGCTCAAGACGCTCGAGGAGCCGCCCCCCGGCGCGTTGCTCGTCCTGGTCACGGCGGTGGCCGACCGGCTCCTGCCGACGGTGCGGTCGCGCTGCGCGCTGCATCGCTTCGGCCCCCTGGCCGACGCCGAAATGGAGGAGTACCGGACGCGCGCCGGGGACGTGCCTGCCGGCTTCCCTCTGGCGCTCGCGGCCGGGTCGCCGGGCCGCCTGCGGCGCCTCGCGGACGAGGGCCTGCTGCGCGCGCGCACGCGGCTGCTCGACTTCCTCGCCGCTCCAGGCCAGACCTCGCCCTTCGACCTGGCGGCGGAGCTCATCGCCTGCGCCGCCTCCGGCGCGGCCGCGCAGCAGGATGAGGACGACGACCAGCGCGAGCGCCTGCGCGACCGCCTGCTGCTCGTGTTACGGCTGCTCGCCCTGCTGCTGCGCGACCTTTCCATTGTCTCCCTTCGGGTCGAGGGGGCGTCGCTCGTCAACTGCGACCTGAGCGAGCGTCTGCTCGAGGCCGGCGGCCGCGTCGCTCCGGATCGGGTCGACGCGAGCAGCGAAGCCTGCGAGCAGGCGCTCCTCGACTTGCGGCGCAACATGGATCCGGCGCTCGCCCTCGAGGAAGCGGCCGCGCGGATCGGCGGGCTGCTGGCAGGGGGCTAGCTCGATGAAGCCGCGGCATCCGTGGATCATCCTGGGGACTATTCTCACGTTCCTGCTCGGAGCCTTCGCGGTCGTGATCGCGCTCTGCGAGCCGGGACGGCCCGCCGGCGCCTCCGCCGCGACGCCGGAAGTCTCGATGCGGGAGCCGACCTCTCCGGAGGCCGACGTAGCACAGGTCGAGGAGTCTGTTCGCGAGCTGGTGGGCCAGCAGACCGAGGCGCCGCAGGCCGCGGGCATCGCTCCGGCGCGGCTGATCGTGCACCTCGTTCTCGAGGGCAGCGGAGAGCCGCTGGCGCAGGCGCCGGTCACGATCTGTGTCGAAGACACTGACCGATTCAGCCAGACGACCGACGCGGAGGGGACGGCCCGCTTCGAGGTGCCGCCGGGAACTCTGACCTACGTCTGGAGCGGACGGACCGAGGTCTCCCCGCCGATGACTTTCCGCATGGAGGAGCTGCTCTGCTCCGACACCGAGAAGGGACTGCGGCTCGAGGTGAATGCCGGCACCTTCGTGCCTGGACGCGTCGTTGACCAGCACGGAAACCCGGTGCCGGCAGCCCATGTCCGGGCCTACGCGCCGTCCTGGCCGCTCCGGGAGCCCCTTCTTGTGGTCGAGTCCGATCCGGGCGGCCGCTTTCGCATCGGTCCGCTCAAGGGGCGCAACGTCCTGGTCGCGGAGGCGCCCGGCCTGATCGGCCGCAACACGGTGGACTTCCAACTGGGAAGCTGGACTCCCGGAGAGATCGTCTTGACTCTGGTTCGCCCGCTTGCGTTGCGAGGTCTCGTGTTGGCGGCGGATGGCCCGGCGGCAGGCGCCACGGTGCATGCGCGCCGGAGAGAATGGAAGCAGCTCACGCCGGGGATGAGCCTGTGCGGCCCTGTCGACGCGGACGGCACGACCGGGCCGGACGGCCGATTCGCCCTGGACGTCGTCGGCCTGCCCTACGAGGTGGAGATCAACGCGCAGGGATACGTGCCTTGGAGCGGCGAGCACGACCCGACTTCGGGCGACCTGGTCGTGACCCTGAAGGAGGGTGCCGCTCTCACGTGCGTGGTGCAGAACAGAGATGGTCAGCCGATCGCCGGCGCTCTGGTTCGCCTGTTCACCGCGGGCGCGGAGGACTTCCCGGACCAGACGACTCCGGAGGATGGAACGGCTCGCTTCGCCGGAATCGACGCGGAAGCCGGTGTGGTCTCCCTGCTGGTCCGAGCGGAGGGGTACGCGGAGTCGTGGCGTGAGGACTTGTCGATGCGTGCCGGCGACAACGTGCTGCAGGTGGTGCTGGAGCCAGGGGCCGAGATCCGCGGGTGCGTGCTGGCGCCGGACGGGACGCCGGCGCGGCAGAGTCCGGTCTACCTCGGTCCGGACGCGACCGTGGCCCGCGGCCGGTGGGAGCAGATGGAGTGGACCGACGATGCCGGTCGGTTTCGCTTCTCCTGCCTGCGGGCGGGAACGACCCACTTCATTCTCGCCCAGGACAGTCTCACTTCGTGGATCAGGAGCGCAGAACACGAGGTCAGGGCCGGCAGCGAGGTGACGCTCCAGCTCGATGCCGTCGCCTACCGGCAGGTCGCCCTATTCGGAACGGTGAAGGACGCGCTGACCGGCCTGCCGCTGCCGGAGTTCTCGGTCTGCGTGTTCGTCGAGAACTCTGGTGGGGTCTCCTCCTTCTACCACGGCACCTACGAGCTGGCCGGGTATCCCTCGAGCCGGAGGCTGAGTCTGGTCTTCGATGCTCCGGAACACGTCGAGAGGTCGGTGGAGGCGCGCATCTATGAACGGGGCGACCACCGGATCGACATGCTGCTGTACGGGAGCCGCGACGTGACGTTCCGGTTGATCACGCCGGACGGCCGGCCCGCGACGGAAGCGCAACTGAAGTGCATCGATTGCGACGGCAACGATGTCTGCTGGAGCAGCCTGGATGGGAAGGACGACCAGGGCATGCTGAAGGTGGCGGGCATACCGGCCGGCCCCTGCACCATCGAGGTGAGGCCCTACCCAGGCGGTCCTGAGCGCAGCCACCCGCTCGACTTCAGCGCGCCGCCGGCCAGGGTGGTGGAGCTTCTGGTCGAGCCCGTCGCGTGGTGCGAGCGCTCGGTCAGCGTCTACGGCACCTCCGACCCGACCGCGACGGTCGAGCGCCTGCCGGAGACCATCGCTGCCGGATCGGCCTGGCCCATCGAGCGCGCCTCGATCGAGGTCTGGATGGACCAGACGCGTGTGTTCTGGAACGGCATCGAACGCGAAGGTGACGCCTTCGTGTGGAAGACGAGCAGCGCTCACGGTCCCGCGGCAGGACCGACCGTGAGCATCCGGATGCCGGCGATCCCGTTGCGCCTGGTCGTGGAGTCGCACGGCTACCGTAAGGTCGAGCTGCCGATTCAGCCCGAAGCGGACGCACGGACGACTGTCATCCTGGTGCAGAGCCCGGTCGGGGAGTAGCGGTCCCGGCGATCAGCCGCGGGAGCCCGTCCGCGTGGGGAAACCGCGGCGATCAGCCGCGGGAGCCCGTCCGCGTGGGGAAACCGCGGCGATCAGCCGCGGGAGCCCGTCCGCGGGCGCCCGCCGGCTGCATCGCCCAGCAACCACACCCACCGTACTTCAGTCCCCCCCGGTCCATGCCGATAGATGGCTTGTTCTCGCACGGACTTCCAATCCGCATTTCTGCCGGTCCGGAGCAGGCCATGGGCGGCCAGAGCGTCGTCGACCAGAAGATCCGCGAGCTGGTGCGCGAGGATCCGCGCTACGCCGCTGGCGCCTACGAGTTCGTCTTCGACGCGCTCGACTACGCGATGATGAGGTTCGGCAAGCACCGCCGCCGCGGCGGGGAGCGGCACCTCACGGTCGAGGAGCTGCTCGACGGCATCCGCGCCTTCGCGGTCGGCCAGTACGGGCCGCTGGCGCGCATCGTCCTCGAGTCCGTGGGCCTGTACGGCACCGAGGACCTCGGCGAGGTGGTCTTCAACCTGGTAGGCAAGGGGCTCCTCAACAAGCAGGAGTCGGACGAGCGCCACCAGTTCGCCAACGGCTTCTCCTTCCGCGAGGCGTTCGACGAGGGGGCCCTGGCGGAGATCCTCGCCTTCGAGCTGTAAGCCGCGCTCGGCGCGCGGCCGGCGCTCTCAGCGGCCGCGGATCCCGATCAACCCGGACATGCGCCCGACGCCCGCGCCGCCGCGGCGGTAGGAGTGGAAACGGCCGCCGCCGCAGATGGTGCACTCGGCGGCCAGCTCGATGCGCGCCGCGGGAACCCCGGCCGCGAGCAGCAGGGCGTGGATGGCCTGCTTGAGGTCCACGCGCGGGCGCGGCGCGCTGGCGCCGCGTCCAGGGAGGACGCAGCGCTCGACCGGCACCCCCGCGCCGGCCAGGGCCTCGATGACCTCCGCGCCCACCTCGTAGCAGCACCCTCCGGCTCCGGGGGAGACCGCGGCGCTCACT
>DYIW01000243.1:9025-9357 GCA_020723465.1 Phycisphaera mikurensis
CGCGAGGTCCTCGCGGAGGCGGCAGAGCGCCTCCTGCACGATGCCGGCGGCGATCCCGCGCCAGCCGCAGTGCGCGATGCCGGCGGCGCGCGCGTCCGTCGCGGCCAGGAACAGCAGGGGGCAGTCGGAGGAGACCGCGTGCAGGAGCAGCCCCGGCTCGGCGCTGATGAGCCCGTCGACCGCTCCGGCCGCAACCGGGGCCGAGGAGCTGGCGAGGGCGACGACCCGCGAGTGCGTCTGATTGGTGCTGGCGAGCCGGGCGCCAGCGCCGAGCACGAGGCGGGCGGCGCGCTCCGGCGCGCCCGGGGCAATGGCGTCGTAGCCTCCGAGCG
>DYIW01000244.1 GCA_020723465.1 Phycisphaera mikurensis
CGAGGGCGAGGCATGGGTCCCGCGGGCGAAGCGTCACGCGACCATGCTGACGACAGGCTTCGGCGACGCGTCGCGCCTGGCGAACAGTGCCGCGGTGAGGAGCGCGCCCCGTGCGGTCAGGCCATAGCGGTGGGAACGCGCCAGCGCGGACCAGAAACGTGTGCATCCCGCGAGGCCGGACCAGCGGGATCAACGTGCCACGAAACACGAGTCGATCGAATCCCGGCAGGACCCCGGTGATCCGCGAGCCGAAATGCGATAGAAAGTCTTTCATGCCGTCGTCCTCGAGCAGCGGCTGCTGGAACAACAGCCGTCCTACTCGGGGAGCGACGCCATCTCCACTCTTGGGTTGCGGGCGAAACCCGCGCTAAGAACCCGATCGAAGAGGCGGCATGTACTCGGTCGGACACAGCGAAGAACGCAAGGACGGCGTCGCGAAGGTCAGGGGCACGGCGCGCTACGTCGACGACTTGACTTTCCCGGGCATGCTCCACGCCCGCACCATCCGCAGCGCGATCGCCCGCGGCGCGATCCTGGCCGTGCGCCACTCCCTGGAGGAGCAGGGCTTCACCGTGGCCGGCGCGCGCGACATCCCGGGCGAGAACGTCATCGCGCTCATCGCGGACGATCAGCCCTGCCTGGCGGACGGCCAGGTGCGCCACGCCGAGGAGCCGCTCCTGGTCATCGCGCACCCCGAGCGCGAGGCCCTGTGGCGAGCCAAGGTGGACGTCGAGTACCGCGCGGAGGAGCCGCTCTTCGCTGCCGAGCGCTCGACCACGGTCTTCAAGGAGGTGCGGATCGACAAGGGCGACCCGGAACGCGGCTTCGCCGCGGCCGACGTCGTGGTCGAGGGCGAGTACCGCACCGGCTGGCAGGAGCACGCCTACATCGAGCCGAACGGCGTGATCGCCGTGCCGGAGCAGGGCGGCGTCACCATCCACGGTTCGCTGCAGTGCCCGTACTACGTGCACGCGGCCCTGTGCCGCGTCCTCGCGCTCCCGCCCGAGAAGGTGCGCGTGGTGCAGGCGGTCACCGGCGGCGGCTTCGGCGGCAAGGAGGATTACCCCTCCATGATCGCCGCGCACGCCGCGCTCGCGGCGCTGAAGGGCGGCCGCCCGGTGAAGCTGATCTACGACCGCATGGAGGACCTGGCCGCGACCACCAAGCGCCACCCGGCGGTCGTGCGCCACCGCACCGGCGTCCGTTGGGACGGCCGCATCACGGCCATGGACATCGACGTGCTCATGGACGCCGGCGCCTACACCACGCTCAGCCCGGTCGTCATCTCCCGCGGCGCGCTGCATGCCACGGGCCCGTACCGCTGCGACCACGTGCGCGTGCGCGGCCGCGCGGTCATGACCAACACGCCGCCGAACGGCGCCTTCCGCGGCTTCGGCGCCCCGCAGACCCAGTTCGCCGCCGAGGCGCATCTCGACCGCATTGCCGAGCGCCTGGCCATCGACCCGCTCACCCTGCGCGAAAGGAACGCCTGGCGGCCGGGCGACACCACGGCCACGGGACAGCAGCTCGGCGCCGACTGCAGCGCGCTCGACGTCCTGTGCGAGGCGGCCATCAGGACCGACTTCCAGGGCAAGTGGCGCCGGAACCGCGGCAGCGGGCGCGGCATCGGCCTCTCGCTCTTCTTCCACGGGGCAGGCTTCACCGGCGCCGGCGAGGAGCGGCTGGCCTCGCGCGCCGCGCTGGAGCTGACCGCCACGGGCGCGCGCATCCACGTGGCCAGCACGGAGCTCGGCCAGGGGGCGCACACCGTCCTGCCGCAGATCGTCGCCGAGACGCTGCGCGTGCCCTACGAGTACATCGAGATCGCCCCCGTCGACACCGCGGGCGTCCCGGACAGCGGCCCGACCGTGGCCTCGCGCACCAGCATGATCGTGGGCGGCATCCTCAAGCGCTGCGCCGAGGAGATGCGCGACCGGCTCGGATCGCTCTCGCCCGAGGAGTACCTCGAGCAGCACGGACCGCTCGTCATCACCAAGGAGTACGAGAAGCCGCCAGGCAGCGCCTGGGACGAGGAGACCTACCGCGGCGACGCCTACGGCACGTACACGTTCGGCTGCAACGTCGTCGAGCTGGAGGTAGACCCGGTGACCTACGAAGCGCGGCCCACCCGTCTCACGGCGGTGCTCGATTTCGGCAAGGCGCTGAACCCGGCCCTCGCCAAGGGGCAGATCGAAGGAGGCAGCGTCCAGGCGCTCGGCTACGCCCTGCTCGAGGAGGTGGTGCAGAGAGACGGCCGCATGGCGAACCACCAGCTCGCCAACTACGCCATCCCCACGACCCTCGACGTGCCGCCGCTCGACGTCGTGATCCTGGAGACGCCCTACCAGCACGGCCCGTTCGGCGCCAAGGGGCTGGGCGAGGCGCCGATCGACGGCCCGGCGCCGGCGGTGATCAACGCCCTCAGGAACGCCGGCTACGACCTGTGCTCGCTCCCCGCGACGCCGGAAAAAATCATGGAGGCGCGGTGCGGTTCCACCTGAACGGCCGAGAAGTCGACGTCCAGGCGCCGGCCATGAAGCGCCTGCTGGACGTGCTGCGCGAGGACTGCGGCCTGACCGGCACGAAGGAGGGCTGCGGCGAGGGCGAGTGCGGCTCCTGCACGGTGCTGCTCGAGGGCGAGCCGGTCTGCTCCTGCCTCGTGCCCTTCGGCCAGGTCGCGGGCGCGCGCGTCATGACCGTCGAAGGCATTCCCGCTGACCACCCGCTGCTCCGGCACTTCGTCGAGCAGGGCGCGACGCAGTGCGGCGCCTGCACCCCGGGCTTCCTCCTCACGGCCTACGCCCTGGGCAGCCGCGCCGCGGCCGAGGAGGTGCGCGCGGCGCTCGCCGGCAACCTGTGCCGCTGCACCGGCTACCAGGCCATCTACCGCTCGATCAAGAAGGCGCGCGCATGAGGACCGCCGCGTCCGACCTGGAACTGGTCCGTCCGGCCTCGCTCGCGGAGGCGCTGCAGGCGCTCGCCGGCGACCCGGCGCTCCGGCCCATCGCCGGCGCCACTGATCTGTTCGTGGACGCGAACGCCGGCGTGCTGCGCGGCCGGCGCTTCCTCGACCTCTGGCCGCTCAGAGAGCTGGCCCGGATCGAGGTCAAGGAGGACGTGCTCTCGGTCGGCGCGCTCGCCACCTTTGCCAACATCGCCCGGGCCGAGGCGGTGCGGCAGCGCCTGCCCATCCTGGCCGAAGCGGCGCGGCAGGTCGGCAGCCTGCAGATCCAGAACCGCGCGACCATCGGCGGCAACGTCGCCACCGCCTCTCCGGCGGCCGATTCGCTGCCGGTCCTGCTGGTGGCCGAGGCGGTGGTCGTGCTGCAGAGCACGGGCGGGCAGCGGCGCCTGCCGCTCACGGACTTCATCACCGGCTACCGGCGCACGGCCCTGGCCGCTGGCGAGCTCATCGCCGCGTTCGAGATCCCGCCGCTGCCGGACGGCGCGCAGCGCTTCCGCAAGGTCGGCGCGCGCGCCGCGCAGGCCATCTCCAAGGTCGTCCTGGCGGCCTTGGTCGGCCCGGTGGCGCGCCTGGCCGCGGGCAGTGTGGCGCCCGTGCCCCTGCGACTCAGCCGCACCGAGGCGGTGCTGGCCTCGGGCGGCTCCCTGGCCGAGGCGAGCCAGGCGCTCCAGGAGGAGATCTCCCCCATCGACGACCTGCGCTCGACCGCCGCCTACCGCCGGCGCGTGGCCCAGAACCTGCTCGAGTCGTTCTTCGCCGGCCGCTGACGCCGCCGGCGGCCGCTATACTCCCTTGCCTGGCAATCCGCTGAAGATCGCCGCCACGCCTGTCCGATGCCTGCTGCATGGACCGGCTCGAGCCCCGCGAGGTCGTAGGATGACGGAACCGTGCACCAAGATGGCGCCTCACGGCGCGGTCAGCCCGCCGCCGCAGAACGTCGGCGAGGGCTACAAGAAGGCCAAAGGCGAGATGACCGCGCGGGAGAAGCCCAAGGGCCTGGTCCCGAACGCGCGCTTCTTCCTCGAGAACTTCGGC
The DNA here is from genome assembly GCA_020723465.1 of Phycisphaera mikurensis. Classification (GTDB taxonomy): domain Bacteria; phylum Planctomycetota; class B15-G4; order B15-G4; family JADJEK01; genus JACQZJ01. Next base: position 4,001 of record DYIW01000244.1, read on the forward strand.
CACATGATGTCGCGCCTGGTGCTGACCGTCCTCTACGTGCTGCTGGTGGCGCCGGTCGGCGTCTTCTACCGCTTCCTCGGCGACCCCTTCATGCGCCGCTATCCGCGGAGCGGTTCGAGCTTCACGCCCTGGCGGTCGGCGAACGACACTCTCAGGCAGGCCCGCAAGCAGGATTGACGCGGCCCGCTCGCGCCGCGCTGGAGCGCTCTCTCACCCCAGGAAGACCGATTCGATGTACATCCTCGGCTTGTCGTTCTTCTACCACGATTCCGCCGCCGCCCTGATCCGGGACGGCGTGGTCGTCGCCGCGGGCGAAGAGGAGCGCTTCTCGCGCGTCAAGCACGACCACGGCTTCCCGCGGAAGGCCATCGAGTTCTGCCTGGCGCACGAGGGGATCACGGTGCACGACCTCGACTACGTGGTCTTCTACGAGAAGCCGTTCGTCAAGTTCGAGCGCATCCTGCTCTCCACCTTCAAGACCTTCCCCCAGTCGTGGAAGGTGTTCCGCGAGTCCATGCTCACCTGGCTCACGGACAAGCTCTGGGTCAAGTCGCTGCTGCAGGAGAAGCTGGGCGTGCCGGCGCGAAAGATCCTGTTCGCCGACCACCACATGTCGCACGCCGCGGCCTCGTACTTCTGCTCGCCCTTCGCCGAGTCGGCCATCCTCACGGTCGACGGCGCCGGCGAGTGGACCACGAGCACCATGGGTGTCGGGCGCGGCAACCGCATCGACATCAAGCAGGAGCTGCGCTTCCCCCACTCCATCGGCCTGCTCTATTCGGCCTTCACCGCCTTCTGCGGCTTCGAGGTGAACGAGGGCGAGTACAAGCTCATGGGCATGGCGCCCTACGGGAAGCCGCGCTACGTGGACAAGATCAAGGAGATCGTGCAGATCGGCGACGACGGCTCGCTCTGGCACGACATGCGCTACTTCGCCTACCACTACTCGGCGGAGAGCACCATTTCCCCCAAGTTCATCGAGAAGTTCGGCGCGCCGCGCGATCCGGCGCGCGCCGACGTGCACATGGACACGTACTACGCGGACATGGCCGCGTCGATCCAGGTGGTGACCGAGGAGATCCTCATCAAGATGGCCCGCCACCTGCATGGAATGACCGGCTCGGAGAACCTGTGCATGGCCGGCGGCGTGGCCCTGAACTGCGTGGCCAACTACAAGATCCTGCAGCAGACGCCGTTCAAGAGGATCTACATCCAGCCCGCGGCCGGGGACGACGGCGGCGCCGTGGGCGCGGCCATGTGGGCCTGGAACCAGCTTCTCGGCCACGAGGAGCGCTTCGTCATGGAGCACGCCTACCTCGGCTCCGAGTACGGCGACGCCGAGATCGCGGACTGGCTGCAGAAGAAGGGCGTCCACTGCGAGGAGGTGAACGACGAGGAACGCTGCCTGGACCGCTGCGTGGACCGTGTTACCGGCGGCCAGGTGATCGGCTGGTACAGCGGCCGCTTCGAGTGGGGCCCGCGCGCGCTCGGCTCGCGCTCCATCGTCGCGGACGCGCGCCGCGCCGAGATGAAGGACATCGTCAACGCCAAGATCAAGTTCCGCGAGGCCTTCCGCCCCTTCGCGCCGTCCTGCCTCATGGAGAAGGTGCCGGAGTACTTCGACCTACCGGACGCGGCCGCGCAGTATCCGACGCGCTTCATGCTCTACGTGACGCAGGTGATCAGCGACAAGATCCCGGCCATCACCCACATCGACGGCTCCGGCCGCCTGCAGGGAGTGATACGGGAACACAACCCGCGCTACCACCGCCTCATCGAGAAGTTCGGCGAGGCCACGGGCGTGGCCTGCGTGCTGAACACCTCCTTCAACTTGAAGGGCGAGCCGATCGTCGAGACGCCGGAGAACGCCTACAACACGTTCATGAGGTCCGGCATGGATGCCCTCATCTACAACAACCGCTTCATCGTGACCAAGAACGGGAAGTAGGCCGTGATGCACCGACTGCTCGGCTACCTGGTCACCTGCGCCATGCTGCTGCTCATCATCGAGGGCTGCCTGCGCCTCGGCGGCTGCGCGCCCGCGCCAGCCATCAACCGCTTCCACCCGACGCTCGGCTGGGAGAAGGAGCCGGGCGCGGTCACCGAGAAGAGCACGGCCGAGTTCGACGTGACCTTCGCCATCAACGCCGCCGGCCTGCGCGGCCCGGAGGTCGCCCGCGAGAAGCCCGCCGGCGTGCAGCGCGTGCTCTTCGCCGGCGACTCGTTCACCCTCGGCTACGCCGTGGACGAGGACGACCTGTTCCTGCGCCTGTTCGAGCGCGCGCTCCAGGCCTCCGGGCACGAGGTCGAGGTCCTGAACGGCGGCACCGAGGGCTACTCGACCGATCAGGAGCTGCTCTGGTTCGAGGAGGAGGGCCGGCGCTTTGCCCCGGACTTCGTGGTGCTCGCGCCCTACCTCAACGACGTGTACTGGAACACGCAGGCGAGCTACTTCGACAAGCCCAAGCCCTGCTTCACGCTCGCCGGCGAAGCCCTGGCGCGCGGTACGGCGCCGCTTGCTGACCCGGGCCGCACGCCCTGGTGGCGGGCGCACACCGCCATCGGCAACTTCGTGCAGAAGCTCAGCCTGCTGCGCCTCGCCGGCTCGCACACGGTGAGGATCGGCGGCCGCAAGGCCTTCCTCGAGGACGCACCGGTGCTGAGGGCGCAGCCGCCGCAGATCGAGGAGGCCTGGCGCGTGACCGGCGCGCTGCTCAAGCGCTTCGCCGCGGCCGCGCTGGAGAGCGGGGCGCGGCCGCTCGCGCTCATCATCCCGAACCGCTGGGAGATCCACGGCGACGCCACGCCGCCGCGCGGCCTGCCCGGCTTCGCCCTCGAGGACCTGGACGCGGGCGCGCCCACGCGGCGCTTCGCCGAGCTGTGCGCGCAGGCCGGCTTCACCGTCATCGACCCGAGCGCGGCGCTCGCGGCGCGCGCCGCCGCCGGGGAGCGGCTCTACTTCGAGCAGGACTGGCACTGGAACGCGGCCGGCAACCGCGTGGTCGCCGAGGTGTTGCTCGAGCGCTTCACCGCGCCCGATTTGCTTGGGCCAGGAGAAAGACCCTTGACGCTGCCGCGTCGGACCACGGCGGCGTCAAGGGGCGGCGCGGCCTGGTTCGTCGTGCCCGCGCTCATCGCGCTCCTCCTCGGCCTGCTCTACTGGCGTTCGGTCAAGGGCGAGAACCCGCTCACGGCCGTGCTCAAGGTGGCGCTCCTCGTCGCCTTCGTGGCCGGCGTGATCTTCGGCTTCCAGCGGCTCATGGGCGTCCTCTCGCCCGCGGCCAGCAAGGGCCTCTTCTGGGCCGTGGTGCTGCTGCTCGTGCTCTTCATCGTCTGGAAGACGGCGCGGCGCCTCGGCTCGATCACCGAGCTGTACGGCTCCTTCCTGCGGCGCGGCCACTGGTACCTGCTGCCCTTGCTCGTGGTCTTCCTCTCCATCGGCATGCTGCTGGTCGTGGCCGCCTCGAGCCCCTTCGTGGCGCCCTTCATCTACACGCTCTTCTGAGTTCCCGCGCGCGCGCGCCGCGGCCTCCCGCGGCCCCGGGATCGCTATGCTCGGGCCTTCGTTGCTCCGGCCGCCGACCTCCACGGGAGCGCTCCGCCATGCTCCACGCCATGCTGTCGTTCTGCTTGCTGCTCGGCGCCGCGCCCGAGGGCAAGGAGCCGCCCTACCCGGCCGGCTCCTCGGCCCAGGAGCACGCCGGCCTGAAGTTCCAGCTCGTGCTGCCGCAGGGCTACGACGCCGCCAAACCGTACGCGCTGTTCGTCGTGCTGCACGGCTACGGCGGCACGGAGACCGGCATGGCCGACAGCTTCGCCACCCTCGCCGAGCGGGACTTCGTCGTGTGCGCGCCGAAGTCGACCGCGGAGGGTTGGGACGACGGCGACCTGCAGAAGGTCAGGGAGATCCTGCGGCACTTGACCAAGGTCCTCTCGATCGGCCCCGGCCGGCTGCACGGCCTCGGCTTCTCGAACGGCGGCTGGAACCTGGCGCCGCTCGTGTTCGACGAGGAGTTCGCCTTCGCCAGCGCCTGCTGGATGGCGGCCGGCTTCCAGGGAGGCTCGGTGCCCAAGCGCGCGAAGAAGGCCCTGGGCGCCATCGCGCTCGCCGGGTCCGAGGACCCCAACCGCGGAGCGGCCGAGGGCACGGTGGAGCTCCTGCGCGACAAGGTGCGCTCGGTGGAGTGCCGCATCCAGCCGGGGCTCGGGCACGAGTTCCCGAACGAGCTCATGCCCTACTACTTCTACTGGCTCGAGGTCATGGACGGCCGCTTCACCCCGGGCCGCGACGCCTCCTTTCAGTGGAGCGACGACCCCGAGGCCGCCAGCCTGCGCATGGCCGAGGAGAAGCTCGGCGGCTTCTTCTACTTCTTCGCCGCCGAGGATCAGGCCAGCGCGGACGCGCGCGCGCTGCAGCACGAGGTCTTCTTCGACCCGCTGGTGCGGTGCTACGGCGAGCAGCTCGTCGCGGTCATGCTGGAGCGGAAAGAGCACGAGGAGCTGTTCCAGGAGTTCCGCTTGAAGGCGACGCCCGCGGTGGTCGTGCTGAAGAAGGACGGCAAGACCGCGGCGGCGCTCTGCGGCAAGATCAAGGCCGGCGCGCTGGCCAAGGCCCTGCGCGATCAGGCGAAGAACAAGAAGGCGCCGGGCAAGTGAAGCGCCCGGCTGGAACAGCGCGCAGGACGGCACGCCAACGCGGTGGCGTGCCGCTGGACGCGGCCGTCGCACCGTGGATCGTGCGCGTCCAGACGTTCTCCTTTCGCGGCACGGACATCGAGCTGGCCCTCGGCCACGATCTCTTCAGCAGCGCCGCCGTGGACGTCGGCACCAGCCGCCTGCTGCGCGCGCTGGAGCGCCAGGGCGGGCCGCTCTCCCAGGAACCGGGGCGGCCGCTGCGCGTGCTGGACCTCGGCTGCGGCGTGGGCCCGCTCGGCGTGGCCATCGCTCGTTCCATGCCCTGCGGCACGGTCGAGACCGTCCTCTGCGACCGCGACCGCCTGGCGACGGCGGTCGCGCAGCTCAACTGCCGCTTGAATGGGCTCCCGCCGGGCGGCGGCGCCTCCCGCGTGCTGGCCGCCGGCTGCGGCTACGAGCCCTGCCGCGCGGCCGGGGAAGGGCCTTTCGACCTGATCGTCTCGAACGTACCGGCCAAGACCGGAGAGCGCGGCCTCGAGGAGCTGCTCTTCGGCGCCGGGCCGCTGCTCCGCCCGGGCGGGGTCGTGGCCTTCGTGCACGTGGCGCCGCTCGCCGGCGCGATCGATGGGATGCGCGCCCTGTGCGAGAGGGAGATCGCTCCTCTCGAGGTTCTGCACGAGAGCGCCGGGCGCGAGCACCGCGCGCTCTTC
>DYIW01000245.1 GCA_020723465.1 Phycisphaera mikurensis
GGCGCCGCCGCGAGCTCGAAGTTCGAAGTCCGAAGTAGGAAGCCGGAGGACCCTTCGACCGACCGCCGGCCTCCGCGCATTCGGGCGGTCCGAGTTCTCGTCAAGGAGACTCGGGACCTTCGTGCCACGCGAAGACCCTGGGGCGTATTGGCACCTTGAGCGCGGCGCGGCGCGCGTGCCCAGGCCGCGTGACGCGGGAGGAAACCATGCCCGAAGCAGGCGCGGGATCCGTCCATGAGCCGGTGCAAGTGGACACGGTCCTCCACTACCTGCGGCCGGCGGAAGGCTCGATCATCCTCGACCTGACGGTCGGCGCCGGCGGCCACGCCGAGAAGATCCTCGAGACGACCACGAGCGGCCGGGTCCTCGGGCTCGATCTGGATCCCGCCATCCTGGCGCTCGCCGCCCGCCGCCTCGAGCGCTTCGGCGACCGGGTCACCTTGCGCCAGGGCAGCTTCGCGGACCTGGACAAGGTCAGCTCCGAGCTCGGCATCGACGCCGCCAGCGGCGTGCTGCTTGACCTCGGCGTTTCCTCGCTGCAGCTCGACGACGCGCAGCGCGGCTTTTCGTTTGATCGCGACGGTCCGCTCGACATGCGCATGGATCCGGGCGCCGCGCGCTCGGCGGCCGACCTGGTGAATCGCGGCACGCGCGACGAGCTGCTCTTCGCCATCGGCACGCTGGGCGAGGAGCCGCAGGCGCGGCGCATCGTCTCCGCGATCCTCGCCGCGCGCAGCCAGGCGCCGCTGCGCCGCACCTGCGAGCTGGTGGACCTGATCGAGCGCGAAGTGTGCCGCCCGCGTCATCACCACCCGGCGACGCGCAGCTTCCTGGGCCTGAGGATGGCGGTCAACGACGAGCTGGGCGCGCTGCGGCGCGCTCTGCCCCAGGTGCTCACCCTCCTGCGGCCGGGCGGCCGCGCCGTGGTGATCGCCTTCCACGGCGGCGAGGACGCGCTGGTCAAGCGCGGCTTCCGCGAGGCGGCACGGCAGGGCGCGGTGCGCGTCCTGACGCGCCGGCCCATCGCGCCGGACGCCGCCGAGGTGGCGAGGAACCCGCGCGCGCGGAGCTCGCGCGTGCGCGTGGCGGAGCGAGTGCCGAGCGAGGACGAGACCACATGAACGGGCCGGCGGCTGGGCGGGGTTTCCGCGGCGGCCGGGTGCGGCCCTGAAGAAAGCGAGGCGGGGGCCATGCCGCGCTGGACGGATTGGTTGGGACTTGCCGGGCTGGGCGCGCTCGCGCTGCAGACCACGGCGATCAATGTGGAAGCGACGCGGCGCAGCTACGTCGTCGGTGCGGCGCTGCGCGAGGCGGATGACCTGGCGCGGCTCGTCGCCTTCCAGCGCCCCCACTGCCGGCAGATGCTCAACACGGAGGTGGTGCAGGAGGTGGCCGCCCGCCTCGGCCTCTCCGAGCAGGAACTGTTCGCGGCGCCGCCGCGTGTCGAGTGGGCCCGGCCCGCGCCGCTGGGAACGCAATGATGATGAAGAACTCACGCCGCCGCCTGCTCTTCTTCGCCGCAGCCCTGACGCTCTGCTTCATCGCTCTCGAGCTGCGCCTCTTCCACCTGCAGGTGATCCAGAATCCGGGCGTCGAGGAGGCGGCCGCGGGCATGCACCGCCAGGCGGAGACCGAGCTGGCCGGGCGCGGGCGCATCCTGGTCGGGAAGGACTACGTGGTGGCCGAGTCGATCTCCGCGGTGGAGATCTACGCCAACTCGAGCTGGACGGAGCAGCACCGCGACCAGATCACGCGCGAGCTGGAGGAAACGCTGGGCGTGAGCGGCGACGAGGTGCGTGCCCTGCTGGAGCGCGGCGGCTACCGCAAGATCCTGCGCCAGCCGCTGCACGACGCGAAGAAGGTCGGCGAGCTCTGGCGCAAGAAGCGGGAGAAGAAGCTGCCCGGGCTGGAGTTGGAGCGGACCTGGGTGCGTTCGTATCCTGAAGGACGGCTCGCCGCCAACGTGGTGGGCTACGCGGACGGGGCGGGACGCGGGCACGCGGGCGTGGAACTGGCCTGCGACGACGTGCTCAGGGGGACTCCGGGCCGGCAGGTCATCGAGCGGGATGCCGCCCTGCGGCCGATGTTCGACGCCGACTGCCGCTTCGAGCCGCCAGCGCCCGGCTGCGACGTCTATCTCACCTTGGACATGGTGCTGCAGTACTACGCGGAGGAAGCGCTCGACCAGATCATGGAGGAACACCGCCCGGAGTGGGCCACGGCGATCGTGCTCGACCCGCGCAGCGGCGACGTGCTCGCCCTGGCCGTGCGGCCGACGTTCGACCCGGCGCACTACGGCAACTACGACCTGTCCGCGCACGTGAACCGCGCGGTGAGCTTCCACTACACGCCCGGCTCCGCCTTCAAGCCGTTCATCATGGCCGCGGCGGTCGAGCAGAACCAGGTGCGCTTCACCGAGATCGTCGACTGCACCACGCTCCAGATCGGCCGGCGCACGGTGCGCGATTCCCATCAGAATGGCCTGCTCACTCCGCGCGACATCATCGTCAAGTCCTCGAACATCGGCATGGCCAAGCTCGCTCTGCGCCTGGCGCCGGACGAGGCCGATTCACGCGCGCGGCAACTGGAGGGCTTCCGCAGTCTGCACGCCACCTTGACCAACCTCGGCTTCGGCAGCCGCACCGGGGTCGGCCTGCCCGCGGAGACGAGCGGCATGCTCGCCAGCCCGGCGAACTGGTCGCGCGCCTATACCCTGGTGTCCCTGGCCTTCGGCCACGAGATCGCGGTCTCCCCGCTGCAGCTTGCGGCGGCTTACACCGTGTTCACCAGCGGCGGGACGTACCGGCCGCCGCGGCTGGTGGCGCGCGTGGTCGCGCCGGACGGAACGGTGCTGCCGCAGGAGCAGCCAGCCGAGCGGCGCGTGTTCAGCGTGGCGGCGGCCGAGGCGGTGCGGGACATGCTCATCGGCGTGGTGGACGAGGGCACGGGCAAGAGCGCCGCGATCGAGGGCTTGAGCGTCGCGGGCAAGACCTCCACGGCCCAGTGGGAGGAGGATCCCACCAAGTACACCTCTTCGTTCGTCGGTTTCGCGCCGGCGCGCGAGCCACGCCTGCTGGTCGCCATCGTCGTCGACCAGCCGCGCGGCGCCCTGTACTCCGGCGGCATGGTGGCGGCGCCGGCGGCGCGCGACATCCTGGAACGTGGCCTCGCCTACCTGCGCGTGGAGCCGGACCGTATGCACGGGGATTCGAGGTAGTGGACCCCATGGCGGCCAGCGGGGTCGGGAGTGCGCATGCCTTGAGCGACGCGCGGATCGCCAGCAACCGGCTCGATGACTTGCTGCGGGCGGTGGAGCCGCTCGCCGTGGAGGGGAACGCGGCCGCCGTCGTCAGCGCGCTGGCCACCGATTCGCGCCGTGTTCGACCGAACGCGCTCTTCTTCGCCGTGCCAGGCGCACGCGAGGACGGCGCGCGCTACTTGGCTCAGGCGGTCCAGAACGGCGCGTGCGCCGTGGTGGTCGAGGGCGACGTCGCGGTGCCGCACGGCGTCACGGTGGTGCGCGTCGCGGATTGCCGCCTGGCGAAGGCGCTCATCGCCGCGCGCTTCTTCCGCTACCCGGCGCGCACGCTGCCGGTGGTGGGCATCACCGGGACGAACGGCAAGACCACGACCTCGTACATGCTGCGCGCCATCGCCGACTACGACGGCGGGCCGACGGTCCTGATCGGGACCATCGCCTACGAGGTCGGCGGCGTGGCCGCCCCGGCCCCGAACACCACGCCCGATCCCATCGAGCTGCACGCCCATTTGGCGCGCGGCGTGCTCTGCGGCGCGCGGCTCGCCGTCATGGAGGTCTCGTCCCACGCGCTGGCGCAGCAGCGCGTCGCCGGAGTCGACTTCCAGGCGGCCGTGTTCACCAACCTGACGCCGGAGCACCTCGACTACCACGGGACCTTCGAGGCCTACCGGGAGACCAAGGCGGCGCTGTTCGCGGCGCTGGCGCCCTGCGCCGTGGCGGTGCTCAACGCCGACGATCCGGCCGCCGCGGAGCTGGAGCGCCGCACGCGCGCGCGCGTGCTGCGCTACGGCTTGAAGGGCGCCGCGGACGTGACCGCGAAGGTGCGCCGCGTCGACATCGACGGCGTGTCGTTCATCCTCAGGACTCCCCAGGGCGAGGTGGACGTCAACATCCCGATGCCGGGCAGCCACAACCTGCAAAACGCCCTGGCCGCCGGGGCCGCGGCGGTCGCGCTCGGCTTCCCGCTCGAGTCGGTGCACGGCGGCTTCCAGCTCTTGAAGCGCGTGCCGGGCCGCCTCGAGCCGGTCGACTGCGGCCAGGACTTCCGCGTGCTGGTCGACTACGCGCATACCGACGACGCCCTGCGCAAGGTGCTGGAAGCCCTGCGCCCGTTGACCAAGGGGCGCATCATCACCGTGTTCGGCTGCGGCGGCGACCGCGACCGCTCGAAACGGCCGCGCATGGGCCGGGTGGCCGGCACGCTCTCGGACATGGCCATCGTCACCAGCGACAATCCGCGCAGCGAGGACCCGAACGACATCATCGCCGCCATTCTCGCCGGCATCCCGCGCGACTGCCACGTGGACGTCGAGCCGGACCGCCGGCGCGCGATCCGCCAGGCCCTGCTCGCGGCGCGCGGCGGCGACATTGTCCTCATCGCCGGCAAGGGCCACGAGGACTACCAGCTCGTCGGCGGCGAGCGCATCGACTTCGATGACTGCGCCGTGGCGAAGGAGGTGCTGTGGAGCCTCTGACTGCTGGCGCGCTGCTCGCGGCGGTGCACGGCACGGCGCTCGGAACGCTGCCGGAGCACATCGCCGGCGTGTCCACCGACAGCCGCACGGTGCGCGCCGGGGAGCTGTTCGTGGCGCTGCGCGGGGAGAAGTTCGACGCTCACCGCTTCCTCGACGAAGCGGCGCGCGGCGGTGCCGCGGCGGCGGTCGTGGACCAGCCTCTGCCGGGCGAGCCGCCCCTGCCCCTGATCAAGGTGAAGGACACGAGCCGCGCCCTCCTCGACCTGGCCGCGCACCAGCGCCGCCGGCTGCGGGCGAAGGTCGTGGCCATCACCGGCTCGAACGGCAAGACGACCACCAAGGACCTCACGGCGCACGCGCTCGCCGCGCGCTTCAAGGTGATCTCCTCGCCCCGTTCCTTCAACAACTTCGTGGGCGTGCCGCTGACCCTGTTCCTGGCCGAAGCCGAGACCGAGGCCGTGGTCCTGGAGATGGGGACGAACGCGCCGGGGGAGATCGAGACCCTGGCGGAGGTGGCGCGGCCGGACGTCGCGGTCATCACCAACGTGACCGCGGCGCACCTCGAGGGGCTGGGCAGCCTCGACGGCGTGGTGCGCGAGAAGGGCGCGCTGCTCGATCACGTCAGCCCGGATGGCGTGGCCATCCTCAACGCCGACGACGAGAGCTTCGCGGCGCTGCGCGGCCGCGCGCGCTGCCGCGTGGCCACGACCGGCGTGCTGCGCCGGGCCGACTACACGGCGACGATGCCGGCCTGCGACCTGGAGCGCATCGCCTTCCACCTGAACGGCCGCGAGCGGGTCAGGATCCCGCTGCTCGGCTGCCACAACCTCTACAACGCCCTGTCCGCCCTGGCGGTCGCGGCGGAGCTGGACGTCCCCCTGGAGCAGGCCGCCCAGAGCCTGCTCACCTTCGAGGGGCCGCCCATGCGCTTGAAGAAGCACCGCGTGGGCGAACGCCTGGTGATCGACGACGCCTACAACGCCAATCCCGGGTCGATGAAGGCGGCGATCAAGACCTTCGCCGCGCTCGCTCTGAAGGGCCGCAAGGTGCTGGTGCTCGGCGACATGCTGGAGCTGGGCGCGGAAGCGGAGCGCCTGCACCGCGAGGTGGGCGCGCACCTCTCCTGCGGCAGCTTCGACCTGGTGGCCGCGGTGGGCGCGCAGGCGGCGCACGTGCTCGCGGGCGCGCTCGAACACGGTCTGACGAGCGATCAGCTCCTGCACTACGAAGACGCCGAGCAGTGCGCGCGCGATCTGCCCGCGCGGCTGCGCCCCGATGACGCGGTGCTGGTCAAGGGCTCGCGCGCCATGGGGCTGGAGCGCGTCGTCGCCGCCGTGGTCGGCGCCGCGGCGGGGGACCGAACAAATGCTTCGGCCGAACTGGCCGGCAACCGGATGCCTCGATCCGAGGGTCCGCGGAGTGGGTGATGGTCACGGGACGTAAAACCAGCGGATGTTGACGCCCGGGCGTTCCGGGCGCCAGAGGGAAACGAAACCGGTATCGGCCGTCTCGTCGCCTCCGCACGCCCACCCGCGGACCTTCGGGTCTCCTTTCATGCCGCCGGCCGGCGCAGGCCGGAGCGAGTGAGTAGGTCAGGCAAGTGCTTCTCGAGCTGCTCAGCTTCTTCGAGGGAACCGCCCTAGAAAACCTCTTCGGCTACCTGACGTTTCGGGCGGCGCTCGCGGCGGTCTGCGCCTTCCTCGTGGCAGTGCTGTGCGGGCCGCCCGTCATCGCCTATCTGCGGCGGCGCAAGATCGGCGAGGACGTGCAGAAGACCGATTCGGCGCGGCTCGCCGAGCTGCACGAGGCCAAGGCCGGGACGCCGACCATGGGCGGCGTGCTCATCCTCCTGGCGCTGCTCTCCGCCGTGCTGCTCTTCGGCCGCCTGCGCAACCCGTACGTGCTGCTCGCCCTGCTTGGCACGATCGGCTTCGGCTTCATCGGCGCCATCGACGACTGGATCAAGCTCAGCCACAAGAACCGGCCGGGCCTGCGCGCCGGCGCCAAGCTGGTCTTCCAGTTGGCCGTGGCTCTCGCTCTGGCACTCGCCATCGTCATGCTCGCGGAGCGCGGCGGCGCCGAGAATCCGTACCAGCTGCGCCTGCCTTTCGCCAAGGACTGCTTCATCGATCTCTCGCTCTGGGGCGGCGCCGTCTACCTGCTCTTCGCCGTCCTGGTGATGATCGCCACCAGCAACGCCGTGAACCTGACGGACGGGCTGGACGGCCTGGCGACCGGCTGCTCGCTCATCGCCTCCGCGACCTTCGCGGTCATCATCTACGTCGTCGCCCGCAAGGACTTCACCGACTACCTGCTGATTCCGCAGGTGCCGGGAGCGGGCGAGCTGACCATCGTGTGCACGGCGCTGGCGGGAGCGTGTCTGGGCTTCCTCTGGTTCAACGCCTACCCGGCGCAGGTCTTCATGGGCGACACCGGCTCGCTGCCCATCGGCGGCCTCATCGGCTTCATGGCCGTGGTCGCCCGCCAGGAGCTGGTGCTGCCCATCATCTGCGGCGTCTTCGTCGTGGAGGCGCTGTCGGTGGTCCTGCAGGTGGGCTCCTTCAAGCTGCGCGGCAAGCGCATCTTCCGCATCGCGCCGGTGCACCACCACTTCCAGTTCGCCGGCTGGCATGAAGTGAAGGTGGTGGTGCGTTTCTGGATCGTCGCCGTGATCTTCGCGATCCTCGGCCTGGCAACGCTGAAGGTGAGGTGAGGAATGGCAGAGACCGCCAGCGGACCGCGGCTGGTTCAGGGCGCTCCCGCTCGCGCCGTGCTGGACGCGCGCGCGCACTGGCTGCTGCTCATCGTGGCCGTGCTCCTCGGCTTCGGCCTGATCATGGTCTACTCCACGCGCGCGCCGCAGGTGGCGCGCGTGCACGGGCTGGGTGCTTCGTGGGACCCGCTGTTCGAGCAGGGCGTGAAGATCCTCATCGGCCTGGGCTTCCTCGCCGCGGGCATCCTGGTCAGACCCTCCTGGCTGCTGCAGTGGCACAAGCCGCTGATGGCCGCGGCCGTGCTGCTGCTCCTGCTGGTGTGCGTGCCCGGGATCGGCGCCAGGATCAACGGCGCGCGCCGCTGGTTCGTGTTCGGCCCCGTGGTCTTCCAGCCGGTCGAGTTCGCCCGCATCGCGCTCATCGTCTTCATTGCCGCGCGGGTGCGCAAGGTGGGGCCGCGCATCGGTGAGTTCCAGGTCGGGCTTCTGCCCGTCGCCGCGGTGCTGGCCATCCTCATGGTCCTGCTGCTGCTGCAGCCCGACTTCGGCTCGACGGTGTTCATGCTCGGCCTGGGCACGCTCCTCCTGATCCTGGGAGGCGCGCGCGTGCGCCACTTCCTGATCATGGCGGCGGTCGGCCTGCCGGTCTGCCTGGCCTACGCCATGACTTCCCTGTCACACGTCCAGGACCGGTTCCGGCAGTTCATCGATCCAGCGATGGGCGAACAGGCCCGCCAGAGCCTGCTCGCGCTCGGTTCCGGGGGCTTGACGGGGGCTGACCTCGGCGCCGGCATGGCGAAGCTCGGCTACCTGCCGATGATTTCCAGCGACTTCATCCTGGCGGGGATCGGCGAGGAGCTGGGCTTCGTCGGCACGTCGCTGGTGGTGCTGCTGTTCCTGCTGTTCACCGTGCTGGCCACCAGCATCGTCGTCATGCAGCGTTGCCCCGGACACTTCGTGATTGGCGCCGGCGTGACCCTGTCGATCGCCTTGCAGGCCGTCATCAATGTGGCCGTGGTGACCGCGGCCGTGCCGACCAAGGGCATCGCGTTGCCGTTCATCTCCTCCGGCGGCTCCTCCCTGGTATCCTCGCTGTTCGGCGTCGGCCTGCTCATCGGCATGGCGCGCGCGGAAGGCGGACAGGAAGCCGGCGCGTGGACGCGCCTGCGGGCGCTGCTGGCCGACGACGATGGGCTGGTGCAGGAAGGCTCCCATGGGTGAGCTGGAGAAATACGGCCTGCTGTCCCTGGCGAGCATCCTGGTGCTCTTCCTGGTGTTGACCTTCGTGCGGCGCGAGCTGCCGGCGGGGGCGATCCGCTACGCCGCGCCCGCGGATGAACCGGGTCTCCTGCTCGTCGATGGGACGAACGAGGGAGCGCGACCGCGCGGCGATGAGCTGGCCGTGAGCGCTCCACAGCCGGCTGCCGTCCAGCAGGTCGCTCCGCCGGTCGAGGAGCCTGCCAGCGCCGCGGTGGGGCTCAAGGTCCACGTCGTGCGGCCCGGTGACACCCTCTCCGGCATCGCGCAGCAGCATCTCGGCAGCGCGCGGCGCTGGCCCGAGCTCCTGGCCTTGAACGGCCCGCTTGACCCGAAGAAGCTCAAGGTCGGCCAGGAGCTGCTGCTGCCGCCCGCGGAGCAGCTCAGGACGCGGCGCGCCGCCGCGCCGCGCGAGGAAGAGGAGGACGAGGCGCCAGCGCGCGCGCGGCCGGCGGACCCGCCGCGGCGCGAGACGAAGAAGACGAAGAAACCGGAGCGGCCGCGCCCGAGCGCCAGCTCCCACAGGATCGAACCGGGCGACACCCTCTCGGCCATCGCGCTCAAGTACTATGGTGACGCCATGCAGTGGAAGCGCATCTATGAGGAAAACCGGGACCGCATCCGAGACTCCCGGCATCTC
>DYIW01000246.1 GCA_020723465.1 Phycisphaera mikurensis
GAGGCGTTGCTCGCGCTCTGGCAACGGATCCTTGAGGCGACGCGAGTGAAGATCAGCCACGAGACGCGGGTGGACGACGTGAAGCGCGAGGGCCCGCTGTTTCGCGTCGAGACGAGCCGCGGACCGCTCCGGTGCCGTCGCGTGCTGCTCGCGACCGGGGTCGCCGGGACGCCGCGCACGCTCGGCGTCCCGGGCGAGTCGGAGTGCAACGTCGCCTACCGCATGCTCGAGCCGGAGAAGTGGTCGGGGCGCCAGCTCGCCGTGGTCGGGGGCGGCGATGTGGCCTGCGAGATCGCGCTCGCGCTGGCCGAGCAACCGGGGACCCAGGTCACGCTCATCTACCACGGGAAGAAGCTGACGCGCCCCAAGCCGCGCAATCGCGCGCGCGTCGAGGAAGCCGCCGCGGCGCGCGCGCTCACGCTCGCGCTCGGGGCGAAGGTCGAGGAGCTCCGTCCCGACCGCGTGGTCGTGAGCGTTGGCGCCGACCGCATGGCGGTCGCCGCCGAGCAGGTCTTCGTCTGCGCCGGCGGCGTGCCGCCGGGCGCGTTCCTCCGTCAGCTCGGGGTGGAGATGGTGATGAAGCATGGGGAGGCCTGAGCGGCGCCTGCTCGCGCTGGCGAGCTGCGCGCTGGCGAGCTGCGCGCTGGCGCTCGGCGGCACCGACGCACGGGCCGCACGGATCCGCGGGCGCGTCGTCGAGGTGACGGTGCGCGAGACCTTCGTCAGCCTCGGCGCCCGGCACGGGCTTCGACCAGGCGACCGGGTGGTCGTGCCGCTCGCCGACAAGAGCACCGAGGAGGCGACGGTGCTCGACGTCTGGTCGGCAGGTGCGCGGGTGGCGACGCGCGTCGATCGGCCGATGCCGCTCCGGGGCGGGACCGCGTGGGCGGAGATCCCTCCTGAGCGCGCGGCGGCGTCGCGTCCCGCGGCGTCGCGCCCGCGGCAGCTGCCGCCGCCTCGCAGCGAGGCCGAGCTGGCCGGTTGCTGGGAGGGCGTGGCGCTCGAGCGAACGGAGAAGGTCGAGGCCCGCGCGCGCCGGAGCGGGCCGGGCGAGGCCTCCGGGGCGCAGCGGGTGAACGGGTCGCTCCAGGTCGAGTACCTCGGGGTCTACGAGCTCGGCGAGGCGCAGACCCAGTACCATCGCCTGGGGCTGGCCTCCGAGCTGAGCCTCGCCGGGAGGTGGCTCGACTACGCGCACCGGATCCGCCTGCGCGCCGAGCTCTCTCCCGGCGTCGCGCGACCCTACCCGGCGAGTCGTCCCAACCTGCTGGTCCAGACCCTGCGAGGAGGCCTGCACCTCGAGCGGCTCGACCTCGAGCTCGGTCGGATGGAGGGCGCGCCGCTGCCGATCTCCTCGCTGGTCGACGGCGCCAGCGTCCGGGTCCGGATCACCCCCTCGCTCCACGTCGGCGCCTTTGGTGGCCTCGCCCCTCGCGAGGCCGACCTCCGACCCTCGACGGAGTCCGGGGTCTTCGGCGCCTACGGTTCGCTCCGACTCGCGCCGCGCGCGGGCGCCTGGCAGGTCTCGGCGGACCTCGGGATGGTCGGGTCGACGTGGGAGGGGGGACTCGACAGGAAGGCGGTCGTGGCCGAGCTCGCGGCCCGCGGCGCCCGCGTCTGGCTCCACGCGAGCGCGGTCGCGGACCTCCACCGCGCCGAGGACCCCGGCCAGCGGCCGGCGCTCGACCTCACACACGCGACGCTGGAGCTGGGGGGCGAGCCGCTGCGCGGGCTCCGGATCGACGCGCGCTGCGACTACTACCGGCCGGTCATGACGCGAGAGGCGCTCGCGCTCCTGAGCCCGGAGTTCCTCGCCACCGACGCCGTGCTCGCGCTGCGCGGATCGATCGACTACCGGATCAGCGCGCGCCTGGGCGTCGACGCCGAGCTGATCTGGGAGCGGGCGCCGGGGAGCCGGCTGCTCGTGGGCGGCGGCGGCCTGCACGCCTCGTCATTGATCCGCGCCGACGATCGCGTCTGGATCGCGGTCTCCGCGGCAGGGAGCACGCTCGAGGAGGACCTCGGCGGGCGGGCCGGGTACGCGCTCCCGCTCGGCAGCTGGGCGTCGGCGACGGCCTCCTACGCGGTCCATTACGTCCGCGACCGCGCGGGCCTCGGCGCCGGGGTTCGACACGGTCCTGCGCTCGAGCTGGACCTGAGCTTCCGCCACTGGACCGCAGCGCTCGACGCCGTCGCGGCGATCGGCCCTGGCGAGCGCGCGCTCGTGACCTTCGCGACGCTCGGGTATCGCTTCCGATGAGACGGGTCCTGCCTCGACGCTCGCTGCTGATCCTCGCCGCGGTCGCGGGCTGCACCCCGAAGAGCGGGGTCGTGGCGCCGCCGCGATCCTGCGTCACGTGTCACGACGCGGACCGGGGGCGCCCGCAGCTCCCGCCCCACCTTCAGGCCGGCTTCCCGACGAGCTGCGGCGAGTGCCACACGCAGGCAGCCTGGAAGCCGGCGGCCTTCGCTCACCTCAAGACGCCGCTCGCGGGCAAGCACGCCGCGCTCACCTGCAAGCAGTGCCACGCCACCGAGCCGGTGCCGAGGACCTGCATCGGCTGCCACGAGAAGGACCGGTCGCGCCCTGGCGATCCGGACCACCGCGCCGCGGGGTTCTCCACGCGCTGCGAGGACTGCCACACCCTCGACGGCTGGAAGCCCGCCAGCGTCGACCACAGCAGGTTCCCCTTCCTCGGCGGACACGCGGCCGTCGCCTGCGCGAGGTGTCATCCCGACAGCCTCGCGCAGCCGAGGGCGAAGACCTGCGCGGGCTGCCACGACGCCGATCGCGCGAGGGCCAAGTACCCCGACCACCTCGCCGCGGGTTTCCCGACCGGCTGCGAGAGCTGTCACACGATCTACACCTGGAAGTCGCCGAGCTACTCGCACGCGACGTTCCCGCTGCTCGGCGCGCACTCGGCGCTCGAGTGCGCGCGCTGTCACAGCAAGCAGCCGCTGCCGACGACCTGCGCCGGCTGCCACGACGCCGATCGCGCGAGGCCGACGAGCCCGAACCATCTCGCGGCGGGCTTCCCGACCGCGTGCAACCACTGCCACGGCGTCAACGCGTGGAAGCCCGCCTCCTTCGATCACAGCAAGTATCCGCTCACGGGCAGGCACTCGACGGTGGCCTGCGCGAGCTGCCACACCGACCCGAAGAATCCCTCGAAGCCGACCGCGACGACCTGCCACGGCTGCCACCAGGCCGACCTCGCGAAGCCGAAGACCGTCGCCCACGGCGTGCCCGGCTTTCCGACCGACTGCCAGAAGTGCCACACGGTCAACGGCTGGCAGCCGGCCGCGTTCGACCACAGCGCGTTCCCCCTCGCCGGCGGGCACGGCGCCGTCGCCTGCGCGAGCTGCCACGCGAGCTCGCCGGTGCCGAAGACCTGCTTCGGCTGCCACGCCAAGGATCGCGCGAGGCCGACGAGCCCGAACCACCTCGCCGCGGGCTTCTCGACGAGCTGCGAGACCTGCCACACGACGATCGCCTGGACGCCCGCCGCGACGAGCCACACCAAGTTCCCGCTCTCCGGCGGCCACGCGGCGGTGAGCTGCGCCGCCTGTCATCCCAATCCCGCGAGCCCGAGCACCCCGAAGGCGACGACCTGCTATGGCTGCCACCAGGCGCAGATCACGATCCCGGGCGACCCGCTCCACACCGTCGCGGGCTTCCCCACGGCCTGCGAGAGCTGCCACAACACGACGAGCTGGAAGAACGCGACCTACGCCCACACCAAGTTCGCCCTCACCGGCAAGCACGCGACGCTCGCCTGCTCGAGCTGCCATCCGAGCGGATCGATCCCGACGGCGAGCACCTGCGTCGGCTGCCACGCCAAGGACCGCTCGACGCCGGCGACGCCGGATCACCTCGCCGTCGGGTTCTCGACGGCCTGCGACAGCTGCCACGGCACCGCGGGCTGGAAGCCGGCCGCGTTCGACCACAGCAAGTTCCCGCTGACCGGCAAGCACGCGGCGCTCGGCTGCGTCGCCTGCCACCCCGATCCCGCGAAACCGTCGACGCCGACGGCGACCAGCTGCCACGGCTGCCATGCGTCGAAGGGCGCGGCGGTGAAGCTGCCCGACCACTCCGCGGCGGGCTTCCCGACGGCCTGCAGCTCCTGCCACACGACCGGCGGGTGGAAGCCGGCCACGTTCAACCACGCGAGCTACTTCCCGACGACGGGGCCCCACGCCAAGGCGTGCTCCGCCTGCCACCTGGATCCGGCGAACCCGGCGAGCTTCTCCTGCCTAGGCACCTGTCACAAGCACACGCAGACGGCGATGGACAGCAAGCACAAGGGCGTCGCGACGTACACCTACTCCTTCGCGGCGTGCGTGCAGTGCCACAAGTAGCTCAGGAGCCGGCGATGCAGCAATCGAAGACGGCCCAGTAGCAGCCGTTCGCGGTGGCGGCGACGCCCATCGTCTTCGCCTGCGGATGCGTGAGGCCCCACCAGTGGCCCGAGCTCTGGCTCCAGCCCCAGACCGCGTCGGCACCGTCGGTGAAGCCGGGGCCGGCCGCGATCTCGTTCACGTAGCCGGCCGCGGAGGCGGCCATCCCGCACTTCTTCGCGCGGTCGGAGGGCCAGCTCCCGTCCTGGCCCACGTGGCCGCAGTTGCCCGTCGGCGGGACGACCTGCGCCGCGAGCCGCGCCGCGCAGAGCAGGTAGGGATCGATCGTGAGCGTGTTGAGGCCGTTCTTCGCGCGCGCGTCGTTGATCGCGTCGAAGAGATCCTCCTCCTTCGCCGAGAGCGTGACGCCGCCCGAGCTGTCGGGCTTCGGCGCGCCCTGGTCGAGCTTGGGCGGGGGAGGGGGAGGCGGCGTCGAGCCCTTGTCGGGCGAGAGCGGCGGCGGAACCGAGCTGTCGAGCTTGGGAGCGCCACCCTTGTCCGGCGAGAGCGGAGGCGGGAAGTAGCCTCGGTCCTGGCGCGCCGTCGGGCCGCCGTCGAGGATCCCGATCACCCGCGCGTCGCTGCCCGGGTCCTCGGTGCCGCCACCGAGGACCCCGTCGGAGCATCCTGCGACGAGCAGGAGGGAGAGGAGGCCTGCACGCATCGTGGCTCGAGGATAGTGCAACGTGCGGGCCGAGCCGGGGCGCGAGCGAAGCCGTGAAGTTCCCGGGGGCTCGGCTGGGTCGGGGTGCGGCTGGCCACGCGGTGCTGGGGGGGCGCCACCACGCGGTGCAGGCCCTCAGGGACCCGCGGTCTCTGCTGCGCGTCGCAACGTGACGCCAGAGGGTTCATCTCCGGGCGGGCTGCGAGAGAGAGAGAGAGGTCGCAACGCGACGCCAGATGATTCATCTCCGGGCGGGCTGCGACCGGGCGATCTGCAAGCCCGACCGTCCGCGCCGAGCGACGTGTCGGTGCCCCGACCGGTGTCTGAATTCAGGGGTCGTGCGATCGCCTGAGATCAGAGGGTCGCGACCTCGCGGCGCAGGAGCCCGAGGAGGAGCTTCACGTCCTCCTGCTGGCTCTCGCTCAGCCCCGACGGGAAGCGGATGCGGATCTGCCGGCGTTGCTCGTTCGCGCTCACGGGCTCGCAGTGGACCTCGCTCGGGATCCCGAGCGCCTGGAAGACGCGGTGGAGGCTCGAGGCCACGTTGAGCGCGTGCCCGCGCGGTCCGACGACGACCGGCCCCTCGGCGGCGTTCGCCGCGCTCGCGGGTTGCTTCGCGGGCGAGGGGAACGCGACGGGCCGGAGCTCCTCGAGGGGTCCTGCCACGAAGCGCGGCTCCGTCGCGGGCAGGGAGCTCGCGCAACCTGCGAGGCAGAGCAGAAGAAGGCTGGCCGCGTGGATCCTCACGAGCCCTGTTGATCGCAAGATCCATTCCCCGCGCGGCGCACGCTAAGGTGTTGATCGTACGAGCTCGATCCTGGGGCGACGTGCCCCGCTGGGGGCCAGAGTCCTAGCCGGGCGGGGTCGAGTGTGCACGCTCGCCGAGCCACCCCGAGCTCCCGGGCTCGACGGGGCAGCCGACGATCGCGGCGACGAGCTCGCGGGTCACGCCCTCGGCGAGCCGCGCGACGCGCAGCTCGTCGGCGGGCGCGACGGGGAGCGGGAAGGCGCCGCGGCTGATGTTGGCGGTGAGGGCGTCCTTCTCGGCGCGCGGCGCGAACGGCGCCGGCGAGACGCGCCAGTAGCTCGGCAGGTGCAGGACGTGCAGCCGCTCGCCCTCGGAGCTCAGCAGCACCACGTGGCGGATGCAGCCCACGTGGTGGGCGCCGTCGCTGCCCGCGAGCAGGCGCGAGCGGACGAAGGCCTGGAGCAGGATCGCGTCGCCGAGCGCCGGCGGCGCGCCGGCGGCGAGGAGCTCGCGGCGATCGAAGACGAGGATCCCGACGCCGCAGCTCCCGCGCGGCGGCTTGGCGAGCACGAGGTCGCTCTCGAGCGAGCGCAGCCAGGCCGCGAGCGCCGGCCAGTCCCCCCGGAAGACGAAGGAGGGAGGCTGGTGATGCGCGAGCAGCGCGAGCGTGCGCGTCTTGTCGCCGCAGATCCGCCGCATCCCCTCGGTGATGCGCGGCGAGCTGCCGAGCTCGCGGCGGAGCCGCCAGTAGGTCTTGCGGTAGAGCCGGTTCTCGGCGGGGAAGAGCTCGATCAGGCCGCGCCGGCCGAAGCCGTGCTGGAGCTCGATCAGGTGACTCCGCCCCCCGTCGTCGATGATCACATCGACGCCGAGCGGACGCGCGAAGCTCGGGAGCACGCCCGCGGGCTCCTGCGCCTGGCGGGTCCCGCGAGCGATGCGTTGCCAGCGACCGGAGCGCGCGGCGAGCGTCATGCCGGTCTTGTACAGCCTCGAGAGGTCGCGGGCAACCGCGCGCGCGGTTCGCGCGCCCGGTTCGCCTTTTTTGCACCTCGCGATCGGCGCTCCTATGCTCGGGGCACGCAAGGAGAGCGCATGGATCGGGAGAGGGGCTTCACCCTGCTCGAGCTGATGAGCGTGATCGCGATCATCGGAGTCCTGGCGGCGACGGCGATCCCCGCCTTCATCAAGTACATCCGGAAGGCGAAGACCACCGAGGTGTCGATCAACCTGCAGACGATCGCCGCGCTCGAGAAGGCCCACCGCATGGACCACGGCGCCTACCTCGCGGCGCCGCTCGCCCCGAAGGTGGCCGCGTGCGGAACGCCCGTCGAGTGGAGCTCGAACGAGGCCTGGGACCGGCTGGGCTTCCGGCCAGACGGGCGCGTCTATTACCAGTACCAGGTGATCCTCAAGGGCGACGGCTTCGCCGCCGAGGCGAGCGGAGACCTCGACTGCGACAAGGTCCGCTCGCGCTACACGATGACCGACAAGGGGGGCCCGCTGATCGAGAACGAGATTGAGTGATGGCCCCCGATCTCACGCTGGGCCCGCGCCTCGCCCAGCTCGCCGCGCTGCTCGAGGGCGGCACGCCGACCGCGGAGGCGCTCGATGCCCTGGCCAGGGCCGAGCGTCGCCCCGAGGCGCGGCGAGCGCTGAGCGCGGCGGCGGCGCTGCCCCGCGAGGGGCGCCCGCTCGGCGAGGCGCTCGCGGCGGCGGGAGAGCTCGCGCTCGCGCGCGAGGTGCTCGATGGCGCGGGCGCCAGTACCCCCGCGGCGCTCGCGCGGCTCGCGGAGTTCTACCGCGCCCGCGAGGAGCTCCGCGCGGCGTCGCGCGCGGCGACGCTCTACCCGAAGCTGCTCCTCCTCTCGCTCGTGCTCCTGCTCGGCTTCCTCTCCTTCGTGGTCGCGCCGGCGCTCGAGGCCCTCTTCCGAGAGCAGGGTCATGCCATGCTGCCGCTCGGGACGCAGTGGCTCCTCGAGCTCGCCTCCTTCGTGAGGAGCTGGAGGCTCGCGCTCCTGCTCGCCGCCGCGGGGGCGCTGGCCGTGTTCCTCGCGCTGCGCAGGCGCCCCTCCGGGCTCCTCGCGCGGCTGCGCGCGCGATTGCCGATCGTGGGCGAGGCGCTCCGTCAGCTGACGGCGGCAGAGCTCCTCGAGGCGCTGGCGCTGAGGCTCTCGGCCGGCGTCGCGCCGGCGCAGGCCTACGTCCAGGCGGCCGCCGCGGTGGGCCTCACGGGGTTTCGAGCGACCCTCACCCGCGGCGTCGCGACCGTGCAGGCGGGAGGGCGGATCGGGGAGGCCCTGCTGAGCTCGGGGACGCTGCGTCGCGCCGAGGCCGTG
The DNA here is from genome assembly GCA_020723465.1 of Phycisphaera mikurensis. GTDB lineage: Bacteria > Planctomycetota > B15-G4 > B15-G4 > JADJEK01 > JACQZJ01. Next base: position 8,147 of record DYIW01000246.1, read on the forward strand.
CTGATCAGCGCCGTCGAGGCGGAGCGGCCGGAGGCGCTCGAGCGCGCCGCGCGCCGGGCGAGCCGCGCGCTCGTGGCCGCGAGCCGCCGCTCCCTCGCGTGGATGGCCCCCGCCGCGGCGGTCTGCTTCCTGGGTGTCGTGCTCCTCGTCGGGCTCGCCTTGGCCAGCCCGGCTTCGACGATCGCGGCCACGATCCGGCCCGGGGTGTGAACGTGCTCTTCGAACGGGAGAAGCAAGCGCTGGTCCGGTCCTTCGCGGAGCTGGTGGCGCTCGGCCTCGCGCCGATCCAGGCGGCGCGGCAGCTCGAGCCCGTCGCCGGCCGGTTCCGCGGCGAGCTGCGCGCGATCCAGGGGGCGCTCGAGCAGGGAGCGCCGCTCCCTCGGACCTCGCGACTGCTGCCGCCGGAGCTGCCCGCGCTCCTCGAGGCGGGCCGCAAGGGCGCTGACCTGCCCTCGCTGATGGAGGGCGCCGTGCGCCATCTCTCGGCGGTCCAGGACGTGTTGCGGACCGCGCTCGTGCCCCTCTTCTACCCGCTCCTCCTGCTTGCCGTGCTCTCGCAGCTCAGCTTCGTGCTTCGCTACAAGGTCCTCCCCACGACAGGGGCGAGCCTCCCGCTCCTCGAGATCTTCGGCTCCGCCTGGTTCGTCGCAGGCCTCGCGGCGGTCGCGCTGCTCCTCACGTACTGGGCCTTCTGGCGACGCTCGAGCGCGCGGGCCAACTCGACGACCGGCTTCATCGAGGGCTTGCTCTCGCTGATCCCCGGCCTGCGCTCCCTGGTCTCCGATCCCGCGCTCGCGACCGCGGCGAGCTCGCTCGCCGTGACCCTGCGCGCAGGCGTCGAGGGGAGCGAGGCGCTCCGCATCGCGGGCGCGAGCTCGCGCTCGAGCTCGCTCGGCGCGGCGCTCGCGGCGGCCGGCCGGCAGCTCGCGGCGGGTCAGAGCCTCGAGCGCGCGGTCGAGCAGGCGAAGATCCCGCTGCAGCTCCGGGGCGCGCTCGCCGCGAGGGGCGAGGCGCGCGCGCTCGCGCTCGCGGCGGTCGCCGAGGCCGCGGCGGGCCGGTTCGCGCGCCGCGCGCGCCGGGCCTCCGTGCTCGCCTTCGCGACCGCCCTGCTGCTCGCGGCGGCCTGCATCGGGAGCGT
>DYIW01000247.1:0-3180 GCA_020723465.1 Phycisphaera mikurensis
CGCATTCGGCCCCCCCGGCGCTCGCAACGCGGCCGCGGGGGATTCCTGCTCAGGCACTGAGCGAGGCGGCGCGCCCCTCGCTCGCGCCTGCCGCACCGGTAGACTGTTCCGCATGGCCGAGACACCGCCGAAGCGCCTCGCGCGCGCCGGCCCGTACCTCGCGGGCGCGGGCCAGCCCCTGCTCGTCCTCGCCGGCCCGTGCGTCATCGAGTCCGAGGAGGTGGTGCTGCGCATCGCCCGGCGCCTGGAGCAGGTCCGGCGCGCGAGCGGCGTACAGCTCGTCTTCAAGGCCTCCTTCGACAAGGCCAACCGCTCCTCCATCGATTCCTTCCGCGGGCCCGGGCTCGAGGCGGGCCTCGCCATCCTGGCGCGCGCCAAGGAAGAAACCGGCCTGCCTCTCGTCACCGACATCCACTCGCCAGACCAGGCCGCGCCTGCGGCGGCGGTGGTCGACGTGCTGCAGATCCCTGCCTTCCTCTGCCGCCAGACGGACCTGCTCGTGGCGGCCGCGCGCACCGGGCGCGCGCTCAACGTCAAGAAGGGCCAGTTCATGGCTCCCTGGGACATGAGGAACGTCGTGGACAAGGTGCGGGCCGCGGGCGGGCAGAACCTGCTCCTCACGGAGCGCGGCGCCTCCTTCGGCTACAACACCCTGGTCTCGGACATGCGCTCCATCCCCTTGATGCAGGATCTGGACGTGCCGGTGGTGTTCGACGCCACGCACTCCGTGCAGCTTCCCGGCGGCGCCGGCAAGCAGAGTTCCGGCGACCGCCGCATGATCCCCTACCTGGCTCAGGCCGCGGTGGCGGCTGGCTGCGACGGCGTGTTCCTGGAAGTCCACGACGATCCGGACGCGGCCCTGTCGGATGGTCCGAACATGCTGCGCCTGGACGACCTGGAGCCGCTGCTCGCGCGCCTCTTCGCCATCCGCGCGGCCGCCGGCTGGTGTTGATTCGCCGCGACCGGCGCTCCAGGGCTGGATAGGATGGAATCCCGCTTTCGGCGAATAGGCGGGCCGCGGCGGCAGTACGGCGCCCAGACGCCGTTTCTCATTCCCCATAGCCAAGCTCAAGCAATCGGCCTGAGAATCGTGAATTCCGGATGAGCCTCTCCTGCGCAGAGGCTCAGCACGTCATGCAGCAAGCGGGACAGGATGGCAGCGACCCGGGAGAGACGGCGCCCCTCGGCCAGGAGGAGAGCGCCGGCGAGACCCGCCTGTTCGCGCCGCAGGGAGCGGACGCCCGCCAGATCGCGCGTTCGTTCCTCGGGCAGACGCTCGGGGACTACCGGATCGTGCGCGAGATCGGCCACGGTTCGATGGGGATCGTGTACGAGGCGCTGAACGTGCGCCTCGGGCAGACCGTGGCGCTGAAGGTGCTGCCGCCCAGCCTGTCGGTGACGGAGACGGTCATCCGGCGCTTCCTACGCGAGGCCCAGTCGGTCGCCAAGCTGGTGCACGAGAACATCGTGCAGATCCACGCCATCGGCGACCAAGGCGGCGTCTTCTACTACGCCATGCAGTTGGTCGAGGGCACGTCCCTCGACAAGGCCATGCGCGAGCGGCACTTCTCCGCGCGCGACAGCGCCGCGATCGTCGCCCAGGCGGCCCGCGCGCTCTTCTTCGCGCACGAGCACGGCATCATCCACCGCGACGTCAAGCCGGCCAACATCATCCTCAGCTACGGGGACCGGCCGGTGCTGACGGACTTCGGCCTGGCTAGACCCGAGAAGGCCGGCACCCTGACCGAGTCGGGCGCGCTCGTGGGTACGCCGATCTACATGAGCCCGGAGCAGGTATGCGGCGACCGCTCGCAGGTCGGCCGGCGCACCGACATCTACTCCCTGGGCGTGACCCTCTACGAGCTGCTCACCGGCGCGACGCCTTTCCAGGGCGAATCGACCCAGGAGATCCTGCACAAGATCGAGTACGAGGAACCGCGGCCGGTGCGCCGCCTGCGCCCGGAAGTGTCGCGCGACCTCGAGACCATCTGCCACAAGGCGATCGAGAAGGACCCGGATCGGCGCTACCAGACGGCCATCGAGCTCGCCCTCGATCTGGAGCGCTTCCTCGCCGGCGAGCCCATCCTGGCCCGGCGCACCGCCCTGCACACGCGCCTGCTGAAGAAGGTGCGGCGCCACCGCGTCATCTCCGTGCTCGCGTCCCTGATCGTGATCGCCGTGGTGGTGATCCTGGTCGGAGGCAGGAGGAGCCGCGGCTACCGCGCGAGCGCGGAGCGCGCCGAATACGCTCAGTACGTCGCCACCGGCGCGAAGCTGGTGCGGCAGCGCGCCTGGCCGGAGGCGATCGCCGCCTTCGACCGGGCCGTGGCCATCGATCCGAACGGCGTCGAGGCGCTGATCGAACGCGGCAAGTGCCACTACAGCGAGGAGTCGCACGAGGCCGCCGTCGCCGACTTCGAGCGCGCCCTGCGGATCGACCCGGCAAACGGCCGCGCCCGGGTGTGGCGCGGCCTGAGCAAGTGCCGCTACGGCGACGCGCGCGAACGGCTCGAGGGCATCGAGGAGTTCTGGCAGACGCTCGGCGAGCATCCGGACGATCCGGAGTTCCTGCTGGAGGCGGCGCAGATCTGCGTGGAGCTGGCCACGCTCACGCAGAACCTGGCGGACCGGGACGCCCTGATCAACGCCGGCAGCAAGTGGGTCGGCCGCCTGCTCCAGCTCAACCCGGACGACGATCAGGCCCTCGTCCTGCAGGCCATCTTCCTGCAGGAGCAGGGCATGGACGACGTCGCACGCCGCACCTTGGAGAAGGCCCTGAAGATCAACCCCAACAACGCGCGGGCCTGGCTGCTGCTGAAGGGTGATCCGGGGGAGCAGACGGAGGAGACAGACGGCGAGAGCGGCGAGCAGCCGGACGAGACCATGCCCGTGGTCGCGCCGTGGTGGGGCATTCTCGCCGCCCACGGCGTCAACTGGGCGTCGCGCCGGCTCAGCACCGAGGCTGACTTCGTTACCCGCGCGGTGGAAGCTCTCACGCCCTGGGAGTCCGAGCAGACAGGAGAGGAGCTGGCGCCCGCCGCCGGCTTGCAGGAGGAGCAGGCCGAGGTCGAGAAGCTCCTGACCGAAGCCGATGCGCTGTGGAGCGACAACCGGACCGAGCAGGCGGCGCAGATCTACCTGGGGGCCCTGGCCCGCAACCCGCAGCTCGCCGAGCCGAAC
>DYIW01000247.1:3190-9266 GCA_020723465.1 Phycisphaera mikurensis
GCGGAGTACTTCCTCAGGTCCGGGCGCGACCTCGACCGCGCCTGCCAGCACGTCGAGCAGGCGCGCGCCATCGCGCCCGCCAACTTCCGCACGCTCTTCGTCGCCCTGCAGGTCTACTCCGCGCAGAACAACCGCGCCAAGCTGCGCGAGGTGATCGACGCGATCGGCTACTACTACCCGGCGCTGCTCACCCTGCCCTACGTGCGCGAGGTCCTGCAGGGACTGGGCGTGGCGGAAGAAGGCGACGCGGGCGCGCCGCCGGCCGCCGCGCCTGCGGAGGAAGGCCAGCGCTGAGGCGCCTGATCCCTCGAGCGCCCGGTCAGGCCACGGACTCGACGACCTGCAGGACCGTCTCCTTCAACGCCAGGAGGCGCTCCAGCTCCTGCCCATCGAGAGCGAGCGGCGCGAGCGCAGCGTGGCCGCGCAGCGCCTCGGCCGGCAGTTGGTTCGGCCCCACGGCAAAGTGCGCCAGGTCATCGGCCAGACGCGTCAGCATCGCGACGGCGCAGGCGTTTCCCGCCTGCGCCGGCGCGTGGTGGTGGAGGATGGCGGCCGCCAGCCTCTCGGGAAGACCCCACCCCAGCACCAGATCGCAGCCCACGCGGCAGTGGAACTCGCCCGCGGCCGCGAGCACGGACTGCCGCTCGACCTCGACGCCCAGCTCATCCCTCAGGTCGGCGATCGCCTGCAGGAGCACGGGACGGCCGACGTCGTGGAGCAGCCCCCACAGGAAGGCTTCCTCGACGGCGTCGCCGCGCTTGCGCGCGATCTCCTGGGCATAGGCCGCGGCCGCGAGCGAGTGTTTGAAGAGCCCGCGCACGGCCAGGTCGAAACCGGCCACGCGGAACACCTTGCTCTCGCACGAGGCGATGAGCGCCAGCTCGCGGATCTTCTTCAGACCCAGGCGATTCAGGGCCTGCTGCAGCGACAGGATCGGTACGGCCGGCGCGTACAGGGCGCAGTTCGCCAGGCGCAGCAGGTGCGCCGTCATGGATTGGTCGCGGCTGATCAGCGCCGTGAGACGGCGCAGGTCGCATTCCTCGTCCATGCTGGCGGTGATGACCTGGCTGGCGACCTCCGGCAGGACCGGCAGGTCGATGGCCTTCATCTCGACCAGGCGCACGAGCGCGGCGTGCAGCTCCGCGGGCAGCGTGGCCGTGGCGCAATCCTGAACGGTCTGGCTCATCGACGTCCTCCGGATTCCTCTTGTCGGCAGGATCGGGCCGGGACTTGGGTCCCGGCTTGGGTCGCGGCTGTTTGGCTCGGAACCGGAGGGGAGGGTTGGTGTGCCGAGCGATCGCGGCCGTGGGTCAGGGAGCGGCCGCGACGCTCCGCTCTCTCCAACATCCCAAGGCTGCCGGCGAGGACCCATCGCGTACAATCGTCCCTCGATGCCCACCGAGAAACCGAAGAAGAAAGACCTGCGCTCCTTCCTGCGTGAGTCCATCCTGGGTGGTGGTGAGGAGGCGAGGGAGCGCGAGCGGCTCGTCCGCATCATCGAGATCATCCACGCCATGGCCTCGGAGCAGCAGCCCAAGAGGATCCTCGCGACCATCCTCGACGCGGTGATCGAGCTGACCAGCGCCGAGCGCGGCTTCCTCATCCTGCGCCGCGGCGCCGGCCAGGGCCAGGTGGAGGTGGCACGCAACCTCGACCGCGAGGCGGTGCGCTCGCCCGAGTTCAAGATCAGCCACACCATCGCCGAGCAGGTCATGGGCTCGGGCGAGGACGTGCTCACCGACTCGGCCACGGACGATCCGCAGTTCGGCAAGCTGGCGTCCGTGGCCGGCATGCAGCTCCGGTCGATCCTGTGCGTGCCGCTGTGCTTCAAGGGCGAGACGATCGGCTGCGTGTACATCGACCACCGCTTCAAGCGCGGCTCGTTCACCGAGTCGGACCGCCGGCTGGCGCGGCTGCTGGCCGATCAGGCCGCGGTCGCGGTGGAGAACGCCCGCCTGCACGCCGAGAACGAGGCGCAGCGCCGCACACTCGAGGAGCTGAACCAGCGGCTGGAGGAGCGCGTCAAGGAGCAGGAGCAGGAGCTGCTGGACGCGCGCGAGAAGCTGGCTCGAGCGGCCCTGCCGCCGCCCAAGTACGACTACTCCGAGATCGTCGGCCGTTCCCCCGCCATGCGCGAGGTGTTCCGGCTGATGGACATCGTCACCGACACCGACTACCCCGTGCTCATCCTCGGCGAGAGCGGCACCGGCAAGGAGCTGGTGGCGCGCGCCATCGTCCGCCACGGCAGCCGCGCGGAGAAGCCGTTCCTGTCGGAGAACTGCGCCGCCCTGGCCGAGTCGCTGCTCGAGTCGGAGCTGTTTGGCTACGTCAAGGGCGCCTTCACGGGCGCCAACACCGACCGCGTCGGCCTGTTCCAGCAGGCGGACGGCGGCACGCTGTTCCTCGACGAGATCGGCGACATGACCATGCCCCTGCAGCGCAAGCTGCTCCGGGTCCTGCATGAGGGCGAGTTCAGGAAGGTCGGTGCCACGCAGCCGACCCGGGTGGACGTGCGCATCATCGCGGCGACCAACGCCGACCTGGGCCGCATGGCGGAGCAGGGCACGTTTCGCGAGGACCTGTACTACCGGCTCAAGGTCATCACCGTGCGCCTGCCGCCGCTGCGCGAGCGGCGCGACGACATTCCGCTGCTGGTCGAGCACATCCTCGCGCGCATCGCGCAGGAGTCGCGGCAGGAGCGGCGCCGGGTCACGCCCGCCGCGCAAAAGGCGCTGGTCGCCTACCACTGGCCGGGCAACGTGCGCGAGCTGGAGAACGAGCTCAGGCGCATGGCGGCCCTCGCCGCCGACGGCACCATCGAATCGCATCTGGTGACGCCGCTCCTGGACGCGCGCCGGCCGGCGCCCGGCGGCGACGCGGTCTTCGCCGGCCGGACGATGGAGGAGATCGAGAAGGCGGCGATCCTCGAGGCGATCCGGCGCTGCGGGGGCAGGCGCAGCGACGCGGCCAAGGCCCTCGGCATGCCGCGGCGCACCTTCTACAACCGGCTGAGGAAGTACGGGATCCTGTGATGAGGACGCGCAGCCTGGCCAGCGCCATGTGCGCGTTCGTGGTCCTCGCCGCGCCGGCCACGCCAGGCGGCACGGCCGCCGCGCGCCTGGCCGCGCTCGTGTCGCGGGACACGAAGACCTTCGTCTGGGTGTCCGACCGGGCGGCTTTCCTGCGCCGCCTGCGCCGCACGGACATCGTGCAGGCGCTTTCTCGAGCGGACGCGGCCGAGTTCTGCGGCAGGCTGGGGGAGTTCGCCTCCGGCTTGTCGCTCTTCCTGCCGCCCGCGGTGCTGGACGCGGCGCCGGCCGTGCTCGGGCGCGGCGAGGGGGCGCTGGCCCTCTCGGTCGAGGGCTTCCTGCTGGAGAAGGGCCAGCCCCGGCCGGACGTGCTGTTCCTGGCCGAGGCCGACGGCTTCGAGGGCGTGGTCGAAGCGATCGCCTCGGCCGGCGCGGGGGAGAGCGCCGCCGGAGCCGCGCTCGACGGCTTCGTCCTGCCCTTCGCGGTGGCGTCCGCTCCGCCGCCGGTGCGGCTGCAGCACCGCGGCGTGAGCCTCGTCGACTTCCGCACGGCGAGCGGCCAGCGCATCGTCCTCGCGGAGCACCAGGGCCTGCTGATCGGCGGACAATCGGTGGAACGTGTCACGAAGGCCATCGACCGGTCGCTGCGGCAGACGCTCGGATCGCTCGAGGACAGCGGTCGCTTCGTCGAGGCGTGGCGCCAGGTGGAGCCCGAGCCCGGCTCCGTGTTCTGCTACGCGAACCTCCGCCACCTGCGCCAAGAAGAGACCCCCCTGCTGGTGCGGCACGGCTGGGCGCGCAGCCTGGTCATCGAACAGCTGCGCGAGTGCGACGGCGTCGCCCTGACACTGCGCGGCGTTGGCGGCCGCTTCCAGGCGCGCGCCTTCCTGGAGGAAAGCGCCGCGCGCCTGCGCGAGCGCCAGGATGACCCGCAGCCGAACCGGCCCTTCACCTGCCTGCCCTTCCTGCCGCGCCGGTCTCCAGGTTGCCTGGCGCTGTGGCTGCGCGGCGGGGAGGCCGCCGCGTTCCTCGCCGGGCTGAACCGCTTCGCGGGCGGCTCCATGCGGCCGGAGGCGCTCAGGGAGCGCTTCGCCACGCTGCTCGGGGCCAACCTCGGCGGCGCCCTCGCCGCGAGCGCGGGTGGCGAGTTCGCGCTGTTCCAGCCGGGGGACGCGCTCGCGGGCGACCCGTCGCGTCTCGCTTTCCTGCTCGAGGCCAGCGATCCGCCGGGCCTCTCGCGCGTGCTCGCGGACGTCGCCGGCGCGCATGGCCCGAAGAAGGTGAAGCGCACCGACCTGGACGGACACGCCTGCTACGAGGTGTTCGTGCCGGGGAACGGGCTGCTGTCGCAGCCCGCCTTCACGGTCTCCGGCCGCTGGCTCGTGGGCGCCGTGAACGCCTACGTGCTCCGGTCCACGCTGCGCCGCCTCGAGGAAGACGAGGACCACGGGATCGAGGCCAAGGGCGGCTGGCTCGCGTGCTTCGACGACCTGGACCACGACCTGAGCGACCCGGCGCGCATGCTCTTCGTCCTCGAGAGCGGCTACGCCTCGCAGAGCCTCCTGTGGGCGCTGATGCTCATGGATTCGGCCGCGGACGCGGAGCTGCTGGAACTGGGGTCCTTCGCGGTCGCCATGTTCGATGATCCCGACGTCCGGGACGCCCTCGAGGGCCTGCTGCTGCGCGCCGAGGTCGTGCCCGGCGGGCTGCGGGTCGAGTTCGTGGGGCCGTGAAGACAGGCTCACCACCGGTCGCCGCCGTCGATCTCGGCACCAACACCGTGCTGATGCTGGTCGCCCGCCTCGACGAGAATGGACGCCTGCAGGTGGTCGAGGACCGCTGCGAAGGCCCGCGCCTCGGCGCCGGCCTCGCCGCAAGGGGGCGCCTGGACAGCGCGGCCGCGACGCGCGCCATCGACGTGCTCGGAGGCTTCGCCCGCCGCATCGCTGAACTCGGCGTTCCTCCCGGGCGTGTGCGCGTGGTGGGCACGGCCGTCCTCAGGCGAGCGGCGGACGCGCAGGCGTTCATCGCGCAAGCGCGCGCTCGTACCGGTCTCGCCATCGAGGTCCTCTCCGAGGAGGCCGAGGCGCGCCTCAGCTACGCGGCCGTGGTCGGAGACGGCGGCGATGCCAGCACGCTCGTGATCGACGTGGGCGGAGGCAGCACCGAGCTGGTCGGCGACGCGGGGAAGCTGCGCCTGTCGGCACCGATCGGCGCGGTGGTCCTGACCGAGACCTACCTGGGCGACGCCGGAGCGCCGCCGCTTCTGCCGGGCGGCTGGGCGGCCCTGGAGCAGTGCGTGGAGAACGCCGTACGCGCTTTCCCGGCGGTGCTGGCCGTGCCGCCGGAGCGTGCGCCGCCCGAGACCGTTTGCCTCGGCGGCAGCGCGAGCAACCTGGCCTGCCTCGATCAGCAGCTTGTCGCCTACGACGAGAAAAAGGCGGAGGGGCATCGTTTCCCGGCACAGGCCGCGGCGGTCCAGGCGCGCCGGCTCAGGGACACGGACCGCGACGCGCGGCTCCGCCTGCCCATCGAGGCCAGCCGGGCCTCGATCCTGGCCTCCGGCTTGTGGTGCATCGCCGCGACGCTCGCGCGCATCGGCGCCCGCACGGCCCGGGTCAGCGGCCGAGGCTTACGCTTCGGCTTGGCGAGGGAACTGCTCGACCAGGAAGAATGACTTGTGAGGAGCATCGCGGCCGTTTCCCCGGCCTCCGGGAGCGGCAGCGGCTCCCGGTGCATTGCGTGCGCGACGAACGCGAGGCGGTCCGCTTCTGGCAGGGGCGATGCGTGCGGCCGGTGCAGGCAAGAAATGGCAGGCGCGAGTGGCACGCTGCCGCGGCCGCTCCCTCCGCCGGGGAAACGCCGCTCGCTCTGCACGCGTGCCGTCTCGATGCTCAGGGCGAGGAGGGCCTTCTCTGGACAACATACTGAAGGAAGGCGGTCGCGGGCGGGAAAGGACCCCGCTCCCGCCCCACAATGGTGCAGCGCGCGCGGACGCGCGCGGGGCGTCGCGGCTGTTTGGCTGGGAACCGGAGATGGGGAGGGTG
>DYIW01000248.1 GCA_020723465.1 Phycisphaera mikurensis
AGAGCGCCAGCCGATAGACGTCCGCGCCGCGCGCCGCCTCCACGCGCACCTCGGGTTCGAAGGCAAGCCGCATGCGCGTCGCGCCCTTGCCCAGAACCGGGCCCGTCACCGCGTCCGCCTCGAACGAGTCGCGGTACGGCTCGAGCCGCGCGCCGGCCAGGACGCCCACCGGCTCCTCGGTCAGCGCCGGCAGCAGCACGATGGGCAGGCGCGCGCGCCCCTCCGGCGCCTGCCATTCGACGCGCCAGGTCGCGGAGCGCGCGTCTGCCGCGAACGACGAGGCGTAGGCCGCCGCCGCGCCGCCGGGAAGGAGCAGCGCGCCGTGGTGCAGGAAGCAGTCGGCCGCGTGCGGGCCGCCCTCGGCCGCGCCCAGGACGAGCGCGCCGATGCGCAGGAGATCGCTGCCGCGCCGCACCAGCAGGTGCTCCCCGGCGCGCTCGAACTCGAACTGGTTGATCGACGCGATCGTGCCGCGGCCAGGGCCTCCTTCCTCGACCACCAGATCATCGAACACGACCTCGCCCGAGCTGCCGGCCGCGATCAGCACCAGGGCGACCTGCGTCGCGCCCGCCGGCGGACAGACCTCGCCGGAGATGTGCTGCCAGTCCGCGCCGGCCGCCGAGCCGACCTGCACCACCACGCGGTAGCTCTCGTCCGCGGCACTGGAGAACTGCGCGGCGAGCGCGGCGACCGCCTCGCCGCTGGTCCGCGCGTAGCCGCTGATCCGGAGCAGGCGGCCGCTCACCCGGATGCCGTCCCGCAACAGCGCCACCGCTTCGCCGCCGGAGGGGCGGGCCAGCAGCGCCTGCTGCCCGGAGCGCACCGCGGCCGTCGTCAACTGGAAGGCAGCGCCCGAGGCCTCGCCTCCGCCCAGGTCCCAGGCCGTGCCGGGCGCCGGCGCGTCCTCGCCGATCTCGAACGACCAGCGCCCGCCGAGCAGATTCCCGGCGGCGGGAGGAGCCGCCGGCACATCAACGGCGTCGCGTCGCACGCGCCAGTAGAACCAGCCCGCGCCGCCCAGCGCGGCCACCAGCAGCAGCAAGCCCAGCAGGGCCAGCGGGCTGCGCCGCTGCGCGCCCGGCACGTTCTGCACCACGCGCACCGTCGGCACGTTGATCATCGTGTGCGCGCCCTCGTCGGACTCGGCCGCCGGCAGCGGCGGATCGCCCTGCGCCGCGTCAGCCAGCACGAACTCGCTGTCTCCCATCACCACGCGGTCACCGTGATCGAGCACGATCTCGTCGATGCGCTTCCCCTCGAGGAACGTCCCGTTGGTCGAGCCGAGGTCCTTGAGCACCGGCCGGCCCTGTTCCAGGACCAGTTCCGCGTGCACTCCCGACACCTTCGCATCCTTCAAGACGACGGTGTTGCCGGAGCGGCGCCCGAAGGTCAGCCGCTCGCCGGCGAAGGGCACGCGCTCGCCGGCGCGCTCGCCGCGGAAGAAGATCAGCACGTACTCGGACCGCCCCGCGCGCGCCGGCGTCGCGCCCGCGCCCGGTTCGGTCGCCAGCGAGAAGCGCAGCTCGGTCCGACCCACTCGGATGCGGTCGCCATCCACCAGCTTCACGCGATCGATGCGCTCCTCGCCGCGGAAGGTGCCGTTCGCCGATTTCAGGTCCTCGAGGATGTAGTCCTCACCCTCGCGCGTGATGCGGCAGTGGCGCCGCGACGCGCCCGCGTCGTCGAGGACGATCTCGTTGCCCTCGTCACGCCCGATGCGGCACAGCTCCTGGAAAACGGTCTCGCGCGGCTCTGCGCCGAGGTTGATCAGCTTCGCCATACATCCGGCTCGGGCAACAGGAGGACGAGGGGATCTTCTACCACCAAGCCGCGCACGACACAACGCCAAGGGGCTGGCGCGCCGGCAGCTCCGTAACAGCGCCGCGCCCGCGCCAGGCGATCCGGCGCGGAGCGCCCGCTCGTCGGACGCTCCGCCGGCTGCATCGCCGTGGCGAAGCGACTGGCGGATCTACCAGGGCGGTCCGCCCGAGTAACGCGCGGCGGCCCGCCCGCGCGGCAGCGGCTCATCCGCCGCCACGCGGCTCGCCTGCTCCCTCGGGCGCCGGCGGCTGTACCGCGCCGGCCGCCTGGAACTCGTTCTTCAGGGTGCACTCGAGGCGCTCGTAGCTGGCCTGGTCGAGGCCGCCGGCGGCCACGAATTCCCGCTGCACCGCGAGGAAGCTGTCGAGCAGGTCCGTGCGCCAGGCGCCGATCGTCTCCGGCAGCGGACTCTTCGCGCCTCCCGGGAGCCTCCCGCCGCCAGTGAACCCGAGCGTGATGATGCCGAGCAGCACGGCGACTCCCACGATGATCATGGCGTTGATGCCGCGCACGCGGTCGCCTCCCCTGCGGTTCCGGGCGATGACGTAGGCGATCGCCAGGAGCACCACCACGACGCCGCTGAACACCAGCAGCGCGTCGAGCCAGGCGCGCCCGAACACGCGCGAGACATCCTGCTGCAGTCCCAGGGAGCTGACGACCACGCCCTTGTCCACGCTGCGCCAGAAACGCCGCCGCTTCTTGTGGTCGGCGCTGGTGGGAGACGCCTTGAACGCCCCGGCCGGCGCGCCCTCGCGGTTCTCGTACACGTAGGGGATGCCGTGGATGGTGCGGATGCCGCTGCTCTTCTCCAGGAAGGGAACGGCGGGCGCGAACTCCTCGGCGAGCAGGGCGCGCCGCAGCCCGGGAACAACGTCCAATCCCTCCCCGGTGGACGGATACCTGCCGGTCCTCTTGTGGTAGTCCTGCAGGTTCTTCTCGATGACCTCGAGCTGCGCCTGCTGGAAGCGCACCAGCGCTCGATGCTGGCGCCGCTCCGGACCCCACCGGTGGTCGTCGATCAGTCCCGTGGCGAACAGGATCGAGATCAGGATGAGAAGGATGTCCAGGGGTCTCATGCCGCCCGCTCCAACGCACCACCATACTGCACCGTACCGTTCTGCTCAATCGCGCGGCGCCCGCGCCGTGGCACGCCGGGACGGGGAAGGGCCGCCTCGACCGGGAAGCGCGCGCCGCGCCGCGCGCCGTTGCGGTAGATTGGCCCTCTGGACGGGCGCGCGCGCCGCCCGCCGCACAAGAGGAAAAAGGTGGCGAACGCGAGGCTGAGGATCGAGCAAGGCGACGGCCAGGGCAGGGAGCTGGAGCTCACGCGCCCGCTGGTGATCGGTCGATCATCGAGCTGCGATCTCGTTCTGAACGACGAGTCCTGTTCGCGCACGCACGCGCGCATCGCGCCGGACGGCGCCCGAGCGCGCGTCGAGGACCTGGGGTCCACGAACGGGACGCTGGTCAACGGCGAGCGCGTGACGGTCGCCGTGGTCGAGGACGGGGACCGCGTCATGATCGGCGGCACGGTGCTGCGCTACGTGCGCGGCCCGGCCGACGGCGGCGCCACGGTCATCCTCTCGGGCGCGGCGCGCGAGGACGCCAGCGTCCGGGCCGAGCTGTCCACGGAGCGCACGCTCGCGGCGCTGAAGTCGCCGCAGGCCGTCCTGGACGCGGTCACCGGCCTGGTCGAGGCGACGCGCGGGCTCCCCGACCGGCAGGCGGTGGCGCGCGCCCTGCTGAACGCGCTCATCGGGCTGCTCGGCGCCGAGCGCTGCGCCGTGCTGCTGTTCCGCCCCGGCTCACTCGATCCCCAGGACGCGCAGCTCGTCTCCATCCCGGAGATGCGTCTCGATCCGCGCCGGCCCTGGGTGCAGCAGGCGCTGACCTCGCGCCAGGCGCTCATCATCGAGGACGCCAAGACCGCCAAGAGGCCGCTGTACGGCCTCGTCATCCCGGTGCACCACGGCGTCGCCCCGCAGTTGCTCGTCTACGCCGACCGCCGCAAGAGCCCGTTCTCCGAGGAGGACATGGCTGCGGCGCTGCGCCTGGTGCGCATCGCCTCCGCCCTCAACCAGTCGGCCCTGGTGCACCAGCAACTGCGCGACGAGCTGATCGAGCACCGCTCGCGCATTCACCGCAGCCGGCGCATCGTCGGCGAGAGCCGCTCGCACCAGGAGGTGATCAACGCGGTGCGCCGCATCGCCCTGGGCAACCAGCCCGTCCTGTTCGTCGGCGAGACGGGTACGGGCAAGGAGCTGCTCGCCCGCCTGCTGCATGACCTCTCGGCGCGCTCCGCCGGGCGCTTCGTCGCGGTCAACTGCTCGGCCACCCCGGAGGAGCGGCTCGAGGCGGAAGTCCTCGGCACCGACCAGGCCGAGGGCGCCGCCGTGCTGGCCGAACAACGCGGCGCCCTGGAGCAGGCGCACGGCGGCAGCATCTTCCTGGACGAGGTCGACGCCATGGATCTCGCCAGCCAGGCGCGCCTGGCCAGCGCGCTGCGCGAGCGCCGCCTGGTGCGCGAGGCCGGCGGGCGCGAGGTGCCGATCGACGTGCGCCTGATCGCGGCCTCGGACCGCGATCTGTCCTCGCTGGCGCAGTCGGGCGCCTTCCACGAGGACCTGCTGGCGCTGCTGGCCCTGGCCACGATCCCCGTGCCGCCGCTGCGCGAGCGCCGCGAAGACATCCCGCTGCTCGCCGATCACTTCCTCAAGACGCACGCGCGCAACATGAACCGCCAGGCGCGCCGCCTGGCCGCGGATGTGCTCAAGACGCTGGCGTCCTACCACTGGCCGGGCAACGTGCGCGAGCTGTCGAACGTCATGGAGCGCGCGGTCATGCTCTCGCAGGGCGAGGAGATCGCGGCCGAACTCCTGCCCTTCGCCCCGAGCGCCGCGCTCGACCCCGCCACGCTGGCGCTCGACCACGTGGAGAAGGCGGCCATCGCGCGCGCCCTCGAGTACTGCAAGTACCGCAAGGGGCTGGCGGCCAAGACGCTCGGCATCTCCTGGCCGACGCTGAACAAGAAGATCAGCGACTACGGCATCGTGCTGCCGGAGAGGTGAGGGCGCGCGCCGCGGCCACCGGCGTCACTCGACCGGTTCCTCGAAGATCGGCTTGCGCTCCTCGAACTCCTCGGACGGCCGTCCCCTGACCAGGGCGGAGCGGATGCGCTGGAACACCACCGCGGCGCGTTCGTCGTCGTCCTCGGCGTCGCTCCAGCCCACGTCCGACTGGTCGTCCGGCGCCAGCAGCCCGGTGCGCTCCCTGACCTGCGTACGCACGCGCACCACCAGCTCGATCCCATCCTCCACGGGGGCCACTCGAGCGATCACCTTCTCGCGCCGCAGCAGCCTCGATCCGGGGGAGACCGAGTCGAAGTCCCACGCGCTCTCGATCACGCCCTCCTCCGCGTCCGCCTTCCAGATCTCGTAGTCGCGGTCGATCTGCGTCACGGTGATATCGAACACGTCGCTGAAGACGACGTTCTGGTAGACGTCGCCGTAGCCGCGCTGGCCGAGCAACGGAACACAGGCGGCGCAGGCCAGGAGCGGCAGAAGAAGCACGATCGTTCGCATCGTCGTCGACCTCGGGGTCCTCGGCGCAGGCACAGCCTACCACGCGCGCCGCGACGGGAGAGCGGCTGGTAGCATGCGCGCGATGACGATCCTCGACCGCCTGCGCCGCGCCGCCGCCCGGCGCGCGCCGCGCGGGGGCCTGCATGCCGGCGTCCAGAGGCACTCCCTCGCCGAGCTCGACGCCGTCTCGAACGCGGCGGCGCGCGTGCTGCGCGCCTGCGGCGTCGTTCCCGGCGCGCGCGTCTGCCTGTATGCGGGCTCCTCGCTCGAGTTCGTGCTCGCCTACCTCGGCGCGCTCAAGCTCGGCGCGGTGTGCGTGCCGGCCAACCCCGCCTACCAGCGCACCGAGCTGGCCTGGATCCTGGAGAACGCCGAGCCGGTGGTCGTGGTCGGCGAGCGCGAGGCACTGGAACGGGTACGCGCCCTGGCAGCGCCGAGCGTGCGCGCCCTCCTGCAGATCGGCGCGGGCGCGGCGCCGCCGCCGCGCCCGGCCCGCTGCCGCGGCGAGCCCCGCACCCTGTCCTTCCTCAGCAGCGTGCGCGCGGCCTCGGCGCGGCGGTTCGCACCGCGCCCCGCCCCGGACGACCTGGCGTTGATCGTCTACACCTCCGGCACCACCGGCCGTGCCAAGGGCGCGATGCTGCGCCACGCCAACCTCGAGGCGAACTGCGACGCGCTCGCCGCGGCCTTCCGCTGGACCGCGGACGACCGTCTGGTCCACGCGCTGCCGCTCTTCCACGTGCATGGCCTGTGCGTGGGCCTGCACGGCGCGCTCATGAGCGGCTGCGAGACCTTCCTGCTGCCGCGCTTCGAGGCGACCACCGTGCTCGCGGCGCTGGCGCGCGAGCGCGCCACCCTCTTCCTCGGCGTGCCGACCATGTACAGCCGCCTGCTGGAGTGCGCCGACGCGCGGCCCTTTGCCCTGCCAGCCATGCGCCTGTTCGTGTGCGGATCGGCACCGCTGCCGCCGGCGCTGGCGCGGCGCTTCCGCGCCGCCTTCGGCCACGAGCTGCTCGAGCGCTACGGCATGACCGAGACGCTGATCACTCTGGCGCAGCCCTACGAGGGGCCGCGGCGGCCCGGCACGGTGGGTCTTCCCGTGGCCGGAGTCGAGGTTCGCATCGTCGACGCCGCGGGGAAGGACGTGCAGAACGGCACGGAAGGTGAACTCCTGGTGCGCGGGCCGTGCGTCGGCCCGGGCTACTGGCGCGACGCGGCGGCGACCGAGGCGGCTTGGGCCAGCGGCTGGGTCCGCACCGGCGACCTGGCGCGGCGCGATCCGCGCGACGGCCAGATCGCCATCGCCGGCCGCGCGCGCGAGCTGATCATCAGCGGCGCCTACAAGGTCCCTCCGCGCGAGGTGGAGGAGGTCCTGGCGGAGCATCCGGACGTGGCCGAGGCGGCCGTCTTCGGCCTGCCGGACGCCGATCTCGGCGAGGCGGTGGCTGCCGCGGTGGTGCTGCGGCCGGGCGCGGCGCCAGACGCCGCCGCGCTCACCGCTTTCTGCCGCGAGCGCCTGGCCTCCTACAAGAAGCCGCGCAGCATCCGCTTCGTCACCAGCCTGCCGCGCAACGCCATGGGCAAGGTCCTCAAGGACCGGCTCGCGCGCTGACGGTCTCACGCCTCCGGCCGCCGCCGGTCGCGGAAGTGGATGCGCAGCGGCACCTCGTTGAAGGGAAGCTGCTCGCGCAGGCGGTTCGCCAAGTAGCGGGCGTACTCGTCGCCGAAGAGCTTGCGGTCGTTGACGAAGACCACGATCGTCGGCGGGCGCACCCCGGTCTGCGTGACGTAGAGGATCTTGGGCACGCGGCTGCGCTTCACCCGCGGGAAGCGGCGCGTCTCCGCGTCCTCGATGATGCGGTTGAGCGGGCCGGTCGGCGCGCGGTACCCCGCCTGCGCGTACACTGCCGCGGCCGCCTCCAGGGCGGCGTCGATGTTGAAGCCCTCCAGGGCCGAGAGAAAGACGACCGGCGCGAAGTCGAGCATCGGCAACTGCTGCGCCAGGTAGGACCGGTAGTCCTCGGGCGTCTTGCCTGCCGCCCGCGCCAGGTCCCACTTGGTCACGCTGAGCACGACCGGCTTGCTGCTTCTCGCGACCTCGCTGGCGATGCCCTTGTCGATCTGCGAGAACTTGCGCGCCGCGTCGATCAGCAGGAGCACCACGTCGGAGCGCCGGATGGCCTCGCTGGCGCGCGCCTGGGCGTAGAAGTCGGCGGTGCCCTCCACCACCCGGCGCTTGCGCATGCCGGCGGTGTCGACCGCGATGAAGCGCCGCCCGCCGCGCTAGAAAGGCACGTCCACCGCGTCGCGCGTGGTGCCCGGCATCTCCGAGACGATGACCCGCTCCTCGCCCACCAGCAGGTTCACCAGCGTCGACTTGCCCGAGTTCACCTTGCCCACCACGGCCAGGCGGATCGGGCCCTCGCCGCCTTCTTCCCGCGGCTCCTCGCGCCGGGGCAGGCGCTCCAACACCTCCTCGATCAGGGCCTCGACGCCGAAGCGCTCGAGAGCCGACACCGCGCGCGGCTCGCCCAGGCCCAGGGAGTAGAACGCCCCAAGCATGCGCTCGGCCGCCACGCCGTCGCACTTGTTCACCACCAGCAGGATGGGCTTGCCGAGGACGCGCAGCTCGCGCGCGATGGCCTCGTCCGCGGGCAGCAGCCCGTCCCGCACGTCCACGACCAGCAGCACCAGGTCGGCGCTGCTGAGCGCCGCCTCGATCTGGTCTTCGACCTCGTCCTTGAGCGCGACGTCGTCGAACAGGCCGATGCCGCCCGTGTCGACCAGCAGGAAGGCGCCGCTCCGGCGCTCCACGCGCGCCGCCACGCGGTCGCGCGTCACGCCCGCGGTCGGGTCGACGATCGCCACCCGCCGCTTCAGCATGGCGTTGAACAGCGACGACTTGCCCACGTTGGGGCGGCCGCAGATGACGGCGACCGGCTCGCTCATGGCGCCCCCAGCATCTTGTGCACTTGCGGCAAGACGCGCACGTCGGCCAGGCCGGCCGCCGAGGCCTCGGCCGCCAGCGCGAACAGACGTTCGAAGTCCACCCGACAGCGGCCACGGCGGTCGGTCTCGGGCTGCACGATGAAGGGTATGGCCGGCGCCACCTCGGCCACGAGACGCGCCGCCGCGCGCCACTCCGCCGCGTCCACCTGCGCGTTCACCACGACCTTCACGTACACCTCGCGCGTCCGCGCAATCTCCAGGAAGCGCCGGTGCAGCTCGAAGCAAGGGGCGATGCCCGCGACCGACGGGAGCTTCAGGTCCATCGAGACCACGCGCACCTGGCCGATCACCCGAGCCAGCGCCTCCGGCAGGGTGCCCGCGGTCTCGAGCAGCACGGGCAGGCAGAGGAGCGGCAAGAGCGCCGCGAGGAACGCCTCCTGTTCGAGCGGCTCGCCGCCCGTGACCGCGAGCGCGTGGCACGGGCCAGAGCGGCTCGCCAGGTCCGCGATCACCCGCGCCGCCCGTTCCGGGAGCAGCGGGTTGAGGAGCGACTCCGCGGCGGCGCCGGGCGCGCGCACCGAGCACGCGGCGCCGCGCCGCAGGGCGCGCGGCGTGTCGCAGAAGCGGCAGCCCAAGCCGCAGCCGGCCAGCCGCAGGAAGAGCTGCCGGCGGCCGGCGTGGATGCCTTCGCCCTGGAAGGAGGGGAAGATCTCGTCCAGCCAGCCGGCCGCGGCCGGGTCTTTCGGGTCGTGGAGCGTCATGTCCGGCCAGGCTACCCGAAAGCATGGCGCCGCGGGCGCAGGCGCGCGCATGACGTCGCGGCGGCTCAGAGCCTGAGCAGGAATCCCCCGCGGCCGCGTTGCGAGCGCCGGGG
>DYIW01000249.1 GCA_020723465.1 Phycisphaera mikurensis
TCGGCCCCCCGGCGCTCGCAACGCGGCCGCGGGGGATTCCTGCTCAGGCTCTGAGCGCGGGAGAAGCGCTCGGCCACGCGCTCCGCCTCGTCGAGAACGCGCAGGATGTTCCCGGAGCAGATCTTCTCGATCTCCTCCTCGCCGTGGCCGCGCTCGAGCAGGACGCGGATCAGGTTCGGGTAGCCGGACACGTCTTTCAGACCTGTGGGCAGGATGTCCCCGAGCCCGTCGAAGTCGGAGCCGAAGCCCACGTGATCCGCACCGGCGAGCCGGATCACGTGCTCGATGTGGTCCGCCACCAGGGAGACGTCCGCGAAGGGGAAGGGATGGCGCGCGTGAAAGTCCTCGACGAAGCGCTGCCGCTCCGGGCTGTCCTGCGCGAACGCTTGCTCGGCGAGCAGCCGGTTCAGCTCGGCGTCGCGCGTCTTCTCCCACTCCTGCGCCGTCCCGTCCAGGAAGGTCGTGCCGAAGTTGATCATGATCACGCCGCCCCGCGCGGCCAGCGCGCGGATCATGGCGTCGTCCAGGTTGCGCTCGAATCCCGGCGTGAAGGCGCGGGCGCCCGAGTGCGAGGCGATCACCGGCGCCGCGGACGCTTCGATGATCTGCCAGAAGGCCGGCTCGCTGGAATGCGAGACGTCCACGAGCATGCCCAGCTCGTTCATGCGCCGCACCACCTCGCGGCCGAAGGGGCTCAGGCCGCCCCAGGTGCGCCGCGTGTCGTACGACGAGTCGCAGATGAGGTTGTCGCGGCCGTGGCAGAGCGTGATGTAGCGGATGCCATGCGCGCGGAAGAGGTCGAGGCTGGCGAGGTCGCTCTCGATCGGGCTGCCGTTCTCCATGCCCATGAGCAGGGCGATCCGGCCGCTCTCCTTGGCCGCGCGCACGCCCGCGGCGGAGGCGGCGAGGGCGAACTTGTCCGGGTGGCTGGCCGCGAGCTGCTCGACGCGGTTGATGAGGTCGAGCGCGAACTCCCTGGAGCGCCCCTCTTCCTCCTGCAGCTCCGGCGGCGCGAAGATGGCGAAGAAGGGCGCGTCCAGTCCGCCCGCGCGCGCGCGCTGGTAGTCGAAGCACAGGCGCGGCGCCGACCCGGAGACGTCGTGCTCGCCGCTCCGCAGCCCGAGCGGGGTGTCGAGGTGCCCGTCGGCGATGATGAAGCGCTGCGCCAGCTCGCGCGCCCGCGCGTCGAGGTCCACTTGCGGGCTGGCGCAGCCCGAGAGCGCCGCGACGGCGCACCACCAGCTCGCCTTCATGCCTTTGCCTCCCTCACGCCGGCTCGCGATCGTAGTCCTTCACGCCCGGCGCCGGCTGGTGCGCCGCCAGAGCATCCAGCAGCTCCGCCGCATCCTGGCGCACGATGAGCAGCTCGCGGTTCCCCGGCGAGAGGAAGCCCTCGGCCACGAAGCGGTCGAGCAGCGCGAGCAGGTGGTCGTAGTAGCCGGAGGTGTTGAGCAGTCCGCACGGCTTCCGGTGGATGTCGAGCTGCTTCCAGGTGAGCGCCTCGAAGATCTCATCCATCGTGCCCATGCCGCCGGGCAGGGCAAGGAAGGCGTCCGAGAGCTCCGCCATGAGCGCCTTGCGCTCGTGCATGGTGTGCACCACCCTGAGCTCGGTCAGGCCGCGATGCGCGACCTCGAAATCGACGAGCGCCTGGGGAATCACGCCGACCGCCTCGCCGCCCGCGGCCAGGACCGCATCGGCCAGCACTCCCATCAGGCCCACGTCCCCGCCGCCGTAGACCAGGCCGATGGAGCGCGAGGCCAGGAGCGCGCCGAGACGCCGCGCCGCGCTGCGGTGGGCGTGATCGCTTCCCAGCTTGGAGCCGCAGAAGACGCAGAGACGGCGCATGACCTCAGACCTCGCTCGAACGGCGGCCGGCTGCTAGCCCGCGGGCCGCTCCACCAGCTCGATCAGGACGCCGAGCGCGCCCTTGGGATGAATGAACGCCACGCGCGTGCCCCGCGCTCCCGGCCGCGGCGCCTCGTCCAAGAGCTTCACGCCCGCTTCCTTCAGGCGCGGCAGGAGCGCGGCCAGGCCCTCGACCTCGACCGCGAGGTGGTGCAGCCCCGGCCCGCGCCTGGCCAGGAAGGAGGCGATCGGTGAATCGGGCGCGGTCGGCTCGAGCAGCTCGATGGTCATCCCGCCCGCCGCGAGCCCGGCGACGCGCACGCGCTCGGTCGTCACCTCTTCCAGGAACTCCTGGCTGAAACCGAGCAGGTCGCGGTACAGCTTGAGCCCCTCCTCCAGGGAAGGGACGGCCACGCCCAGGTGTTCGATCCTCGCCGCCACGGTCGCCTCCGCTCGCGCGTCAAGCTCGCTATCCTGCCATCATGAAACCGCTCGATCGCGAAGAATCCGTGTCGATCGACCGCCGCGCCCAGGAGCAGCTCCGCATCCCCGGCGAGGTGCTCATGGAGAACGCCGGCGCGCACGTAGCGCGCGCGGCGCTCGCCCTGGCGCAGGCGCGGCGGCGCGAGCGCGTGGTGGTCGTGGCCGGCCCGGGCAACAACGGCGGCGACGGCTTCGTGGCCGCGCGCCACCTGCTCGACCTCATCGACGTCGAGGTCCTGCTCGTTGGCCGTCCGGACCGCTTGAAAGGCGACGCTCTGGCCAACTACCAGCGCCTCGCCGCCCTGGGCGAGACCATCGCCGTGGTCGAGGACGTTGCCGCGGTCAGCGAGGCCCTGGCGCGTCCGCCCGCGCCGCTCGTCATCGACGCGCTCTTCGGCACCGGCCTCGCGCGCGACGAGCAGGGCCTGCCGCGCCAGGTCATCGAGGCGATCGTCGCGGCGCGCCAGCCGGTCCTCGCCATCGACCTGCCCTCGGGCCTCGACTGCGACACGGGCGCGATCCTCGGCGCGGCGGTCCGGGCCGACGTCACGGTGACGTTCGTCGCGCCCAAGTGCGGCTTCTCCCGGGGCTCCGGGCCGGAGTGCTGCGGCCGCGTCGAGGTGGCGCCGATCGGCTTCCCGCCGGGGCGCCTGCTCGCCTGAGCGGCGCCTTCCCGGGGCGCGCTGCCGCTCCCGCGCGGCGGTCTGCGGACTTCCAGCGGCGCGGCCGCTTGTCTAGCCTGCATGGCAACCTCTCGACCGCCAAGATCGGCGGGCGTGGGACAAGGAATGGCCTCGCAGCCGTGCCGTCCGCCGCGTACCAGGAACGGCACCCGAGTCCCTTCGCCCAGGAGGAGAACATGAAGCCGCTTCACGGGCTCATTGCGCTGGTCCTGATCGCTCTCGCCGTCGCCATCTTCTACGTCGCCGTGGGAGGCGGCGATACGGCGCCCGCGCCCGGACCGGCCGAAGGCGAGGCCGTGGCAGCGAGCGGAGATTCCGCCTCGGCAGCCGTGCCCGACGTCAGCCAGCCAGCCGAGGCGGAGAGCCGCGCCGCGGCCGTGGCCGAGAGCCTGCCTGTGCCGGGGACCGCGGGCGATCCCGCCGCGGCGAAGAAGGCTCCCCGCTTCCGGGTCTTCGGCCGCGTGATCGACGAAGGGGGCAGCCCGCTCGAGGGCGCGGGTGTCACTCTCGCCCCGGGCTTCGGCCGCTGGTTCCGCGACGAGGCCGAGGACAAGGACGGCGCCAAGAAGACCGACCGGGACGGACGCTTCCTGTTCGAGGAGGTGGCGGCGGAAGGCGGCCTCACCCTGCGCGTGCGGCCCGAGCGGCACGCCGACCTCACGCGCGACATCCCGGAGACGCTCGCCGCCGACCTCGACCTCGGCAACCTGGTCGTGGAGCTCGGCGGCAGCCTGGCCGGCCACGTCCTGGACGAGAACGGCAACCCGGTGGGCGGTGCCCAGGTCAAGGCCTGGCGCCGCGAGGCAGCCCAGAGCCCTGGCGCCGGCATCCTGATCTTCGGCGACCTCGCGGGGGCAAACGCGCGCACCGCCAAGACGGACGCGTCCGGGTTCTACCGTATCGACGGGCTCAAGCCGGGCGAGCACATGGCGCTTGCCAGCGCCGAGGGCTTCACCAGCGAGTCGGTGAAGGACATCCAGATCAAGAAGGGCGGCCTCACGCCCGACGTGACGATCACGGTCTCGAGCGGCGGGGCGATCGAGGGAGTGGTCGTGGACGCGGGCGGCCGGCCCATCGAAGGAGCGCGCGTCGCCGTCTCCGACACGGTCATCGACCTGTCAGAGCCCGGGATCAGCGGCCAGATCGGCCGCGACCGCGAGGTCTCGAGCGACGCGAACGGCTGGTTCCGCCTCAAGGGCCTGAAAGACTCGTCCTACCACGTGGCAGCGAGCAAGCAGGGCTTCCTCTCCGACTACCTGAAGGCGGTGGCGCCCGGGACGCCGGACCTGCGCCTGACGCTCAGGGTGAGCGGCGTGCTCTACGGCGTCGTGCGCGACCAGAGCAGCGGCGAGCCGGTCGCGGACTTCGAGGCGTCGGTCCGCAGGTCGAGGTTCGACTTCGGCGTCGGGCCGATCCCGTGGATCGGCGACGAGGCCCGGGCGCTGCGCGGCAGGGAGGCGGCCGAGGCCGCCGGGGTCGCCGAGGAGCCGGGACTCTTCGCCCTGTGCGACCTGCCGAGCGCGGAGGTCACGCTCAAGGTCTCCGCCGAGGGGTTCACCGACTACGAGTACGGTCCGATCCAGGTGGACAGCGGCGCCAGGGTTCGGACCGACGTGGATCTCACCCCGGAGATCCAGATCTCGGGCATCGTGCTGGATGCACACGGCAAGCCGGCACCCGGCGCCTCGGTCGTGGCCCGGAGGAGCGAAGACCAGGACCTGATCCAGGGGGGCGACCGAGTCGTGCGGCGCTCCACGCGCCGGATCGGCGGCGGCAGCACCGCGCCGTCCCTCACGCTGGGAGACGACCACTACAGCGCCACGGCGGACGAGGCAGGACGCTTCTCCATCCGCGGCCTGGCCGCGGGTGAGTACCGCCTGGAAGCCACGCACCCGGAGTGGGCGCCGAGCGACGCGCTGCCCCTCAGCCTCGCCGAGGGCAAGCGCGTGGAGGACCTCGAGGTGCTGCTCCGCGCCGGCGGTGCGCTCACCGGGACCACGTACGACGCGGACGGCAACGTGCTCGCTGGCGCCCTGGTCTCCCTGAACAAGGCGCCCGTGCCGGGGGAGGGCCTGGCCAGCCGGCTGCGTCTGGGCGCCGGCTTCGGCCCGGACGGCGACGGGTCGCACCAGGCCGAGTCGGACGAGTCCGGCCGCTACACGATCCAGGGGATCCTGCCGGGCCGCTACCTCGCCAGCGTGCGCGCGCCGAACCGGGGCGGCCCCATGGGCGGCTTCATGTTTGCGATGGCGATGGAAGGCGCGGAGGAGAGCGGCGTGCCGGTCACGATCGAGGAAGGCGAGACCGCAACGGCCGACCTGCACCTGGCGCCGGCCGGAGCGATCAGCGGCCGCGTCAGCGAGGCCGGGACGCCGCTCGCCGGCGTGCCCATGTCGCTGCGCAAGAAGTCGAACGAGATGCTCATGCCCTTCCCCATGGCTACGAGCACGACCGACGACGACGGCGAGTTCACGCTCCAGGACATCGAGCCCGGGAAGTACACGCTCTCCGCGTCGCCGAAGGGCGCGGCGCGGCCGATCCAGCGAGAAGTCGAGGTGCGGCCGCGGCAGACCGCGCGCGAGATGATCACGCTTCCCACGGGCGTGATCTCGGGCCGGGTCAAGGATGTCGACTCCGGACGCGGCATCCCGGGCGTGGTCATCACCGTCCGGCCGGCCGGCAAGGAGGACGGAGAGGGCGGCGAGGAGACCACGCAGAGAACGATGGTCGCGTTCGCGACCATCGGCAGCGGCGGCGGCGGAATCAGCACGATGAGGTTCGGCAGCGAGGACGAGTTCCTCACGACCGACGAGAACGGCTGCTACGAGGCGCGCTACCTCGAACCCGGCGACTACCGCGTCGAGGCGCGCGGCGGCGGCATCGAGAAGATGCAGAAGGACCTGGTACGCGTGCACCAGGGCCAGCGCACGGACGGCGTGGACTTCGAAGCCACGATCGGCGCCGTGCTCACGGTGCGGCCGCGGCTCGGCCCGGGCGAGGAGCTTCCCGACTTCTTCGAGGTCACGCTGATCAACGAGGCGACCAAGGAGGAAGAGAGACGCTTCGAGGCCGGCCAGCCGTCTCTACGCTTCGACGGCGTTTCCCCCGGCCGCTACACGGTCAAGTTGAGCGCGGGCGAGCGCTCGGGCGAGATGCTGGTCGAGGTCACCTCGGGCGAGCAGAAGGAAGTCGCGGTGCCGCTCCGGTAAGCTGGAAGAAACGCGGCCCCGCGCGCGAAGGATCCGCGCGCGAGGCCGCGGCAGTGGAGAAGGACCATGACGCCGCTGCGTGGGCTCATTGCGCTGGGGTTGCTTCTCGTCGTCGCCGGCGTGTTCTACGTCGCCGTGGGAGGCGGCGAGACGCACGGCCCGTCAGGCCCCGCGGAACAGGGGGCGAGGCCCGAGGGACCCGAGCAGGTCGGAGGCCCGGGCGAGCTGCCCCAGGTCACCCTGCCCGGCGAGGCCGAGAGCGCTGCCGACTCCCCCGCCGAGGTACGCGCCGAGGTCTTGGCCGAGGGCGCGTCGAAGCACCGGGTCTTCGGCCGCGTGATCGACGAGGCAGGCAGCCCGATCGAGGAAGCGGAGGTCATGCTCGCCCGGCGCTTCGGCCGTCGGGTCCGCGACGCGGCCGAGGAAGGAAACAGCGCCAGGAGGACCGACCGGGACGGGCGCTTCCTGTTCGAGGAGGTGGCGCCCGAACGCGGACTCACCCTGTGCGTGCGGCTCGAGCGGCACGCTGGCGTCACGCGCGAGATCCCGGAGTCGCTTGCCGGCGACCTCGACCTCGGGAACCTGGTCGTGGAGCTGGGCGGCAGCCTGGCCGGCCACGTGCTGGACGAGGCCAGGAACCCCGTGGCGGGCGCAGAGGTCAGGGCCTGGCACCACAAGCTCACGGAGGGCCCGAACGTCGACATTCTGTTCTCCCTCGACCTCTCGGGGGCCGGAGTGCGCTCCACGACCGCGGACGCGTCCGGCTTCTTCCTTCTCCACGGGCTGCCGGCAGGCGAAGCCATCGCGCTCGCCCGGGCCGACGGGTACACGAGCGAGTCGGTGACGGGCATCTCGATCAGGAAGGGCGGCCTGACCGGCGACGTGACCATTACCCTGTCGAGCGGAGGAGCGATCGAGGGAGTCGTGGTCGAGGAGGCGACCGGCAGACCGATCGAGGGAGCGCTCGTGGCGGTCTCCGACACGGTCATCAACATCTCGGAACCGGGCATCAGCACCAAAGTCGCCCAGAACCGCGAGGTGCACAGCGCCGCGGACGGCGGTTTCCGCCTCGCGGGCCTGAGAAGACACGCGTACCACGTCACGGCGAGCAAGGACCGGTTCGTCCCCGAGTGCATGAAGTCCGTGGCGCCCGGGACCTCGAACTTGCGCCTCGCTCTTCGGCCGAGCGGCCTGCTCTATGGGTCCGTGCGCGACAAGAAGAACGGCGAACCGGTCGCAGACTTCACGGCTGCGGTGCGCCCTACCCGATACGATTCCGCCATCGGATACGGGCCCTGGTCACGCGGCGAATTCAAGGTCCTGCGCGGCAAGGAAGCGGCCGAGGCGGCCGGCGTGGCCGAGAATCTCGGGCTGTTCGCGGTCTTCTGCGCCTTGCCCGGCGCCGAGTTCTCGCTGGATATCACGGCCGAGAGCTTCCCCAGTTGCCGCATCCAGCCGATCCGGGTGGAGAGCGGCGCCAGGGTCCAGGTCGACGTCGAGCTGACGCCGGGGATCGAGGTCTCGGGCATCGTCCGGGACCCGCGCGGGAACCCGGTAGCGGGCGCCTCCGTCGTCGTGCAGCGCAGCAAGGACAAGGGCCATGTCACCCTGGAAGGCGACCGCACCACCAGGCTGGGTGGCTGGTCGCACCAAGGCCCCACGGACGAGGAGGGCCGGTTCTGCGTCCTCGGGCTCGCCGCGGGAGAGTACGGTCTGATGGCCACTCACGCGGAGTGGGCGCCGAGCGACGCGCTCCTGCTGGAGCTCGTCGAAGGGGAGCACGTCAGAGACCTCCAGGTGACACTCAGGGCCGGCGGCACGCTCGAAGGGACCACGTATGGAGCGGATGGCAGTCCCCTGGCCGGTGCTTGGGTCACCTTGAAGGAGGCGCCGACGCAGACTGCAGGGGAAGCCGGCGGGTTCCCCGGGGACACGGCCTTCGGGCCGAACGGCGGCAGAGCCCTCGCGTCGACCGCCGACGGGAATGGCCACTACGCAATCCGCGGCATCCGGCCCGGCCTCTACCTCGCCACTGTGCAGGGACCGGCCAAGGACGGCTCCTCGGGCCACGGCATGCAGGTCTCGATCGGCGACGAGGACGGCGATAGCGGTGGATCGGTCACGATCGAGGAGGGGAAGACGACGACCAAGGATCTGCACCTCACGCCGACCGGCGCCCTGGCTGGCCAGGTCAGCGCGGCGGGGATGCCGCTTCCCGGAGCGTCTGTGTGGCTCTACTCGAAAGCGGCGGGAAAGCCGTTTGGCGCAGTGTCTGTGTCGCAGAACTCGAAACACGGGTCGCATCTCAGTCTCCTCGGCGGCGCCCGGGACAGCACCGGCGAGGACGGCGAGTTCCTGTTCGAGGGCGTCAAGCCGGCCCAGTACGTGCTCTCCGTGACGGCGAAGGGCGCGGCCCGGCCGCTCCGGCGCGAGGTCGAGGTGCGGCCATTACAGACCACGCGGGAGCTGATCGCGCTCCCCACGGGCGTGATCGCGGGCCAGGTCAAAGACGTCCACTCGGGCCGCGGCATCCCGGAAGTGGTCATCACCGTCCGGCCGGCCAGAGGGGACGCCGAGGAGGAGACCGCGTACAGTACAACGGCCGTTGTGGGGTACGGGGATGGCCGGTCCAGCATGATGACCTTTAGCGACGCGCCCGAGGTCCTCACGACCGACGAGTACGGCTGCTATGAGGTGCACTACCTCGAACCCGGGGACTACCTCATCGACGCGCGCGGCGGCGGCATCGTGACGATGCACACGGACCAGGTGCGCGTGCTCGAGGGCCAGCGCACGGACGGCGTGGACTTCGAAGCCACGATCGGCGCCGTGCTCTTTGTGCGGCCGCGGCTTGACCCGGGCGAGGATCCTCCCGACCGCCTCCAGGTCACGCTCGTCAACGAGGCGACCAAGGATGAGGAAACGAGCCACAATGTCGGCCAGCCTTGCGTGCCCT
>DYIW01000250.1 GCA_020723465.1 Phycisphaera mikurensis
GGCCGCGATGCTCCTCATGCCACCCTCCCCCTCTCCGGTTCCCGACCAATCAGCCGCGACGGCGGTCTCTTACCATCGCGAGATGACCACCTTGCGGTCGGTGTAGAAGTCGAAGGTCTCGCGGCCGTGCGCCTTGAGGTCGCCGAAGAACGAGCCCTTGGCGCCGCCGAAGCCGAAGAAGGACATGGGCGCGGCCACGCCGATGTTGACGCCGGCCATGCTCGCCTCGATCTCGTACTGGAAGGTGCGCGCCGCCTTGCCGCTGGTGGTGAAGATCGAGGAGGCATTGGCCAGCGGGTGCCGGCGCGGCAGCTCGAGGGCCTCGGCCAGCGTGGCGCGCGGCACCAGGCAGAGCACCGGGCCGAAGATCTCCTCGCGCGCGATCGTCATCTCGGGCGTGACGCGATCGAAGAGGGTCGGCCCGACGAAGAAGCCGTGCGGGTCGGCATCCAGCTTGCGGCCGTCGAGCACCAGCTCCGCACCCTCGGCCACGCCGCGGGCGATGTAGTCGAGCACGCGCTGCTTGTGCGCGGCCGAGATGAGCGGCCCCATGTGCACGCCCGGGCGCGCGCCGTCGCCCACGTGCAGGCGGCGCATGCGCGCCAGGAGGCCTTCCCGCACCTTCTTCTCGCAGCCGCCCACGGGCGCGACCACGGCCGCGGCCAGGCAGCGCTCGCCCGCACAGCCGCAGGCCGACTCGGTGATGCTGTCGAGCGCCGCCTCCATGTCGGCGTCCGGCATGACGATGATGAAGTTCTTGGCGCCGCCCAGGGCCTGCACGCGCTTGCCGTGCGCCGTCGCGGTGCGATAGACGTGCTCTGCCACCGCGCTCGAGCCGACGAAGGACACGCCCTTGACGCGCTCGTGGACCAAGAGCGCGTCCGCCGCCTCCTTGCCGCCGAGCACCAGGTTGAGCACGCCCCGCGGGAAGCCGGCCTCCTCCACCAGCGCGAAGATGAGCTTCTGGCAGAACGGCACCTGCTCGGACGGTTTGAGCACGAAGGTGTTGCCGCAGGCCACGGCGAAGGGGAAGAACCAGAGCGGCACCATGGCCGGGAAGTTGAAGGGCGCGATGGCGGCGAACACGCCGAGCGGCTGGCGGATCTCGGTGCAGTCGATGCCCTGCGCCACGTCCTCGAGCGCGCGGCCCATGAGCAGCGAGGGCGCGCCCGCGGCCATCTCGACCATCTGCACGCCGCGCCGCACCGAGCCGCGCGATTCGGCCAGCGTCTTGCCGTTCTCGCGTGTGCACGTCGCCGCCAGCTCCTCGAAGTGCTGCTCAAGGAGCTGCTTCAGCTTGAAGAGGTACTGGATGCGGTCCTCGACCGGCGTCTTGCGCCAGGCGGGGAAGGCGCGCGCCGCGGCCTGGACGGCCGCGTCCACCTGCGCCGCGCCGCCGAGCGGGCACTCGCCGATGGCCTCGCCCGTGGCAGGGTTCCGCACCACGTGGCACGCGCCCGCGCCGGCATCCACCCACGCGCCGTCGATGAAGTTCTTGAGCCGTTCCAGCGCCATGTCCTCGTCCTCCGGGCGGCCGCGTCCCCGGCGCGCCGCGCGCGGGGCGATCGTAGCCGCTGCGCAGCGGGCCGGCAACCGGGGCCGCGTTCACTCTCCCGCGCCGACCCTCTCGGCGCGGATTGCGCTGCCGCCGATCCGCAGGGTCAGGGCCACGACCGCGCCCTGCTGGTCCGCGTCGAAGACGATCGTGGCCGCCGTGTGGCGCAGGGCGAACTCGCGCTCGGACAGGGGCACGAGGTCGAGGTAGGCGTCGTTCCAGTAGAAGTTGCACCGGAGCTGCTGGCCGTCGCGGCGCACGGTGTAGACGGTCTCGCGCGCACCGCCCGGCCGATAGCGGCCGGCGCAGCGCTCGAGCTGCTCCTCGGTGAGCGCGACCGCGGGCGGCGCGGCCCCTTCCGGCGGGCCGGGCTCGGCGTCCTCTCTCAGCTCGCGCACCCAGACGTTGCGGAAGCGCACCGGCGAGCCGTGGTTCTGCAGGGAAAGGGGCAGGCGGTCGGGATGCGCCGCGTAGGGCAGGTGCTGCAGCCAGGCCGTGGGTCCGAGCAGCGGGACGGCGTCCTGGACCAGGAGGCCGTTGTGCAGCACGGTCACGCGCGCGGGCGCGACGAGCGTGCCGTCCTCGGCGAAGCGCGGCCGCCGGAAGGCGACGTCGAAGGACTGCCATTCTCCCGGCGGCCGGCAGGCGTTCACCAGCGGCGGATACTGGCCGTAGACGGCCGCGGCCTGGCCGTCCGCGTAGGTGTCGCTCTCGAAGGAGTCGAGGATCTGCACCTCGTACAGGCCCATGAGGAACACGCCGCTGTTGCCGCGGCCCTGGCTCGTGCCCGCGGCCGGCAGCGGCGCGGCCCACTCGAGGTGGAGCTGCACGTCGCCAAAGCCCTGTGCCGTGACGATGTCCTCGGTTTCGGGTGCGGGCCGGAACGTGCCGTCCGCGACGATCCAGTCCGCCGGGCCTCCCTTCTCGTTGCGCCACGCCTCGAGGCCCCGGCCGTCGAAGAGAATCACGGCGTCGGATGGGGGCAAGACGGGCAGGTCCCGCTCTGGCGGCGTGACCACGGGCGGGCGCGGCCGCTCGAGATCGTGCGCCTTCCAGCGCGGCGCCTCCTGGCCGAGCGCGGGCGCGGCGACGCAGCTCGCGCCGAGGAGCAGCGCGTGGGCCGCGGCCCTGAGCCGCGCGCGCGGCTTGCGAGGAGGATTCGGGTGGTCAGACGTTCGCGTCATGCTGGGCTCGCTCCGGGTTCGTGGACGCGCGGCCCTGGCCGGCTGGATCGCGCCGCGCCGCGGCATGATATAGGATCTCCGCCCGTTGCGCCCGCGGCGCGCCCGCCGCCCGCACCACGAGTCGCGCTCATGGAAGGAAACGCCTTCGTCGCCCTGGCCCTGACGCTCTTCGCCGGGCTCACCACCGCGCTCGGCGCGCTCGTCGTGTTCTTCACGCGCGGGCCGCGCATGGGCCTCCTGTCCTTTGGCCTGGGCTTCTCCAGCGGGGTGATGGTCTTCATCTCGCTGAAGGAGCTGCTTCCGGGAGCGGAGGATCTGATCGGCGCCGCGCTCGGGGAACGGCTGGGGGGCTGGATCGCCTCGGCCTGCTTCTTCGGCGGGGTCATTGTCTCGGCCATCATCGACATGCTCGTTCCCGAGCCCGAGAACCCGCACGAGGCGATCTCGCTGGCCGACATGGCGCGCGCGCGCGCCGGCGAGGGGCCGGCATCTTCCGGGGCTGCCGAGCGGAAACCTTCCCTGGCGCGTGTGGGCCTGCTTTCGGCGCTGGTCATCGGCATCCACAACCTGCCCGAGGGCATGGCGACCTTCGCCAGCGCGCTCGCGGGCACGTCGCTCGGCCTGTCGATCGCCGTGGCCGTGGCGATCCACAACATCCCGGAGGGGATCGCCGTGGCCGTGCCGATCTACTTCGCCACCGGCAGCCGCAAGAAGGCCTTCCTCTACGCCTTTATCTCCGGCCTGGCCGAGCCGGTCGGTGCGGTGCTCGTCTTCCTCGTGCTCATGCCGTTCATCAACGACGTGCTGGTCGGGGCCATGCTCGCTGCGGTCGGCGGGATCATGGTCTTCATCTCGTTCGACGAGCTCCTGCCCGCGGCGCGGGAGTACGGCCGCGGGCATACCGCCATCGCCGGCGTGGTGCTCGGCATGGCGGTGATGGCGGTGAGCCTGCTGCTCTTCTGAGCGGAGGGCCTTCGCCAAGCGCGCCGGCCGATTCCCGTGACCGAAGAGAGGCCGCCCGTGGTATCCTGCGCCTTCCACCGGAGGTGCCGCGCTCCGGCGGCGCCGAGTCGATGGGGGAACCCTCGCCCGCGCATCTGTCATTCGTCTCCTGGAGGGAGAAGTTCATGCACGCGAATCCGCAGGTGACACTCAAGACCGTGACCGACGTCTACGACGGGCCCGAGGGAGACCTCTGGGAGCTGCTCATGGGGCAGCAGATCCACCTGGGAGGCCTGACCTCCTCGATCGAACTGGCCGACCAGGCCGCGATCGCCGCCGGCACGCGGGGCGTCGATCTGTGCTGCTGCAACGGGGCGGGCGTACGCTTCCTGCTACGGTCGCGCGGCGTGGCGCACGTGACCGGCGTGGACGCGTGCGCCACCGTGCTGGCGCGCGCGCGCCAGCGCTGCGCCGAGGAGGGCTTCGCCGAGCGCGTGCGCTTCGTCCAGGCGGACGTCACCGCGAGCGGGCTCCAGGAAGGCGCCGCGGACTTCGTCTGGGGCGAGGACGCCTGGTGCTACGTGGTGGATAAGGAGCGGCTCATTGCCGAGGCCGCGCGCCTGGTGCGGAGCGGCGGCACCATCGCCTTCACCGACTGGGTGGAGGGGCCCGCCGGGCTCGCCGCCGCCGAGGGGGAGCGCTTTCTTCGCTTCATGAAGTTCCCGAGCGTGCTGACCATGAGCGGCTACGCCGACCTGTTGGGCACGCACGGCTGCCGCGTGGTGAAGGCCAGGGACACCGGCCGCTTCCCGGCGTGCATGGATCTCTACATGAACATGGTCGGCATGCAGCTCACCTCCGACGTGCTGCGCATCATCGGCCACGACCAGGAGCTGTTCCGTACGCTGGCCGGCGAGATGGCCTTCATGCAGGAGCTCGCGCACGCCGGCAAGATCGCCCAGGGTCTGTTCGTCGCGCAGAAGCGCTGAGGGCGGGAAGGCGAGGAGCACGTCATGAGCGGCACCTGTGGCGGAGGCAAACCCCACGCCGATCCGACGGATCCCTGCCGGCCGCCGTCCCCGTGCGGCGCGGCGCCTGCCGCTTCTCCCTGCGAGGCGAGCGGCGCGGCCGCGGGGCCGCGAGCGCGTTTCGCCCGCATGATCGAGAACGCCATCGCCTACGCGCAGGAGGCCAAGGCCGCCGGCCGGCCGGTCGTGGGCATCATGTGCGAGTTCACGCCGCGTGAGATCATCATGGCCGCCGGCGCCGTGCCGGTCTGCCTGTGCGGCGGCTCAAACGAGATGGCGCTGGCCGCCGAGGAGGAGCTGCCGGCCAACCTCTGCCCGCTCATCAAGTCCACGTACGGCTATCACGCCACGCGCGCCAATCCGCTGCTGGAGATGGCCGACCTGGTGGTGGCGGAGACCACGTGCGACGGTAAGAAGAAGATGTACGAGGTGATGGGGCGCACGCGCCCCGTGCTGGTGCTGGAGCTGCCGCAGAAGCCGCTCGAGGAGGACGCCTTCGTGCACTGGCGCGCCGAGCTCATGCGGCTCTGCCGCGAGTTGGAGGCGCGCTTCCGCACGACGATCACGGACGAGGCCCTGCGCGAGGCGGTGCGACGCATGAACCGCGAGCGCGATCTGCGTCGGCGCCTGGCGCGCTTGATGGCCGCTGAGCGCCCCCTTCTGAGCGGCAGGCAGATCCTCGACCTGAAGAGCCTCATCTCCTGCGTGCCGTGCGACCTGCGCGCCTACGAGCAGATCCTGGAGGAGTGCTCCGGCCGCGAGGCGCCGCCGGGCGCGGCGCGCCGGCCGCGCGTGCTGCTCACGGGCGTGCCGCACGTGCACGGCGCCGAGCGCGTCGTCGACCTGATCGAGCGCGCCGGTGGGCTCGTGGTCTGTCAGGAGAACTGCACCGGGTTGAAGCCCTTGCTCGAGGACGTGGCCGAGGACGCAGCCGACCCGCTGGACGCCATCGCTCGCAAGTACTTCCACCTGCCGTGCTCGGTCATGACCCGGAACACGCGGCGCTTCGACTCGCTGCGCGAGCTGGCGCGTGAGTTCGCGGCCGACTGCGTGATCGAGGTGGTGTGGCAGGCGTGCCTCACGTACGACGTCGAGGCGGTGCTGATAAGAGAGTTTGTGGAGCGCGAGCTGCGCCTGCCCTACCTGAAGATCGTGACCGACTACAGCCCCTCCGACAGCGCCCGCCTCGCCGTGCGCGTCGAGGCCCTGTTCGAGACGCTGGCCGCGCGCGCGCGCCCTTGACGTGGACCTGCCCGAGTTCGCCTGCTTCTCGCCGTTCCTGCCCGCGGAGTGGGGCGCGGCGCACGGCGTGCGCCTCAGGCGCCTGGCGCGCCTGCCCGCGACAGCGTCGCGCGCGGCGCGGGAGGGGCGCTGCACCTACGCGGCGAACGCCGTCGAGCTGGCGCGGGCTTTCCTCGCCGGCGGCGGCGCGGGCGCGGTGTTCACCACTTCGTGCGACCAGATGCGGCGCAGCGCGGAGCTGCTCGCGCCCGCGGAGCGCGTCTTCCTCTTCAACCTGCCGCACACCTGGGAGACGCCGCTGCCGCACCGTCTCTACCGCCAGGAGCTCCTGCGTCTCTCCGGCTTCTTCTGCCGCGCGGGCGGGCGCGCCTTTTCCGAAGAGGAGCTGGTCGCGGCCATGCGCCGCTTCGACGAAGCGCGGCGTGAGCTGCTCGCGCGCCAGGAGAGGCTGCGCGCCGCGGCCTTCGCGCGCCAGCTTTTCGCCTTCCACGAGCGCGCGGACGGCTCCCTGCCCGAGGCCGGCCTGGATGAGGCCGGGCCGGCGCGCGGGCCCGGCATCGCTGTGCTCGGCGGCCCCCTGCTGGAGCGCGACCTGTGGTTGTTCGACCTCATCGAGGAAAGCGGCGGTCGCGTGCTGCTGAACGCCACGGACACGGGCGAGCGCACCCTGCCGCGCTGTTTCGACCGCGGCCGCCTCGCGGCCGATCCGTTGGGCGAGCTGGCGGACGCGTACTTCGGGCACATCCCCGACGTGTTCCGGCGGCCGAACAGCGAGCTGTTCCGCTATCTGCGGCGCGAGCTCGAGGCGCGCGCGGTGCACGGCGCGGTGCTGGTCATGCCCGTGTGGTGCGACTTCTGGCGCGCCGAGGCGGAGCGCCTGCGCGCCTGGCTGCCCTGCCCGCTCGCGGCCATCGACCTGGCGGACGACGCCAACGGGCGCGAGCGGGCGCGCACGCGCGTCCAGGCGCTGTTGGAGACCATCTCGTGATCTCGCCCTTTCCCCCGCGGCGCATCGACGTGGTGGAGTGGGACGCGCTGCGCGAGCGCCTGCTCGAACTGGGGCTTGAGGAGCCCTGGTACGGCGGGCCGCTCGGGCGCCACGTGGCGCAGGGCGACAGCCGCCTGCTCCGGCTCTCCTTCGACAACTCGCCGGCGGCGCTGCGCCTGTGGAACTTCCTGCTGAGCGAGGAGGAGCGGCTGTTCGCCGCGCGCGCGCGCGGGGATCACATCATCGGCACCATGAAGGACCTGGGCATCGTGCCGCTCTTCGCCTACGCGCTGCCGCGGACGCTCGCCTTCTACCCGGACGGTGCCTGGTGGATCCCGTGCGTGATGGAGCTGTCCGCGGGGCTCCTGCGCTTCGCCGACGAAATCGGGCTGGACGAGTCCTTCTGTCCGGTGCGGGCCATGGTCGGCGCTTTCCTGGGCGAGGGGCACTTCCCGCGCCCGGACCTGGTGACGTGCAGCGTGGGCGCGACCTGCGACGACTTCTCCGCCATCGCGCAGCGCCTGAACGGCTTCGGCGTGCCCGTCCTCTGGTGGGAGATGCCGCACGTGCGCGCGCCCGACCCGGGCGAAGAGGTGGAGCGTCTGCCTTCGGGCCAGGCCGTGCCGGCGGTACAGGTGCGCCAGGTCGAGGTCGAGTTTGCGCGCATCGCGCGCCACGTCGTGGAGCTGTGCGGCGAACCGCTCACCGATGAGCGCCTGGCCGCGGCCATCGCGCGGGCCAACGGCATCCGCGCGCAGCTCGACGAGCTGCGCCGCGCCGTGTTCCTCGCGCCGCGCGCGCCGCTGCCCGCGCTCGAGCTGCTCATCGCCGAGATGCTTGCGATCCACTACTGCAGCGATCGCGACGAGACCGAAGCGGTGCTGGCCGACCTGATCGCCGAGACGCGCCGCCGCGTTGCGTCCGGCGCAGGCTACGGCGACGGCACCGAGGTGCGCGTTTTCTGGGTCAACCCAGTCGCCGACCTGACGGCGATGAACCTGCTCGAGGCCTGCGGCGGTAGGCTCACCGGCACCGACTTCATGTTCTGCCACGCTCTCGATCCCATTCCCGTTGAGCGGCCGCCGTTCACCGCCCTGGCGCTGATGGCGCTTTCTGATCCACTGGCGGGGACGGCGGCGGAGCGCGCGCGCCGTGTCGCCGCCGGCGCGCGCCGCTTCCGCGCCGAGGCCGTGCTCGTGTCCCGCATCCCGGGCGCGAGCCACTGCGCCTACGAGGGTGAGTTCATCGCCGAGCGCTTGCGCGCCGAGTTGTGCATTCCGGTGGCGGAGATCGAGGTGCCGCCCATGAGCGACAGCGTGCAGCCGGTCTTGCGCACGCGCATCGAGGCCGTGCTCGAGGCCGCGAGGAAACGACGGAGCGAAAGATGATCGTCGCGGGCATCGACGGAGGATCACGCACCATCAAGGTCGCGCTGCTGGAGACGACTTCCGGCCAGGTGATCGGCACGGCGCTCTGCGACCAGGGCATCGACCAGAACCGCCTGGCGGAGGAGCTGCTCGGCCAGACGCTTGCGCAACACGGCGTCGCGCGCGCCAGCCTTGCCGCCGTGCTGGCCACCGGCTACGCGCGTCACCTCATGACCTTTGCCGGCCGCAAGGTGACCGAGATCACCTGCCAGGCACGCGGCGTCTCCCACCTCTGCCCCGGAGCGCGCAGCATCATCGAGATCGGCGGCCAGGACAGCAAGCTGGTGCGCCTCGAGGCGAACGGGACCGTGGACGACTTCGCCATGAACGACCGGTGCGCCGCGGGCACCGGCCGCTTCCTGGAGATGATGGCCGGGCGGTTGGAGACGTCCCTGGCCGGGCTCGACGGGCTGGTGCGGCAGAGCCGCGAGCCGGCGGTGATCAGCAGCATGTGCGTGGTCTTCGCCGAGACGGAGATCACCGGCCTGCTGTCCTGCGGCGTGGCGCCCGCGGAGATCGTGGTCGGGGTGGAGCGGGCCGTGGCCGAGCGCGTGGTGACCATGGCCGGGAGGAGGCTTGTCGATCCTGTCGTCTTCACGGGCGGAGTGGCTTTGATCCCGGGTATGAGGGATGCTCTGGGGCGAGCGCTGGACAGGAGCGTGCTGATCTGTCCGATGGCGCAGCATAGTGGAGCGATTGGAGCGGCGTTGATCGCGGCGGGGAAGTAGGACGGAGCAGGAGGGGAGGGAGGAGAGGCGGAGCGATCGCGGCCGTTTCCCCGGGGTCCGGGG
>DYIW01000251.1 GCA_020723465.1 Phycisphaera mikurensis
CTCGCTCCTCGACCCGGCGCGGCTACCGGTAGATACCTGCTCAGGCTCTCAGCGGCGCAGCAGGGTCGCCAGCAGCCGCCAGGCGTAGCGCGGGCGGAAGTGGTAGCTGACGTAGGCCCACTCCCGCAGGCGGTGGATCTCCTGCGGCGTCATGCGCTCGTGGCGGAAGACGTTGGTCCAGCCGTTGAAGCGCTCGAAGTCGCGCTCGAAGATGCGCGCGCGCACCTCCTCGTGGAACGTCGTGCCGGGATAGGGCGTGGCGACGGTGAACTGCACGGCCACGGTGTTCAGCTTCTTGGCGTAGCGGATGGTGGCGCGCATGCCCTCGGGCGTGTCGTTCGGCAGGCCGAGCAGGTAGTTGGCGATCACGTGGATGCCGAGGCGATGGCACAACTCGATCACGCGCTCCTGCTGGCGCGCGTCGGGGGCGCGCCGCCCGCGCGCGCGCACCACCTCGGGATCGGCCGACTCCACGCCGATCTCGAGGCTGCGCAGACCGGCGCGGTGGAGCTGCTGGAGCGTCTCCTCGTCCAGCAGGTCGGCGCGGCACTCCATCGAAAAGTGCACGTCGAGCTGCCGCTCCTCCAGGAGGTCGGCGAAGCGGCGCGCCTCGGCCGCGGAGAAGACCCGCAGCGGGTCGCGGAAGGAGATACCGCGCGCGCCGTAGCGCTCGCGCAGGTGCTCGATCTCGCGGGCGATGCTCACCGCGCCCCGGCTGCGGTAGCGCGCGTTCACCAGGTAGGGACAGTAGTCGCAGGCGTAGGCGCAGCCGCGGCTCGCCAGCACCGGCAGCGTCGGACCGCGGCGCGTGACGATGCGGTAGCGGGAGCGGCGCAGGTCGAAGCGCTCCCAGCGCGGAAAGGGCAGCGCCTCGAGGTCCGGCACGAAGCCGGCGTCCACCACGCCCTCCGGGATGCGGCCGCGCGCCAGCTCGGGCGCCAGGTTCTCCACGTCCTGGCGCACGATGAAGTCCGCGGCGCCCTCGTAGTACTCCGGCCGCACGGCGGCGAACGCGCCGAAGTAGCCCACGCGCGCGCCGCGGCGCCGCCGCGCCGCTGCTCCCAGCTCGCGCTCGAGCGAGCAGTCGACGATGGAGGAGGCGATCAGGTAGAGGTCCGCTGGGACGAGGTCCTGCGGGCCGCGCGCGTCGAGAACCAGCACCTCGGCGCCGCCCGCTGTGAGGATCGCGTCGAGATAGGCGAGCGTCACGTTGGGCAAGGCGGCGACGCTCTCTTTCGCCCGCTCGAGCAGGCGCGCGCGCGCCGAGCGCCCCACGGTGAAGACCGTGCCGAAGCCGCCCGCCACGTCCTTGAGCGTGCAGCCGCGCTGCCGCGAGGCGTTGACCAGCGCGATTCTCACCGCGCCGCTCCCCGCCGCAGCCAAAAGGACAGGAGGCTGCAGAGCGCCTTCAGCGCCACTCCCGGGCGCGCGCCGCTCGGCGACCCGAAGCGGCGCGGGTAGTGATGCACCTCCACTTCGCGGATTCTGAAGCCGGCCCGCTGCGCACGAATCACCAGCTCCGCCAGGTAGAAAGCCGAGGTCGAGCGGCAGTCGAGACGCGCCAGGACCTCGCGGCGCAGCAGCTTGAACGCGCAGTTGACGTCGTGCACGTGCAGGCCGAACAGCCGGCGCAGGAGACCGTTGTAGAGGCGCGCGTTCCAGCGCCGCTGCCAGGGATCGGCCCGGCTCGCGCGCCGCCCCACGACCAGGTCGAACTCGCGGCAGAAGGGCAGCAGCAGGTCGATCTCGCGCACGTCGAACTGGCCGTCCCCGTCCACGTAGAACACGTACTCCTGGCACGCCGCGGCGAAACCGGTGCGCGTCGCGGCCGCGATGCCGCGGTTCCGCTCGTGGTGGAGCGCGACCACGCGGCGGTCCGCGGCGGCCAGCCCGTCGATGATCTCCCCGGTGCCGTCGTCGCTGCCGTCGTCCACGACGATGACCTCGAAGCGCGCGGCCACGCGCGCCGCCGTCGCCACGCAATCGCTGACCACGCGGCCGATGTTCTGCGCCTCGTTCCAGGCCGGGATGACCACGGACAGGGAGTCGATCATGACGCGCGCCCGCGCCGCGCGCGCAGCCACGCGGCGCAGAGCGCCGCCGCAGAAAGCGCCGAGAGGATCGCTCCCGCGACGAACCCGGGAGGCGTGAAGGTGAAGACCGCGCGCCGCGCGCCCGGCGGCAGCCGCAGCGCGGTGATGAGGCCGCCGGCGCGCAGGAGCGGCGCCTCCTGGCCGTCGATGGCCGCGCTCCAGCCCGGGCTCTGCGTCATCAGTTCGCTCAGCAAGAGGAAGCGCCCCTCGATCCCGGTGAGGTCGATCTCGATGCGGCGCGCGCGATGCTCGATCCGCCGCGCCTCGAGCGGCGCGACGCGCGCGGGCCGGCCGCCGCCGGTCTTGGCCTCGGCGCGCACCCACAGGGGAATCGCGCCGTGCAGCGCGGCGGGCTGGGCGAAGCCGGCGCGCGCGGCCAGCGCCGCGGCCTCCTCCGGCGCGCGGCCGGCGACGAGCAGCGCCTCGCACTCCTCCGCCACCTCCCGGTCGAGGGCGCCCGCGGCCGGCCCCGGATCCTCGATCAGGACGTGCTGCCGCGCGTCGAACCAGGGCTGGCCGAGAATCTCCCGGACGGCGGCGGCGCGGCTCTCCTCGTCCCCCACGACCAGGATCGGCCCGTCGCGCACGACGGAGGCGCGCTCCAGGCAGGAGGTGCGCCGGTAGACCGACGGCCGGACGAAGGGCGTGGCGTCGCGCGCCTGGTCCTGCGCGGCCCGGTACTCCTCGTAGCCATCGCGCGCCCGCGCCAGGCGCGGGCCGACTGCCGCCGGGAACGTCCCCTCGGTCGACTGGGTCATGCCGCAGACGTGGGCGCGGCCCGCGCCGTCCACCGCGATGCCCTGGCCCTTGTCCACGCGGCCGCCGCCGATGAAGCCGCAGTAGGCCAGGCGCGCGCCGTCCGCCTCGACCTTGGCCACGAAGGCGTCCCAGCGGCCGCCGTTGTGCGAGAGGTCCGGGCCCACGGCCACGGGAAAGGTCTTCTCGCTGGAAGCGGTCACTCCCGGCAGATACGCGCAGCCTTGCGCGTCGACGGCGACGTCGTACGCCACGTCGATGTCGTCGCCGCCGACGTAGCCGAGGAAGTCGAAGGACGCGCCGTCGGGCGCCACGCAGCCCACGAACGCGTCCGCTCCGCCGTTGAACGTCAGGTCCGGCCCCACTCGCACCGGGAAGCTCGCCTCGCTCGACTTGGTGTCGCCCGCGACGTACAGGCGGCCGTCCGCGCCAGGCGCGACGCCCTGGCCGTAGTCCCCGGCCGAGCCGCCGATGTAGCCGCAGTAGTCCAGAGATAGCCCGTCCGCGGCGATGCGGGCGATCCAGGCGTCCTCCACTCCGCCGAAGCGCAGGCTGGGGCCCACGCGCAGCGGGAAGCTCGCCTCCGCGGATCGGGTCGAGCCGATGACGCACGGCCGCCCTTGCGGATCGACGCAGATGCCCTGGACGAAGTCCGCGGCGTTGCCGCCCAGCACGGTCCAGGAGAGGAGCGCGCCGCTTCCCTGGTCGAACTCGGCGATGAACGCGTCCGCGTCCTCGTCGCGCGTGGCCGGGAAGGCGCCGGGCGGCGGCGGCTCCTTGCCGGCGCTGGAGAACGTCGTGCCGGCGACGAACACGGAGCCGGAGGGACTCACGGCCACGGCCTTGCCGTAGTCGTCCGCCGCGCCGCCGGGAAAGTCCTGCGTGACCTCGATGCCGGAATCGATGAAAAGCGTGCTCGGCGCCTTCTTCAGGCCGAGCGCGAAGCCGCAGCGGAAGGAGCCCGCGCCGTGCGGCGGATCGGCCCAGAAGCGCGCCGCGACCGCTTCCGCTCCGTCGTCGTTCCGCAGCGTGGGCGAGCGCGTCCTGAGCGAGCCCGCCGGAGTCCAGAGCACGAGCGCGCCGTCGTCGGCCAGGGCGTGTCCGGCGGCGCCCTGGAACTCCAGGCGGATGCGCGACGGGTCGGCCCCCTGGCTCACGACGAACGTCGCGCCGAGGCGCCCGTCCCGCGCGGCGAACACGAGGTCGATGCCCGGCCAGAGGCCGGCGTAGCAGACCTCGCCGCAGGCGGGGATGCCCGTGCGCCACCGCTCGGGCGCGCCCTTGAAGACGTGGCCGCGCGCCGCCAGCAACGCACGGCCCTCGGGCGCCACGGCGCGCTCCGTGCCCAGGAAGTCCAGGCGCAGGCTCCAGCGGCCCGCATCCGCGCCGCGCGCGCCCTCCTGCGGCCCGCCGCGCGACACCAGGTACGTGACTGCGCCCGTCTGGAAGGTGACGACCGCGCCCTCGCCCTGCGCCACGTACGCCACGTCCGGGCCGAAGAGGCCCTGCCCCTCGAGGATCAGCGGCTCGCCGGCGCCGAGGCGCTCCAGGGTCACGCCGCCGCCGGATGCGTCGAGACGGGCGGCGAACACGTTCCAGTCGCGGCTCGGGCCGGGTGGAGCCCCGCCTGCCGCGACGCGGAGCGCGACCTCGCGGGAGGCGGTCCGGCCGGCGATCACGGCGCGGCCGCGGTCGTCGAGGCCCACGTCCAGGCCCCATTCGGCGCCCGCGCCGCCGAAGCGCGCGTACTCCTCCAGGCGCGCACCGTCCCCCGACACGCGCGCGGCGAAGGCATCCTCGTCGCCGCCGGACGCGGCCCGGCCCGCGACCCAGGCGCGCCCCTGGTCGTCGACGCCCACGCCGCAGCCGGAGTCGTTGCCGGCGCCGCCGATGTAGCCGGCGTACTCCAGGCGCGTGCCGTCCGCCGCCACGCGCGCCACGAACGCATCCGTGGTGCGTTCGCCCGCGCCGCCTTGCGAGTCGTAGGCCAGGTCGAGCCAGGGAAAGTCCAGCTCCTGCCTGGAGGCGATGTAGCGCGTGTTGAGCACGTCGAGCACGCCACGACAGGTCCGCTCCAGCAGCAACGGCTCCTCGCGGAAGGGCAGCCAGGCCGCGTACTGCTGGTTCTCGCTGCCTTCGCCGCCCAAGAGCCCGGTCGTCGAGTGCAGGCCGAGCGGCGTCCACAGCGCCTGGTCCTGGGCCACGGGGTGCTGGAAGCGCGAGAGGCGCTCGTCGCGCATGGCCTCGAACACCGGCGCGGCCATGCGCGCCCGCTCGCTCGCGGAGTGGACCACGCGCGGACTGAATCGCAGCAGCGGCAGGACCCTGGCGTCGTAGAGCAGGGCCGCGAGCAGCAGCAGCGAGAAGGCCGCGGCCAGCCGCGCTCCCGCCGCGCGCGCCACCAGCCGGCGCAGGGCGTCCGCGCCAAGGCCGGCCAGCAGGATCGCGCCCAGGCTGGCCGGGAAGAAGAAGCGGTAGGGCATACGCATGCGGTCGTAGCCGGGCAGCACCTCGCGTAGCAAGCCATGCACGGCACCGCTGGCGATGACCAGGCAGACGAACAGGCCGAGCAGGGCGCCGAGCCCGACGCGATTCCGCAGGCGCAGGACCAGCCCGGCGGCCAGCAGGACGCCCAGGCCGATCACCCCGACCCGGTCGCCCGCGACGAGCATCACGCGCAGGATCGTCAGCACGGGATGTCCCTGGTCGTAGGGCTTCATCTGGTCGTAGGTGAAGAAGATCTCCTCGTCGCTCAGGCCGGCGGCGCGGCCACAGGTGCCGAGCCAGTGAAGCGCCGGCAGGAGCTTCACGGCCGAGAGTCCGAGGAACACGACCAGCGCCAGGCCCGCGGCCGCGGAGAGCCGCGCCGCGCCGCGGCCGGTCCACGGCCGCGCGAGGAAGGGCAGGGCGAAGGGCAAAAGGAAGCAGGCCAGCCAGTAGAGCGGGAACACGCCGCCGCAGTGGAGCTGCAAGGAGAGGACCACGCCGAGAAGCGCGCCGGCGACGAACGGCCGCCGTTCCTCGAGCACGTTCAGGACGCAGAGGAGCGCCCAGGG
This sequence comes from Phycisphaera mikurensis, assembly GCA_020723465.1. Lineage (GTDB taxonomy): Bacteria > Planctomycetota > B15-G4 > B15-G4 > JADJEK01 > JACQZJ01. The sequence goes on from DYIW01000251.1 coordinate 5,906, forward strand.
CCACCAGGCGATGGCGCAGCCCCAGAAGGGCGCTGCGAGGAAGAGCGACCCGGGGTAGTCGCCGAGCACGAACAGCAACGCGGCCGCGCCCGCGCCGAGCGCGCCCGCGCCCGCGCGCCGCAGGGCGAGGAGCAGGCCCGCGGCGGCGAGCGCGCAGTGCAGGAGCGCGAGCAGGTTCATGCCAAGGACCGGGCCGCACAGCCAGACCGCCAGCAGGAAGGGCGGGTAGGAGAACGGCTTGGTCGGCACCGCATAGAGCGCCGTGCCGCCCTGGATGTATGGCGTCCAGAAGGGCAGCAGGTCTCCTTCCGCCAGGGAGCGCGCGGCGTGGACCGCGTCCACCTGGTGGATGTCGGCCCAGTCGTGGCCGTAGAAGGTGGCGTCCGCCGAAAGCAGGCGATAGTGCTTGACGAGCACGATCCCCGCGACCAGCAAGGACACGGCCAGAAACGCGCGCGCAGATCTCGCTCGACCGGCGTCCGTCATCGCATCGATTGTGCCTGGCGAGCGCGCGTGGCCGCAATGGCTCGTCCGCCGCAGGGGGCGAGCGCGCCCGGCGATCTCCGCATCCTGCACCTGCAGCACGACGAGGGGAATCGGCATCTACACCGACTCAGCAAGTGCCTTCAGCGCAGCAGCTTGCCGTCGCCGCCCGATCCTCGTCTCCGCCGGCACGCACGTCGAAGACGTCTCGATCCAGTTGAAGCCGTGCCTGACCATCAAGGGGAAGGGCAAGGTCGTGATCAAGCCGCCCTCCGGAACCGGCCTCACCGTCAACTTGTGCACCGGCGTGACGATCCAGAACATCCGGCTTTCGGGTGGCTTCATGAAGGTCGACAGCAGCGACAACGTCACCGTGAAGTCCTGTCGCGCGACGAAGGGTCCCTACGGCATCCGCGTCCTGGATCGTCGGCGGGACCACGGGACTGACCGTGAACGGGTTCGCTCACGTCGTGGCCGACAACACGATCAAGGAGGTGGTCTATGCGGCCCTGACGGCGAACGTGAGTTTCTCGAAGGTTGCGGACAACGTCATTCACGACGCCGAGCACGGCATCAGGATGGACCAGGCTAGCTACTCCCAGGTCTCCGGCAACGAGCTGCGCAAGTGCGGGATGTTCGGCATCTACGTCAAGGGGGATTCGAACTGGTTCGTATGGAACTACGCTCGCACCCAGGAAGGCGGCGTCGACCTGTACGACTCGATTACGGCGCAGGGCAACGCCTTTCTCCACAACGACGTCGTGACGTCCAACGTCTGACCCGCGCTGGGATGGACCGTGACCTCGGCCGCGCCCCGCTCGACGACGCCTCGGCCTGCGCCAGCACCAGGCATGGCGCCGGTCGCTCCGCTCGCCGCCGCGAGTCGGATGTTCGCAGCCAGCAGCGCGGGGAGACCCGGCCAATTTGCAATGCTGAATCTGCCGGGTGATGTTCCGTCACTGCAACGAGCCTGCTGCGCGAGGTTCCTCTGCCGCAACAGCCGTGCCTCATGGATTGCTTCGCGACGCCCTTATGCCTCTCCTCTCGCGCCGCGGCCGGCCGAAAGCTCGATACATGAGTCCCGTTCCCGCCAGCATGCTCGCCGCCGCGTTCGTACCCGGCGACACGGCGGGCATCGGCGTCCTGGCCCTGGCTCTCGCGGCTGCGCTGACCTTGCTCTTCGCCCTGCGCCTGGCGCACCTCAAATGCCGCCCGCGCCCGGCCAGTGCCGCCGGGCTGGCCGCGGCAGGGGGCACGGCCGCTCCGATCTGCGACGCGGATGGAGCGATCCGGAAGATCGGCGAATCCTCGCGCGACGTGACCGCCCGCGTGCTCGCGGAACAGGAGCTCCGCGAACGCGAGGAGACCCTGCGCACCATGGCGGACTCGGCCCAGGAAGCGATCATCATGATGGATCCAGAGGGCCGCATCAGCTTCTGGAACCGCGCCGCCGAGGCGGCCTTCGGCTGGTCGGCGGACGAAGCCAAGGGCCGCGTGCTGCATCAGCTCCTCGCCCCCACGGCCTTCCACGAGGCCCACCTGCGCGGGTTTCAGGCGTTCCGCGGGACGGGAAGGGGCGCGGCGGTTGGAAAGACGCTCGAGCTGCGCGGGCTGCACCGAGACGGCCACGAGTTCCCGGCCGAGATCTCGCTGGCCGCGGTGAGGCTGCGCGGCGCGTGGCACGCCATCGGCATCGTGCGTGACATCACGCTGCGCAAGCGCGCCGAGGCCGAACTGGTGCAGGCCAAGGAAGCGGCGGAGAGCGCCGCCCGGGCGAAGGCCGCCTTCCTCGCCAACATGAGCCACGAGATCCGCACGCCCATGAACGCGGTGATCGGCATGACCGGCCTGCTGCTCGGCACTTCCCTCGACGCGGAGCAGCGCGACTGCGTGGAGACCGTGCGCACGGCTGGCGACTCGCTCCTCAGCCTGATCAACGACATCCTCGACTTCTCCAAGATCGAATCCGGCAAGTTGGACATCGAGGAGACCGAGTTCGACCTGCGGTCGCTGGTCGAGAGCGTGGCCGAGCTCCTGGCGCCGCGCGCCCAGGAGAAGGGGCTGGAGCTGACCTGCTTGGTCGAGCCCCCCATCGAGGAGCGGCTCATCGGCGACCCGGAGCGCGTGCGCCAGATCCTGGTCAACCTGGCGGGCAACGCCGTCAAGTTCACCGAGCGCGGCAACGTCGACCTCGCTGTGCGCCGCGCCAGCCTCTCCGACAGCGGCGTCGTGCTGCGCTTCTCCGTGGCGGATACCGGCATCGGCATCCCGGAGGATCGGCAGCAGGCGATCTTCGAGAAGTTCACCCAGGCCGACGGCTCGACCACGCGCCGCTACGGCGGCACCGGCCTCGGGCTCAGCATCTCCCGCGGCCTGGTTGCGCTGATGCACGGACAGTTGGGCGTGGACAGCGTGCCGGGCAGCGGCAGCACCTTCTGGTTCACGCTGCCCTTCGCCTTGCCGGCTTCCGCGCCGCTCGCCCCGGCGCCCGCGCACGGCGAGCGCCCGCTGCGGGGCACGCGCGTGCTCGTGGTCGACGACAACGCCACGAACCGCCGCATCCTGGCGGAGAGCCTCGCCGCGCAGGGCTGCACCGTGGAGGAGGCGGCGGACGGCCCGGCCGGGCTGCGGTTCCTCGGCGAGGCGGCGGACGCGGGCCGCTCGTTCGACGCCCTGCTGCTCGACTACCTGATGCCCGGCATGGACGGCGAGGAGCTGCTGCGCGCGTTGCGCGCGGACGCGCGGCACGCGCGCCTGCAGGTTC
>DYIW01000252.1 GCA_020723465.1 Phycisphaera mikurensis
GGGGCTGGTCCACGCGCACCACCCGGAGCACCGGCAGGGCGCGGCAGTAGCCGTGGCGGAGCGCGTAGCAGATCGGAACGGACGCGATCCGCTGGCCGTCCTCCGTCTCGGCGAAGATCTGGAACTGGCCGCCCTCCTCGGAGCTCCTGAGGGCGCCGAAGACCTCGTCCTGCCCCAGGTTGATCTGGTACTCGCCGTCCTTCACGTGCGCCAGCATGACCCGAATGGACGACTGCTCGCTCGGAGCCAGCCAGACGTCGCGCACCGCCCCCCCTTCCAGAAAGGCGGTCAACATCTGGTTCCGGCCCTCCGGGAGCGGCAGCACCAGCAGTTCGGGCACGCCGCTCAGGCGCATCGTGACTTCCGCCGCGGCGGCTCCCGCGAGGCATGTCCAGGGCAGGAGGGCGAGGATGAGACTCCCCAAGGGGCGACATGATGGGAACATGACAGACTCCTCTTCTGGTCGGGTGCCCGCCTCCCCAGTCTACACGAATCCGCTCAGAACTCCTCGGCGGCCTCGGGCTCCGTTCGCCGTTCGAAGGTCGCGCGTTCCCCGGCGAGGGCGGTGAGGGCGTCCTGGCCGAGCAGCGCGCGCACCGCGGCGTCGCCCTTCAAAAAGGCGTCCCACCACGCCGTGGTCACGGCCTTGACGCAGGGGAGCAGCTCGGCGTCGCCCCGGTAGCCGAGGAGGCGCTCCGCTCCGGTGATGCCGCCAAGTCCGTGGTCCGCTCCCTCGAGCCACAGGAGGCAGCGCTCGCCCGGGGGCGACAGCTCGAAGGCCTGGCGCCGCCACGCGGGCAGCCGCCCGTCGCGCGGGGACGCATCGCGTGAGCCGGTCACGAACAAGGTGGGCCGCGTGAGCCCGGCGAAGGATTCCTCGTCGAGTCCGTTGCCCGGCCCCTGCGGGCTGAGCACGAGGAAGGCGAGCGGCCGCGGGTCGGAGAGATCCAGGCGCTTGCGGAGGAGCGGGACCTTGAGGCTGGCGCCGGCCGTGAGTTGGGTGGTGTGCGCGCCGAAGGAGTGGCCGCCCACGCCGGCGCGCTCGCGGTCGATGCGTCCGGCCAGCTCCTCGACCAGATCCGGCAGGGTCTCCAGCAGGTCGAGGACGAAGGCCACGTCCTCGACCCGGTCGCGCCAGCTCGAGGCCTCGGCCGGGTCCCGGACGCGCCGGCCGATCGGGCCGCCGCGCGCGCGTTCGGCCGGGCTCTCCAGCTCGAGCGAGTCGAGGTGCGTGGGCTGCAGCACCACGTAGCCGTGGCTCGCCCAGTGCTCGACGAGCGGCGCGTACCCCTTCCTCGAGCCAAACATGCCGTGGGAGAAGACGATCACCGGGCACTTCTCCTGGCCCTCGGGCCAGGTGGCGCGGAGCAGCAGCTCCTTCTCGCGCGACTCGTCCCGGACCGCGAAGTCGCGGTGCGTCACCTGGGCGGGTCCCTTGCGGGCGCGCTCCGCCAAGCCGGCGTCGTCACCGGCGACCAAGGCAGCCAGGACCAGCGCTTCGATCAGCATGGAGGAACCTCCGGTTTCGTGCCCAGCGAGAAGGAACCGCTCAGCGCGGCGCCGGTGACGCGCGAATGCGGAAGAAGGGCGCCGCGGACCGGCCCGCGGGCCGCCGCTCCTGTATCGTGCGGCCGCGATGTGGCCGCTCGACTCGATGACCGCGTCCTGCGAGGAGAAGCGCGCGCGGGCGCATGCCCTTCTGCGCGAACGGGGAGAGGGGCTCCGCGCTCGGGAAGACGTACGGCGCGGGCTGGCGCGGGTGGAGCGGCTGGGCCTCGGCCTTGAGGCGCGCATGCAAGCGCTCGGCCTGCCCGATCTCTGCCGGCGCTGCGGGGCGGGGCCGAAAGGCGGCTGCTGCGCGCGCGAAATGGAAGACGAGGCGGACACGCTGCTGCTCGTCGCGAACGGGTTGCTCGGAGCGGACATCGGCGCGCAGCGGCGAGAGGACAGCGAGTGCTCTTTCCTCGGCGTGCGCGGCTGCGCGCTCCCGCAGAAGCCGATCTTCTGCCTGAATTACCTGTGCGCGGAGTTGTGCGCGGCGCTCTCCGCGGAGGATCTCGCCACCCTGCGCTCCGAGACCGCGCGCTGCCTCGAGGCGTACCTGACCCTGGAGGGGGTGCTGGCCGGTCAGCTCGCGGCCTCGCGCGCGTACGCCGGGAGCGTACGCAGGCGCAGGTCCTCGAGCGGGCCGCCGACCGTGAAGTGGTAGAGGGTCTGGAAGCCGCGGTCGCGGATGCCGGCGAGCTGGTGCAGCGCGTCGTCGAAGAAGCAGCCGATGCCCGTGCCGCGCATTCCGGCCGCCTCGGCCTCGAGGTAGAGCGCCTGGCCGAGCAGCCCCGCCTCCCAGTGCAGGCCGCGATAGAAGCCCGCGCCCGCGTCACGGATGCGCGGCTCGAACTCGGCGAGCATGGCCACGGCAAAGGCGCCGTCCGCGGCGATGTCCTGGTGGCAGGAGAGAGAACGCGCCGCGTCCCGCAGGTCGCCTCGGGCCAGGCGGAGCAGGGCGCGCGGCGCGCCGGCGACTCGCTCCCATAGAAAGTCGCGGGACAGGGCGGCGCGGAGCGGCGCCTCCGCGCCCGCCTCGCGCACAAAGAGGTAGAGGCCTGGCTCCAGGCCGAGCACGCGGTGCACGAAGAGCAGCGGGTGCACGGCGGGCCGCCAGGGGAGCGCGCCGCAGGGGACCGCTCCGGCGGCGGGCAGCAGGCGCTGAAGGACCCGGGCGAAGCCCGCGCTGGACAGGGTGCTCTGTCCGTCCATCTGCACGGCGCTGCGGCGCTGCCGGAAGACGCGGCGCGCGGCCGCGCCATTGCCGGTCGGCCTGGGCGCGCTGTCCACGGGCGGGACCCACGGCGCCGCGCCGCTCCCGAGCGGCGTCGCGCGGCACGCCTCCGCCACCTCGTCGATGATCGGCCAGGGATGGTGGCCGGCGCTCAGGCGGTTCGGCGCGCCTGGAAGGTCCTTCTTGACCAGCCCCTCGCGCCAGCCCGGCGCGGGCCGCCACGCGTCCGCGGCGGCGTTGCTTCCGGCCGCCGGGACCACCGCCAGGAGGCAGTCGAAGCGCTCGGCCTCGACGCCGCTCTGCTCGCTCACGCGCAGCAGCTCGGACGCCTCCTCTTCCGTGAGGGCGAAGACGAGGCGCGCGCTCCAGCCGAGCGCGGCCGCGGCGAAGGCGAGCGCGGCGATGGCGTGCCCTGCGTCGAGCTGGCAGTAGCGATAGGCGCGCTCGCCGTACTTCCACGCCTCGCGCCAGTGGATCGAGGTGAGGGCCACGAGGAAGGAGCCCGCGGGCAGGCCGGCGAGGAAGCGCGCCCAGGCCGCGGCGTGGAACGTGCGGTGCAGCTCGAGCCCGTGGCGCCGCGCAGAGTAATGGTAAAGGGCCGCCTCCTCGGCCAGGCCGGGCGCCGCGCCGCAGAGCAGGTAGGCCTCGGTCGGATGGAGGTTGCCGCTCGATGGGTTGCAGCGCAGCGCCCAACGGCTCCCCTGCAGCTCCTTCCACGCCGAGATGGCGAACGAGTCGTAGAAGAGCTGCCCGAGCGAGTGCGCGTCGAGCGGGGCGGCGGCCGGCCCGCCCGCCGCGCCGAGCGCGTCGAGCGCGGGCTGGTCGCCGGGCTCGACCTCGGGCAGGGCCAGGAACGGGGCGCCGGCGAAGGCGCGGAAGGGATCGGGTTGGGTGTCCCAGTCGAGGTAGCCGAGGGAGCGCGCGTACTGCTCGGGGCGGTGTTTGGTGCGTTCGTGGTAGGCGCGCGCAACGCCGGCGGGAGTTTCCATGCAGTGCTGGATAGCGCGCTTCCGCGGCCCGGGTTGCCTCCCTTGCGGGGTTTCCGGGCGTGCAGTATGTTCCAGACCATGAGAATCGGCCTCCCGCCGCCGCTCTCCGAGACGTGCCTGTGAGCGACGCCATTCTGGTCGTCGGCGCGGGAGTCGCCGGCATCAACTGCGCCCTCAACGCCGCCCGCTACGGCCTCAAGGTTTTCCTGGTCGACGACACGCCCAGCATCGGCGGCATGATGGCGCGGCTCGACAAGACTTTTCCCACCAACGACTGCTCCATCTGCATCGAGGCGCCGCAGATGTACGAGGTGGACAACCACCCGAACATCGAGGTGCTGACCAACACCAGCGTCAAGAAGGTGAAGGCGGTCGCGGGCGGGTTCGACGTCAAGCTCGCCACCCAGCCGCGCTACGTCGACGAGGAGGCGTGCACCGCCTGCGGCGCCTGCGTCGCCGCCTGCCCGGTGTCCGTGCCGGACGAGCTGGACGGCAAGGTCGGCGGCACGCGCAAGCTCATCTCCATACCGTTCCCGCAGGCCGTGCCCAACGTGATGGCGATCGACCCCGCCTGCCGTTCGGGCCAAATGCGCGCGCAGGGCGCCTGCGTCGGCGGCTGCGCCGTGGACTGCAGCCAGTGCCGCGAGTGCCCGATCGCGCTCTGCGTGCAGGCCTGCCGCAAGGAAGGGAAGGACGCGATCCGTCTGTGGCAGGGGCCCGCGAGCCGCGGCGTGGCGGTGCGCGGCATCGTGGTCGCCACGGGCATCCGCGACGCGCGCCCGCCGGCCGGGCTGTACGGCTACGGCGTGCATCAGAACGTCGTCACCTACACGCAGTTCGAGCGGCTGATGAACGCCGGCGGGCCGACCGCGGGCCGCATCGTCCGCCCCTCGGACGACGCGCACGCGCATCGCATCGCCTGGATCCAGTGCGCGGGCCGCGGCCTCGCCGGCGGCGTGCCCTACTGCTCGAAGGTGTGCTGCATGGTGGCGGCCAAGCAGGCGATCATCACCAAGGAGCACGACGCCGCCGTGCAGACCATCGTGTTCCACAATGAACTGAAGGCCTACGGCAAGGGCTTCTGGGACTTCCAGCAGAAGGCGCGCCAGCTCGGCACGCGCTACGTGCGCGCCCGCCCCTACGACGTGGTCGAAAATCCCGCCACGCGGAACCTCATCATCCGCTGCGAGGACATCGACAGCGGGCGGCTCCTGGTCGAGGAGGTCGAGCTGCTGGTCCTCTCCACCGGCCTCCAGCCCAGCGACCGCAACGAGAAACTGGCGCGCGTGCTGGGCATCGACCTCGACGAGCACGGCTTCTTCAAGGAGAAGGACCCGCTGCTCGCGCCGCTCGAGACCAAGGTGCCGGGCATCTTCCTGTGCGGCGGGGCCACCGGGCCGATCGACATCTCCGAGTCGGTGGTCCAGGCGACCGCGGCCGCGCTCAAGGCCATCCTTTCGGGCCGAGCGGGGCGGGTGGAGAGCGCGCCATGAGCCCGGACGCGCGCATCGGCGTGTTCGTCTGCGACTGCGGCTCCAACATCGCGTCGGTCGTGGACGTGCCGGCCGTGGTCGAGTACGCCCGCGGCCTGCCAGGCGTCGCCTTCGCCGACGAGGGGCGCTGGTCCTGCTCGGTCGACTACCTGGCGCGCCTGAAAGAGGCGATCCGCGCGCACGCCCTGAACCGCGTGGTCATCGCCTCGTGCACGCCGCGCACGCACGAGCCGCTGTTCAAGGCCTCGGTGCGCGAGGCCGGGCTCAACCCCTACCTGCTCGAGTTCGTGAGCATCCGCGAGCAGGTCTCCTGGGTGCATCGCGACCTGCCGGCGGCCGCGACCCAGAAGGCGCGCGACCTGGTGAAGATGGGCGTGGCCAAGGCGGCCCTGCTCGAGGAAGGAGCGGAGATCCGCCTGGCGGTGCAGCAGGACTGCCTGGTGATCGGCGGCGGCGCGGCCGGCATGACCGCCGCCCTGCACGTGGCAGACCAGGGCTTTCACGCGCTGCTGGTCGAGAGGGAGCCGCGCCTCGGCGGCCTCTTGAACCGCGTGGCGGCGGTGGCGCACGACGGGCGCTCGCTCCCCGCGGGCGAGATCGCGGCCCAGCTCGCGGAGCGCGTGACCTCGCACCCGCGCATCACGCTGCGCACCGGCGCGGTGATCGACGCGCTTGCGGGCTACATCGGGAACTACCAGGTCACGCTCAGGCCGGCGGGCGATCCGGAGGGCGCGCGCGAGACCTTTGCCGCGTCCACCATCATCGTCGCCACGGGCATGCAGGAGCTCTTGCCCGCCGGGCGCTACGGCTACGGCGCGGACGCGCGCGTCCTGACCCAGCTCGAGCTGGAAGAGCGGCTGCGGAACGGCGCCGTGCCGCGCTCGGGCGACGCGGTCATGATCCTGTGCGTGGACTCGAAGAACGAGCAGCGCGGCTGCTGTGCCATCGGCTGCCAGGTCGCGGTCAAGAACGCGCGCGCCCTGCGCGAGCAGGGCGCGGCCGAGCGCGTGCACGTGCTCTACCGCGACCTGAGCATGCTGAAGGGCGAGCACAGCGAGGTGGAAGCGGCGAAGCAGGCGGGCGTGCGCTTCCTGCGCTTCCCGGACGAGCGCTACCCCGCGCTCGAGGAACGCGCGGGCCGCCTCGTGGTGCGGGTGCATGACCTGCTGCTCGGCCGCGAGCTCCTGCTGCCCGCCGACCTGCTGGTGCTGACGCCGCCGTTTCGCGGCGACGAGACGGTGCAGGAGATCAAGGGGCTGCTGAAGGTGTCGGCCAGTGCCGACGGCTTCTTCCAGGAGGCGCACGTCAAGCTCGGCCCGCTCGACTTCCCCTCGGACGGCACCTCTCTGTGCGGCTGCGCGCGCGGGCCCAAGACCCTGAAGGAGAGCTGCGAGGAGGGAATCGGCGCGGCCATGCGCGTCTCCATCCCCATGCAGCGCGGCTTCGTCGAGGCCGCGGGCATCGTCGCGGGCATCGACCTGAGCGAGTGCGAGCACTGCGGCCAGTGCGCGCGCAAGTGCCCCTACGGGGCGATCCGCCTCGATGAGGACAAGACGCCGTCGGTGCTGCAGGCCTTGTGCAAAGGCTGCGGCCTGTGCGCGGCGGACTGCCCGACGAGCAGCATCAACATCGTGCACTACACGGACGCGCAGCTCCTGGCCCAGGTGGAGGCCGCGCTCGAGGAGGACGCGGCGCACAAGATCCTCGGCTTCGTCTGCCACTGGTGCGCGCTCGGCGGGGTGGACATGGCGGGCGTGAGCCGCCTGCAGTATCCGCCGCACGCGCGCCTCATCCGCGTGATGTGCTCGGCGCGCGTGCCCATCAAGCTGATCGAGCGCGCCTACGAGCTGGGCGCGGGCGGAGTGCTCGTGGCGGGCTGCGAGTTCCCGCCCTGCCACTACATCACGGGCAACTACGCCTGCGAGAAGCGCATGCAGCGCGCGAAGAAGCAGCTCGCCAAGAAGGGCTACGACCCGGAGAAGTTGTGGAACATCTGGTGCTCGGCGGCCGACGGGCCGAAGTTCGCGCGGGCCATGCACGACATGGTGGAGCGGCTCGGGCTGGCGCGCGAGGTGGGCGCGGATGGACGCTGAGCTGGCCGCCGCGCGCGTCCTCGAGGACGCCGAGACATTGCGCCGCTGCGAGCAGTGCGGCTGCTGCAGCTCCGCCTGCCCGCTGACTGGCCGCGACGGCTTCAACGTGCGGCGCCTGCTGCGGCACGTGGAGCTGGGGCTCGTCGCGGAGGCGGCCGCCTCGCCCCAGCCCTGGCAGTGCGCCGCCTGCGCGCGCTGCGAGACCGCCTGCCCGAATGGCGTGCGCATCGTCGACCTGGTGCGCGCGCTGCGCACGCTCGCGCCGGCGGAGAGCGTGCCAGAGGGCCCGCCGCCCTGCGTGCACGCCTGCCCGGGCGGCATCGACGTGCCTGGCTACCTGCGGCTCATCGCGGGGGGCGACGCGCGCGGCGCGCATGCGCTCATCCTCGAGAGCGTGCCCTTTCCCGGCGTCCTTGGCCGCGTGTGCACCCATCCGTGCGAGAAGGCCTGCCGCCGCGGCGAGGTGAACGAGCCCGTCGCCATCTGCGCCTTGAAGCGCTACGCCGCGGACCGGGCGGCGGAGGCCCCGGCCGAGCCGCTGGCCGCGCCCGCGGCCCCGAGCGGCAAGAGGGTGGCGGTCATTGGCGCCGGTCCGGCCGGGCTCACGGCCGCCTACTATCTGAGGAAGAAGGGCCACGCCGTCACGGTCTTCGAGGCCGCGCCGCAAGCGGGCGGCATGATGCGCCACGGCATCCCGCGCTACCGCTTGCCCGAGGACGTGTTGAACCGGGAGATCGCGCGCGTCCTGGACACAGGCGTCGAGCTGCGGACCGGCGCGCGCCTCGGCCGCGACTTCGACCTGGAGCGGTTGAAGAGGGACGGGTACGAGGCGATCTTCCTGGCGCTCGGGCTGCAGCAGAGCCGCAGGATCGAGCTCGAGGGCGCGGAGCTCGCGGGCGTCTCCTGGGGGCTCGACTTCCTGCGCGCCGCGGCCGCCGGCGAGAAGGCCTCCGTGGCCGAGCGCGTGCTCGTCATCGGCGGCGGGGACGTGGCCGTGGACGCGGCCCTGACCGCGCTCCGGCTCGGCGCGCGCGAGGTCCTCATGGCCTGCCTGGAGAAGCGCGAGGAGATGCCCGCGCATCCGTGGGAGGTCGAGCAGGCCCTGGAGGAAGGCGTGCTTCTCATGACCTCCTGGGGCCCGGCGCGCGTGCTCGGCGCCGAGGGGCGCGCGAGCGGCGTCGAGCTCAAGCGCTGCGTCTCGGTGTTCGATGAAAGCGGCCGCTTCGCGCCGCGCTTCGGCGACGAGAAGGAAGCTGTCCCGGCCGGCGAGGTCATCCTCGCCATCGGCCAGGCGGCCGACCTGTCGTTCGCCGCGGGCGGCGCGGGCCTTGGCGTCGCCGGCGGCCTCATCGCCGCCGACCCGGAGACCTGTGAGACCAACGTTCCCGGGCTGTTCGCGGGCGGCGAGATCGCCACAGGCCCGGGCGCGCTCATTGACGCCATCGCCCAGGGCAAGAAGGCGGCCGCGGCCATCGACCGCTACCTGGGCGGCGATGGAGCGCTCGGACGGGTTCCCGAGCTGAGCGCTGGAGACCGCTACGACGGCGCGCGCGCGCGCGGCTTCGCCGACCTGAAGCGCGCCGTACTCCCGGTCCTGCCGCTCGCCGCGCGGCGGCCGGGCTTCGCCGAGGTTTCCCTCTGCCTCGGCGCCGAGGCGGCCGAGGGCGAGGCGCGCCGCTGCCTGCAGTGCGACCTCGAGCTCGAGGCGGCGCGCCGCGCGCGCGGTGCA
>DYIW01000253.1 GCA_020723465.1 Phycisphaera mikurensis
TACTACTTCGGGAAATCGTCGCGCGGCGCGACGATTCTCCGAAGTAGTAGCTCAGGGGCATCCGGCGATCGGCCAGGCGCCGCGCGCCGTGCGGCCGCCGCCGGCGGTTCTTCCGGGTTGTCCCGGATCCCGTACGTCGTCCGTTGTGCCACGAGCCGCCAGGATCCTCGCGTGGCGCGAAGATCCCATCCAGCGCTGATGTCCACGGCGGCCTCTCTGCCCCGCGCCAAAGAGAATGGCGGCAGCAGGCCAGAGGTCCCTGCTGGCCACCGACTCCAGCCTTCCGACTCTCTTCGGACTTCCGGCTCGCGGCGGCGCCAGCCTTGACCACGCAGCCGGCAATCCGCGTGCCTCGGATGGTTGCAAGCGGCCGAGTTTGGTTGCGGCGCTCCTGCGATATGATGTTGATCGCGAGCATCCTCGCGCGCCTCGAGGATCTCGGGCAGCTTGAACGACGGAGGCGGTGGAAACGCCGCGTGCCGGAGGACGGAAGCAGAGCAGTTTCTGGTCCCGACTTCCGGCTTCTGACTTTGGACTTCCGACTCGCGGCGGCGTGAGCGCGGTACGGCAGGTGCGCGAGTGCGCGGTGTCTCTCATGGATGATCTCGCGACCGTCCTGCGCACGATCCCGAAGATCGACGTGCTGCTCGGCCAGATCGAATCGGCCGAGGAGCTGGCGAACTTCCCGCGGCTTCTCGTCGCCGAGGCGGTCAGGTCGACGGTGACGCGTTTCCGCAACGCGCTCCTCGCTGGCGCTCCGCTCGGCGAGGTCGAGACGTTCTTTTCCGGCCGCGGCTACCTCGATCAGGTGCTGGCGGCGCTCGCCGCGCTGCTCGACCGCCGCCACGTACCGGTCATCAACGCGACCGGCATTCTGCTGCACACCGGGCTCGGCCGCGCTCCGCTCGCGGACGGAGCCATCGACGCGGCCGCCGCCGCGGCGCGCTACTCCGTCCTGGAGGTCGATCCCGAGTCGGGCGAGCGGGACCAGCGCGAGGTGCGCGTGGCCGAGCTGCTCCGCGACCTGACCGGCGCCGAGGCCGCGACCGTGGTGAACAACAACGCCGCGGCCGTGCTGCTCGCTCTGACCACGCTGGCCGCCGGCCGCGAGGTGCTGGTCGCGCGCGGCGAGATGGTCGAGATCGGCGGCGGCTTCCGCATGCCGGATGTCATGCAGGCCTGCGGCTGCCGGCTGAAGGAAGTCGGCACCACCAATCGCACCTACGTGCAGGACTACGCTCGGGCGATCGGCCCGGATACGGGCCTCATCCTGCGCGTGCACACCTCCAACTTCCGCCTGATCGGGTTCACGCACGCCGCGGCCGGCGAGGAGCTGGCCGCGCTGGCCGGGGAGCGCCGGCTGCCCCTGATGTACGACCTGGGCTCCGGCCTGCTCCGGCCGGTGGACGTGGTTCCGCTGCAGGGCGAGCCCGCCGTGGTGGACGCCGTGCGGGCCGGCTTCGACGTGGTCACTTTCAGCGGCGACAAGCTCCTGTGCGGCCCGCAAGCCGGGCTCGTGGTCGGACGGGCAGAGCTCGTGGAGAGGATGCGCGCTCAACCGCTGTTCCGCGCGCTCAGGCCCGACAAGCTCTGTCTGGCGGCGCTCGAGGCCACGCTGCTCGCCTACCGCCGGGCGCCCGAGGGACTGCCCGACCTTCCTCTCTACCAGGCGCTCGCTCGCGGGCAGGACGAGCTCAGCGCCTGGGCGAGCCGCCTCGCCGCCGGCCTCAGCCGCGTTCCCGCGGTGGAGGCGGAAGTGCGCGACACGGTAGGGTTCCTCGGCAGCGGCTCCGCCCCGGCGCGCGAGATACCGAGCGTGGCCGTGGCCGTGCGGCGCGCCGGCCGCGGCCCGCTCGAGCTGGCCGAACGCCTGCGGCGCGGCTCGCCGCGCGTGTTCGCGCGCGTGGACGAGAACGTGCTCCTGCTCGATCTGCGGGCGGTGTTCGCCGACGAACTCGATCTCCTGTTCGACGCCGCGGTCGCCGCGTTGTCTGTCAAGGAATGAGCAGCGATGACGTCATTGCGTGACTTCGACGCCCGGAAGGACATCGTGCGCCTGACGAGCTACTCGTCGTGCGCGGGCTGAGCGGCCAAGCTCTCGCCCGCGGACCTCGTCGAGGTCCTGCAGTACCTCCCGGACATGTCTCATGCAGCGCTGATCATCGGGCCGGAGACGCTCGATGACGCGGGCGTCTTCCGTCTCGACGAGAACACCGGACTGGTGCAGACGCTCGACTTCTTCCCGCCGGTGGTGGACGACCCCGTCTGGTTCGGGCGCATTGCCGCCGCCAACGCGCTCTCCGACGTGTACGCCATGGGCGGCCGCGTACTCACGGCGATGAACATCGTCGGCTTCCCGCCGAAGCTGCCCATGTCGCTGCTCGGCCAGATCCTGCGCGGCGGAGCGGAGAAGATCATCGAGGCCGGGGCGGCGCTGGCCGGCGGGCACTCGGTGCGGGACGAGGAGATCAAGTACGGCCTGTCGGTCACCGGCATCGTGCATCCCGATCGCATCATCAGCAACGCCCGGGCGCGTCCCGGCGACCTGCTCGTCCTGACCAAGCCCCTGGGCATGGGCGCCTTCTCCACCGCGCTGAAGAAGGGCGAGCCGCTGGACCCGGGCCTGGTGGAGCGGGCCTGCACGGTGATGGCGACGCTGAACCGCGGCGCCTCGGAGGCGGCGATCCTGGCCGGCGTGCGCACCATGACCGATGTCACCGGCTTCGGGCTCATGGGGCATGCTCGCGGCATCGCGGAGGCGAGCGGCGTGACCCTCGAGTTCCGGGCCGCGGACCTGCCGTTCTTCGAGCGGGCCCTGGAGCTGGCCGAGCAGAAGTTCATCTCCGGCGCGTCCAGCAAGACGCGCCTCTTCCTGGGAGGGCACGCGGAGGTGGGGGCCGCCGTGCCGTTTGCCTTGCAGCAGCTCGTTTTCGACGCCGAGACGTCGGGGGGACTGCTGATCTGCGTGGCCGCGGAGCGCGCCGGCGAGCTGCTGGCCGAGCTGGGCCGGCGCCAGACGCCCTGCGCCGCGCTCGTCGGCCGCGTGCTGGCGCGCGAGGGCGAGGTGCGCGTGCGGCTGACCTAGTCCGAATACCTCACCACCACTCCGCGCCTGGCCGGCCCTCGTCGCCGATCTCCTCGTTGCTCGTCGTCAGGAACTCCGCCGAGTTGACTTCCTCCTCGCGCCTCGATCTCGGCGACGAGAACTCGGCCAGGACAGTCTGTCCACCGGCCGTATCCCGTCCGCGCGTCTCCATCCTCTCTCGATCTCACACCTTGCGTCGATACTCGCGCACCGGTGGTGAGATATCCGGACTGCCAGTCGCGGCGGATTCGGCTGGTGCGCCCCCGGCCGCCTGGGTTATCCTGAGGGGTTCTCCACCCAGCGATCTTCCTCCCCATCCCGACATCCGCAGCAGGCCTTCAGCCGACCATGAACAGCACAGAGCATCCCGAAGAACCGATCGACGAGCAGGCGATAAGAGCCGAGATGGAACGGGCCCTCGAAGCGATGGATGCGGCTCCGGCCGATCCGAGCGAGGAACAGGCCCAGAGCGAGGAGGAGCCGCAGGGCGGCTCCGGCGACCCTCACCTGCACAGCGGCACGATCCTGTCCGTCCAGGGCAAGGAGGTCTTCGTCGAGCTGGGCCCGCGCAGCCAGGGCGTGATCTCGAGCGACGAGTTCGATCAGCCGCCGGCGCCGGGAGAGCGCTACGAGTTCACGCTGGTGAGCATCCAGGACGGTCTCTGGACCCTGAGCCGCAAGGAGGCGCGCGTCCTCGCCACCTGGAAGGAGCTGGCCAAGGGCAAGAGCGTCAAGGCCACCGTGATCGGCGAGAACTCCGGCGGCCTGGAGCTGAAGGTCGGGCCGGTGTCGGCTTTCATGCCGGCCTCCGAGATCGCGCTCAACCGCGTGGAGGGCTTCGCGCCCTTCCTCGGCCAGACCATGATCTGCGAGGTGATGGAGGTCTCGCGGCGGCGGCGGCGCGTGGTGCTCTCGCGCAAGGCCGTGCTGCAGCGGGAGCGGCGCGAGCAGCGCGAGCGCACGCTCCTGACGCTCGCCGCCGGGCAGGTGGTGCGCGGCCGCGTGGAGAAGATCGAGCCCTTTGGCGCCTTCGTCGACATTGGCGGCGGGGTGACCGGTCTGCTGCACGTGTCCAACATCTCGCACAAGCGGGTGGCCGATCCGGCCAGCGTGCTGCAGGTGGGCCAGGAGATCGAGGTCCAGGTGCTCGAGCTGAAGGAAGGCGGCAAGCGCATCGGCTTGGGGCTCAAGCAGCTCGCGGCCGATCCCTGGGACACGGCGCGCGAGCGCCTGCGCGCCGGCCAGGTGCTGCGCGGGCGCGTGGTGCGCCTCGCCGACTTCGGCGCCTTCGTCGAGCTGGAGGGTTCGCTCGAGGGCTTGCTGCACCGCTCCCAGCTCGCGCCGGAGCGCGTGAACCGCGTCGAGGACGCCGTCAAGGTCGGCGAGGAGGTGACGGTGCGCGTGCAGGCGATCGACGTCGAGAACCGCCGCATCTCCCTCTCGCGCCTGGGCGAGCATGGCGGGCTGCTCGGCGCCGATGACGACGCCGGCGGCGCGGACGTGGGCCGCTACCTGGACGCGGGCTCGGGGCCGACCAGCGGCACCAACCTGGGGGCGCTGCTGCGCGAGGCGCTGGAACGGCGCGAGAAGAAGGGGCGCTGACCGCCTGCGTCAGCGCGCCGCCACTCCCTCGGACGGGCTGGCCGGCAGATTCCAGGAGTTCGTTACGCTGAGCGTCTGCGCGTTCATCTCCTTGATCGTGCTCGACATCATCTGGCAGACGTAGACCTTGTCTCCCTCGGGAGACAGCCCGACCGCGAACGGGCTGTAGAAGCCCGGTGCCGCCGTGGGCGTCAGGTAGCCGGGGCGGTACGGATTGACGCCCACGCGCGTCACTTCGTTCGAGTTGGGACAGGCGAGGAACGCGTAGTCGCCGCGGCCGTCCAGGTCGATGTCCGTGGGGAACAGGCCCACGGGGACGTGGGCCACGATGGTGCCGGCGGCGACGTCGATCACCTTCATGTCGCCGTGGTCGGCGAGATACGCCACGCTGGCGAAGGCGAGCGAGCCGTCGCGGTTCGGCTCGACGTCCGTGGGGTACCCGCCGTCCGTGACCGGCACGTAGCCGATCACCGTGTTCTTCGCCGGGCTCAGCGGATCGATGTCGATGATCACGATCGCCGCCGGGTTGCCGAGTCCGAGGTTGGCGGCGGTGAGGATGCGGCCGTCGGCGGAGATGCCGCCGCCTTCCCACTGCTTGAGGGCCGCGGGGAAGCCGGTGACGTTGGCGAGCTTCTGGGCGAAAGTCGGCGACAGCGGGTCGAGGTCGATCTCGATGATCTCCTGGAAGTTGTTGGCCGCGTCCGAGCCGACCAGACCGTAGCAGCGCGTGCCGTCGGGCGTGAAGACTGCGCAGTTGGGGACCCCGGCCACGGTCACCGAGCCGAGGGACGCGCCGGACGCGGCGTCGGCCACCACGAAGGTGCGCGGGATCGCGGTGCTCATGACCGCCAGCGATCCGTCCGGACTGAGCGCCACGTCCACGTTGCTGGGCCACAGTGACCAGTTGCTGATGGTCCCGCTCAGGGGATTGATCGCGAACACCTCGCTCATGGTGGGGTCCGAGCCCACGGCGATGACCAGCGGCGGATCCGTGATGATGACCTCGAGCCCCTCGCTGGCGGCGTAGCCGGAGGCGGCGCCAGGATCGGTCACCACCCACTGGAAGTAGGCGCTGAAACCGAGGAGCTGGGGCATGGCGGGAATGGGCAGAGTTATGGCCAGGCCGCCCGCCCCGGGCGCACCGGGCGCTCCCGAAAGGGGCAGCGGCGGCGAGATGAAGAACGGCAGGACGTTCCAGGTGAACCCGGAGCCGTACGCGTCGAGCGGCTGCGCTCCGATCAGCAGGAAGGCCGCTCCACCGCCCACGGCGGAATCGATGGTCACGCCAAAGGCTGGATTGCCCGGCCAGGCGGTGTCCTGCGCCCAGACGCGCGGCGCCAGGCCGCCGCTGCCGGCGGTGGCGGAGCCGTAGAGCTGCAGGCTCGATGCGGCCGCGGACAGGGAGCTGGAGAGAACGAGCAGGAAGAGGCAGGAGAGCGGCCCCGGGCGCTTGAATGGACGCATGCATGGCCTCCGATCGGACTGGGCTGCGTGCTGCACCGGACGAATGGTGAACCGGGCTTCTCTGTGCAAGGAGGAGTGCTCCGCGCCGCGATGAACCGGAAAATCCACGCGGGCTGCTAGCATGGGCTCGTGGCAGCTCCGCTCCTCTCGCTGGCGAGCGTGTGTCTCCTCGCGCTGCCGCACGGCGCGGACGGGATCGAGTCGTGCGAGCAGGTCCTGATCGAGGAGGCCCTGGAGCGCGGGGATGCCGCCTTCCTGCGGCCGGCCGCGGCCGCCCATCCGGATCTCTTCCTGCTCGCCGCCGAGCGCGTGCTCGAGCGGCGCCTCGCCCGCGGCTGTGCGGAGCGCTTCTGGCTGGACGTGGCCTGCTGGGCGGCCGGCGCCGCGCCGCTCTGCGCGCGCCTCGAGGGCCTGGCTGGCTTGCTGTGGAGTCCCTGCGGCGCGAGCAGGGCGGCGCTGGCCGGCGAGCTGGCCGGGCGCGCGCGCTGCGCCCGGGACGGTGGCGACTTCTGCGCCTCCCTCCTGCGCGACCGGGCCGCGGCGGCTGAATACCGGGCGGTGGGTCTGGCGGCCCGGGCCAGCCAGTGCGAGCGCGCGGCGCTCTCGGCCCTGGCGGAGCTGAACCGCGCCGCCGAGCTGCGCGACGTGGCCGAGCGCCTGCGCGGCGACTTCGAGGGCGCCTGCTTCGACGCGGCGCGCGCCGAGGTCCTCGCCCGTCTGGCGCAGGCGTACCACGCGCTCGGCGAGGTGCCGCTGGCGTGGGAGACCATGCTCGAGGCGCTGGACCTGGCGCGGCGCCTTCCGGACGGGGCGACGCGCGCCTTCGCCTGCGACGAGGGCGGCTGGATCTCCGCGACGCTCGGCCATCTCGGGCGGGCGCTCGCGCTTTTCGCCGAGGGCGAAGCTGCCGCGGAGCTGGCCGGCGACCAGGACCGCGTGGCGCGTCTCGCGCGCAGCCGCGGCAACATCCTGCTGCAGCTCGGGGACGAGGAGGGCGCCATCGCCGCCATGCGCCGCTCGCTCGCCCTGGCGCGCCGCGCCGGCCTCTCCTGGCGCTCGGCCCAGACCGCGACGCGCCTGGCGTCCTTGCTCGCGGCCCTGGGCAGGTGGGACGAGGCGCGCGCCGCCCTCGCGCTGGCGGAGGGGGCGCTGGGCGTGGAGCTCGGCGGCGACCTGGCGCTGCAGGCGGAACGGCTCGAACTGCTGGCGGGCCTGCATGCGGCCTGCGCGGCCAGCCCGCTGCCAGACGAGCTGCGCGGCGCCATCGAGGCGCTTCTGCCGCGCGTCGGGCCGCGCGAGCAGTACGCGCTGGCGCTCGAGCTGTTCGACGACCGGCGGCGGCGCCAGGGCCTCCAGGGCTCCCTGGCGGCGGCGCGCGAGGTGGTGCGGCTGGCAGAGCGCCTCGGCCACGCCGGCCCCATCTCGCGCGGGCTCATCGATCTGGCTCGCTGCCAGAGCGCCCTGGGGGAGCACGCGGCGGCGCTGGCCAGCGTGGAGGATGCGCTCAGACGGCGCGACGACTTGCGTCGCGGCCTGCTGGACGTGCGCGTGCCGGAGCGCCTGGAGTTCACGCGGCAGGCCGGCACGCTCGCTTCCCAGGCCCTGGCGGTCGCGGCCGCGGCCTGGCGCGCTTCCGGCGATCCGCGCCTGGCCGAGCGTGCCCTGGCGATCCTCGACTGCGGCCGCGCCCGCTCGCTGCTCGAGGCGGCGCACGCCGGGCTCGTGCCCGGAGCCGAAGGGATCGGCCTGGAGCGCGGCGCCTTCGCGGCCATCCGCGAGCGCGTGCTGGCGCCGCACGTCGCCATCCTGGCCTACGACCTGTCCGCGCGCGTGGGCATCGCCGCCAGCGCGGAGGCGATCCGCCTGTTCGATCTGCCGCCAGCGGAGCGCGTCGAGGCGTCGCTCGACTTCATGCGCCACGCCTTGTTCGAGGTGCAGGATCCCGACGCGTTCCGGCGCCAGGCCGAGCTCCTGTCCGGGCAGCTTCTCGGGCCGATCGCGGACCTGCTGGAAGGGAAGGAACGGCTCGTGTGCCTGGCGGACGGCCCGCTGAACGACTTCCCGCTCGACCTGCTGCTCTTGGGCGAGAGCGGCGCCGAGCCGGGCTTCGCCGGCCTGCCCTGGCTGTTCCGCCGCCACACCGTGGCGCACGTGCCCTGCCTGGGATCGCTCCTGCCGGCGCGCGCCCCCCGGCCAGCGGCGCGCCCGCCGAGCCGGCTGCTGGCGCTGGCCTACGCCGGGCCGCTCGACCAGCCGGCGCTGCCCGCGGTCGAGACCGAGGTCCGCGCCATCGCGGCGCTCTTCCAGCCGCCGGCGCGGGCGACCGTGCGGACCGCGGCGGCGGCCAGCGAGTCCCTGCTGCGCGAGCTGCACGGCGGCGAGTACGACGTCCTCCACCTCGCCGCGCATGCCTGGGCGGATCGCCTGCGGGGCGCCGACTCGGGCGTCCAGCTCGCGCCCGGGGGCGGCCACGATGGGCGGCTGACCGTGGCGGAGATGGCGGAATTGCGCCTGCCGCTCGATCTGGTCGTGGTCTCCGGCTGCGAGGGCGGCGCGGGCCAGGCGGCCGGAGCCGAGGGAGTGATCTCGGTGGGCTGGGGCTTCCTGTGCGCGGGCGCGCGCGCCGTGCTCGTCTCCACCGGCCGGGTCGAGGACCGGCTGCTGCCGCGCCTCTTCGTTCCCTTCTACGCGGAACTGCTCGCGGGCCGTGACGCCGCGAGCGCGCTCCGGCGCGCGCGCCTCGAGCTGCTGGCGGCGGAAGCGCGCGCCGGCGGCGCGCCGGCGGCGCTCCTGCCGTTCCTGGTCATCGAGGGCGTGCGCTGATCTACTACTCCCAAGAATCGTTGCGCCGCGCGACGATTCTCGGGAGTAGT
>DYIW01000254.1 GCA_020723465.1 Phycisphaera mikurensis
CGCAGCGCTGGGCGGACCGGCAGCTCACGGTCGACTGGAAGCGCCTGCTCGACGCGTCGCTGAAGCGTGTCGTCAGCATGGTCGCGTGACGCTTCGCCCGCGGGACCCATGCCTCGCCCTCGCGCATCCACCGCGCGCCCAGAGCGCGCGGCCGCGGCCCGTGGCCGCGGGATCGACTACTCCCGGGAATCGTCGCGCGGCGCGACGATTCTCAGGAGTAGTAGATCAAGGCCGCTCGAGCAGCCTGCGCGACAGGTCGAGCGCCAGGCACATCGTCAGCGCCATGTTGTTGTAGTAGAACTGGCCGGTGCGGCCGAGCGCGGTGAGGTTGGGTACGGTCTTCAGGCGCGACCAGAGGACGCCAAGGCGCTCGAGGTAGTCGAGGGGATACACCGGGTAGGAGTCGGGCGCTTCCCGCACGCGCACGTCCAGCACGTCCGCGCGCTGCAGGTAGCCGAGCCGCACCAGCCCGTCCACCACCTGCCGGCCGAGGGCATCCGCGTCGAGCGGCGCTCTGCCATCCTGCGGCGACACCTCGGCGCAGACCGAGTCCATGCCCTCCGGCGCCAGGCTCGCGCAGGCGCGCGTCGGGAAGTACAGGCGGTTGAAGACCAGGTCCGGCTCGGCGAAATACGTGTACAGGAACTCGGCCTGGCGGATCGGCCGGCGCACGGTGACATAGACCAGGGCGATGGACAGGTACTGCAGCGCGGCGCGCTCGAACCCGAGCTGATCGGCGAGCTGGTGGATGGAGCCGGTCCAGATCACCTGGTCCGGCCGCTCGACGGCGCCGCCGTCCCACTCCACGCGCGCGAGCGCGCCGTCGTCCCCACTGATCAGCCGGGTGGCGCCCGCGCCGAGCAGGAGCGTCCCGCCCCGGCGCTCGAACTCCTCGCGGATCCCCTCCGCGATCATGCCGATGCCGCCGGCCGGGTAGAGCACCTGCGGCAGACTGCGTGAGGTCATGTTCGACCAGGTCCGCAGAAGCATGTCGATCGCCTTCAGGACCTTCTTCCTGAAAGGCGGCGGCCCCTGGTCGACCTGGCGCGTGCGGCCGCCGAGCTGCTTGAAGTAGCGGTCCTGTCCCAGGTCCAGCTCGTTGTCGACCGTGCGCCGCGCCAGGATCCACCAGTCGCGATGCAGGCGCTCGCCCGCGATCATCGGCAGCTTCTTCTCGATGTACGGCCCGAAGAAGGTCTCGTACATGCCCGGCCCGTAGAGGAAGGAGCTGAAGCCGCGGAAGTCCTGCGCGCTGGGGTGCTGGTTCTTCAGGATGCGCTTCAGGTAGTGCAGCACGGCACGCGGGGGCAGCTTGAAGAGCGAGGCGAAGTTGGGCGGCCAGGCAATCTCGCGCCGGCCGAAGTGCGCGCTGATGCGGAAGCCGAGCTCGCGGTACGGGCCCTTCACCAGCCGCCGCACGTAGTCGCTGACGTCCGGGCGCACGTTGAGGAAGAAGTAGTGCGGGCCGACGTCGAAGATGAAGCCGTCCTCGGCGAACGAGCGCGCCAGGCCGCCGGCGTGCGGGCTCTGTTCCAGGAGGGTCACCTCGTGTCCGGCGGCGGCCAGGCGCTCGGCCGCGGTGAGCCCGGCCAGGCCGGCGCCCACGACCACGTACCGCCTGCGCGCGCTCATGCCGGCGCGTCCCCGGGCACGCCCTCGGCGGCGCGCCGGGCGCGCTTGCGGGCGTGCTCCTCGAGCAGGCGCTTGCGCATGCGGATGGCGGCGGGCGTCACCTCGACCAGCTCGTCGTCGTCGACGTACTCGAGCGCTTCCTCGAGCTGGAAGGTGCGCGGCGGCGCGATGCGCACGTTCTTCTCCGCGCCCGCGGAGCGCATGTTGGTCAGCTTCTTCTCGCGGCCCACGTGCACCACGATGTCGCCGGGCTTGCAGTGCTCGCCCACGATCTGCCCGCCGTAGACCTGGTCGGTGGGCGCGACGAAGAAGATGCCGCGGTCCTGCAGCGCCTCGAGCGCGTAGAAGGTCGCCGCGCCGGTCTCGAGCGCCAGGAGCGCGCCGTTCACGCGCTGCGGGATCGCGCCCTTGAAGTACTCGTACTGGTAGAAGTTGTGATGGATGATCGCCTCGCCGCCGGTGAGGTTCAGGAGCTGCGTGCGCAGGCCGATCAGCCCGCGGGAGGGCACGTGGAACTCGAGGTGCGCCATGCCGCCGCGCGCCTCCATGGTGGCCAGCTCGCCGCGGCGCGGCCCGAGCTGCTCGATCACCTTGCCCGACAGGGACGCCGGGCAGTCGACCACCAGGAGTTCGACCGGCTCGGTCTTCTTGCCATTCAGCTCGCGGTAGATCGGCCGCGGCTTCCCCACGGCGAACTCGTAGCCCTCGCGCCGCATCTCCTCGATGAGGATGCCGAGGTGCAGCGTGCCGCGGCCGGACACGCGGAAGCAGTCCGGATCGGGCGTGTCCTCCACGCGCAGCGCCACGTTCGAGCGCAACTCGCGCGCCAGGCGCTCGCGCAGGTGGCGCGAAGTGAGGTAGCGGCCGGAGCGCCCGGAGAAGGGCGAGTCGTTCACCTGGAAGACCATGGAGATGGTCGGCTCGTCGATGGTGATGATCGGCAGCGGCCGCGGATCGTCCACGTCGGCCACGGTGTCGCCGATGTCGATGTCGGGAATGCCCTGCAGCGCGCAGATGTCGCCCGCCGCCACCTCGTTCGCCTCGCTGCGCTTCAGGCCGTCGAACAGGAAGAGCCCGCTGATGCTGGCCTGCTCCATGCGGCCGTCGCGCCGGAGCACGGCCACGCGCTGCTTCGCGCGCAGCACGCCGGCGAAGACCCGGCCGATGGCGATGCGGCCCACGTAGTCGTTGTGGTCGATGGTGGTCACCTGGAACTGCAGCGGCTGGAGCACGGGCGAGGACGGCGGCGGCACGTGGTCGCGGATCATCTCCAGGACCGGCAGCAGGTTCGTGCGCTCGTCCCCCAGGCCGCGCACCGCGTACCCCTCGCGCGACGAGGCGAAGACCACCGGGAAGTCGAGCGCCGCGTCGCTGGCGCCGAGGTCGACGAACAGGTCGAACACCTCGTTCAGCACCTCAAGCGGCCGCGCATCCTGCCGGTCGATCTTGTTGATCACGACCAGGGGCCTGAGCCCCTGCTCGAACGCCTTCCTCAGGACGAAGCGCGTCTGCGGCATGGGCCCCTCGAAGGCGTCGACCAGCAACAGCGCCGAGTCCGCCATGCGCAGCACGCGCTCCACCTCGCCGCCGAAATCGGCGTGGCCCGGAGTGTCGATGATGTTGATCTTGAGGTCGCCCCAGCGGATGGCCGTGTTCTTGGCCAGGATGGTGATGCCGCGCTCGCGCTCCAGGTCGTGCGAGTCGAGGATCAGGTCCGGGCCGGTGGAGCGCACGTCCACCGCGCCGAGCTGCCGCATCAGGCGGTCGACCAGCGTGGTCTTGCCGTGATCGACGTGCGCGATGATGGCGACGTTGCGGATGTGCTCCGCCACGCTCGCGCCCGCCTTGGCCTCGCGGCTCTGCATGACCTGGTTTCTCCGTGACAGCGAAACCCCGCAGTCTACCAGGCCGGGGGCGGAAGCGCACGCCGCTCTCGCCGACTTCTTCGCTGCCGGCCCGGCTGCGCTTGCCGGAAGAAACGGACTCCGCCGCGCCCGTCGACCCCCTGGCTGAGGCACGATCCAGCACGACAAACCGCGCAAGCCGGATCCCGCGAGGACGTCCAATCCGCCGGACGTTCACGGAACTTCGGGAGGCTTCTACCCATGCACAGCAAGGTCTTTCGCTCGTCGTTGGTTCGTGTACCGATCCTGAGCCTGGCGATACTGGCCGTCTCCGGCGTCGTGCTTGAGAGCTTCTCCGGTCCCCTCGCCTGCCCTCTCAAGAGCGACGCTGCCGCTCGCACGCTTGCGAGCCTGAAGGCCGCGCTCCTCAGCTTCCAGGAGATCCACGGGAACTTGCCCGTCTCATTGGAAGCTCTCTGCCTGAGAGACCCGATCAATCACGACGAGCCGTATATCGAGGACGAGGATTGCCTGGTCGATCCCTGGGACAGGCCGTATCAGTTCGAATCGCTCGCGGGCGGCGGAGTCTCCCTCCTGACCCACGGCGCCGACGGCCTGCCCGGAGGCCGTGGCGACGCACAGGACATCCGCGTCACCATCCCTTGACACGTCCCGCCCGGCGGTAAGATGACGATGTCTCTTGCCCTCGGAGAATCGGCCCCGGGAGGATCCGATGACGCTCGCGCGAGACCCGACGCTGCTGGTCGCGATGGTCCTCTCCTGCGCCGGATGCGAGCGCGAGGTCCCTGCGCCTCCGGAAGCCGGCTCGTTCCGGATCAGCTGGCTCGATCCGTGCACGCCTCTCTCGGACTCTGGGAGACTGGCGGGCCGGGTTGCCGGCGAGATCATGTCCGTGACCCTCGATTACTGCGGACCGAAGCCCTGGCTCGAGATCGTGCTGGAGAACTGGGAGGGGCCGGTGCTGCAGAACGAGGAGGTCCTCTTCCGGCAGGAGTACGGGGCGCACGCGATCGTGGCCAGCCAGGGCGCCACGGTGCACACTCGAGCCGCTCCATTCACCCATGTGCGGCAGACGGTCGTTCTGGGACTCCAGAGGCTTCGAGAACCGACCCGCGGCGGGGAGAACGCCTTCTTCGCTCTCAGCGTCTTCGATCCAGCGGAAGCGAACTGGAGTTCCACCGACAACCGGCTCGCGCGCGTGCTGACGTTCCAGCAGCCGGGTTCCTTCGGTCAGCACAGCTTCCCGGCGCATGATCCGCGCGGCGAGCTTCATCCGGACACCGACGAAGTCTGCATCCGCCACGAGAAACAGCGGGACGCGGACGTGAAGGAGTCCGGGATGACGCCACCCTTCGCCCCCGGCGAGTACGCCTCGCTGCTGAAGCTGCGTTTCGTGGCCGAGTGACGGGAGAACGACCAAGAAGGGCCGCGTGGAATCAAGACAGCCGCGGCCCTCACTCTCTTGGCCCGGCCAACCGCTGCAGCCAGTGGAATAGCCGCGCCTCGAGAAGGCCGAATCGCCAGTCGTTACGTTCCAAGCGCCGCCGCGCCCGGCGCTCCCAGAAGCCCAGCTTCCTCCGCACGCGTCCTGAAGCGAGGGACGAATAGAACATGAACATGCGGCGCGCGTGCTGCACCTCCGAGGGGATGCGGCCGGGCCACGCCTCGTCCGTCCAGTAGTCCTCGGCGCGCCCCCACTCCTCGAGAGTGTGCGGCGGCTGGAATCCCTCCTGGATCGCCTGCTCGTAGGCTTCTGATCCCGGCAGCGGGCGGAACGGCCACACCTCGGGCCGGACGCGCGGGCAGGTGAGCGCGATCTGGCGCGCCTCCTCGAGCGTGGCGCGCATCGACTCGACGCTCTCGCCCGGGTAGCCGATCATGTAGGTCATGAGCGGCGCCACGCCGCGCCGGCTCAGCTCGCGCGCCGCGCGCAGGTTCTCGCCGCCGCGCGTGGGCTTGTGGATCCTGCCGAGCGTCTCCTGCGATCCCGCCTCGGCGCCGACCACGGCCGTGAACAGCCCAGACTCCGCCAGGCGGTCGAGCGTGGACGGCTGGCAGCGCGCAATGGACGCGACCTGCAGATAGGCGAAATACGAGAAGCGCAGCCCCCGCGCCAGCATGCCCTCGGCGATCGCGCGCGCGCGTTCCTCGTGCAGGGCGAAGTTGGCGTCGGCGAAGTTCACCCCGTCGAAGCCCCAGCGCCGCTGCAGCTCCTCGAGGTCGTCGAGCAGGCGCTCCGGCGGCATCGCCTTCCAGGCCAGGCCGGTCACCTGCGGCGAGCAGCAGAAGGTGCAGCGGTGCGGGCAGCCGTAGCTGGCGAAGTAGCTGATCTCGAAGCGCGGCCGCCCGGGACCATAGGGCTCGCCCACGGTGCCCCGGTCCGGCTCGCGGAGCTGCGGCCCGCGGTACGCCTCGACGTCGAGGAGCTGCCACGGCAAGTTCAGCAACTGCTCCCAGCCCACGACTGCACGGTGCGCCGTGCGCACCACCTCGCCGTTCTTGCAGAGCGCCAGGCCGGCCACGCCATCCAGCGGCGCGCCCGCGTCCACTGCCGCCACGATCTCGCGAAAGGTGATCTCCCCCTGGCCCAGGGCGACGGCGTCGTAGAGCCCGGTGGCGAGCTGCAGCTCCGGCGTGACCGAGGCGAACCAGCCGCCGATGAAGGCCGGCAGGCGCGGGTGCCTGGCCTTCACCTGGCGCGTGCACAGGAGGCCATCGGTGATCTGCTGGCCGAGGATGCCGGTGGTCGCGTAGAGAAGCGCCCCAGCGCACGCGTCGACCACGCGCTGGTGCGCCTGCCGCGCCGTCATGCGCGAGCCGTCGATCAGCACCACTTCATAGCCGTCGCGCAGGGGCCAGGCGGCAATGGCCAAGAGCGCGAGCGGCATCTCCTGGGTGAAGCGGCAGAAGGGCGGCTCCCTGGCGTTGGCCCACTGCTGGGGGTAGTAGAGCACGATCCTCTTCTGCGCCGCGCGCACGGTCACTCCAGGTGCTCGATGCGGTTCACCCGCGCGGCGATCGCCGTCGATCCAGGCGCCACGCCCAGGGGATTGATCGGCTGCCAGCAGTCGCGCGCCGGCACCATCCCGTTGCGGCGCCGGAGCTTCCTGGTCAGAGCCCAGTGCTCATGCCGGTTCTCATAGAGCATGCCGGAACAGTCCTGGCACGCCGTCCAGTCCCCGAAGTCGAGGAACATGTGCGCGCGCCGCAGGCTGGCCATGGCCGGCGAGTGCCAGGCCTCGCGCAGCGACGTCTCCTGATAGCGGCCGACCCGCACGCGCGCGTCGAAATCGAAGCGGCACACCGAGATCGTGCCGTCGCTCAGCAGGTAGAGGGTATCCCATGGGTAGAAGCAGGGCCGGCGCAGCTTGCGGTAGAACCAGCGGCGCAGGTTGTTCGGCAAGAGCTCGCGGCGCAGCTCCGGCTCGATCGTGACGTAGCCGCCGTGGTTGTTGGCGAAGTGGAAGACGATGTCGTCGACCAGCGGCGCAAACGTCGCGAAGAAGCGGCGCTCGACCTCGCGGGTGAAGAAGGGCGTGATGACGCAGGTGACGACAAGCGTCGGCAGGCGCACCTTGCCCCAGGGGCTGTCGCGCACCGGCCCTTCCTGGTCGCGCAGGCGCCGCAGCGTGCAGAGGCCCTTGAGCAGAGTGTCCAGCTTCAACCCGGTACGGGTGCGCTCCAGGACGTCCTGGTCGGCGGCGTCGGCCGATACGTGCAGCATGTCCGGGCCAGCGAGGACGAGGTCGCGCGCCAGCTCCTCGCGCAGCAGCGTGCCGTTCGTGCTCATGGTGACGACGCGGTTGCGGTCCTTCGCCATGCGGATCATGTCGGCGATGCGCGGATGCAGCAGCGGCTCGCCGATGGTATGGAGGGTGCAGCGCGGGATGCCGAGCTCGACCATCTCGTCCAGCAGCCGCTCGAACATGTCCATCTTCAGGTAGGTGTGAGGCCGCACCATGTCCTTGTTGCCGCAGTAGGCGCAGGCCAGGTTGCAGGCATTCGTCGGCTCGACGACGACGCGCTCCGGCACCGGCGGCACGATCCCCTCGGGATGGGTCTTCCGGAGGCGCACTGCGCGCGCGTGCTCCACCAGCCGCTGCACGGGCGTCGTCCCCCACACCATCCGCTTGATGCGTCGCAGCATGGCAGCGCTCCTCCTGTCCCATCAAGGGGCGCCGCACATCGTACCAGGGCGAGCCCTCGACCGGCGAGCGGGCGCGAGGTAGCATGCGCCCTTCTTGCGGCCTCCGAACGCAAGGGGGATCGGCCATGCGCGTACTCGTCACCGGCGGCACCGGCTTCCTCGGCGGCCACGTCGTGGACGCGCTCCTCGCCCGAGGAGACCAGGTGCGCGCGCTGGTGCGGCCCGGCCGGCCCCTCGGCGCCCTGGCAACGCGCCCGGTCGAGCAGGCCGAAGGGGACCTGCTGGACGCGATCAGCCTGCGGCGCGCCTGCCGGGGCATGGAGGGCCTGATCCACTGCGCCGTGCGCGCCGGCTTCTGGTCACGGCAGAACGCCGAGCAGCGGCGCATCAACGTGGAGGGAACCGCGGCGCTCTTGCGCGCGGCCCACGCCAATTCACTGGCCCGCATCATCCACGTGTCGACGATCGCGGCGGTGGGGATCTCGCGTGACGGGACCGTGCTGGACGAGACCACGCGCTGGGAGGGGCACCATCTCGGCATGGGCTACGTGCTCTCCAAGCGCGAGGCCGAGGACCGCGCCCTGGCCGCGGCCTACGCCGGCATGCCGGTGGTCGTGGTGAACCCGGGGGCGCTCATGGGCCCGCGCGTCGACGGTTCGCCGCCAGCGTGGCATCTGCGCAAGGTCGCCGCCGGCAGGACGCGGTGGGCGCCGCAGGGCGGCTCGTCCCTGGTGGACGTGGTGGACGTGGCGCGCGGGATCGTCCTGGCGCTGGACCGCGGCCGCGCCGGCGAGCGCTACATCCTGGCCGGCCACAACCTCACCTGGCGCGCCTTGTACGAGACCGTCTGCCGCCACGTGGGAACGCCGCGCCGGTTTCGCGAGATCCCTCGGTTCGTGTACCGCTGGCTTGCCGCCGGCATGGACGTCCTCGACCTGCTGCACCTCACCCAGCCGCCCTACACGCCGGAGTACTTCCGCCTGTGGGGCTGGTTCGCGTGGATGGACTCGAGCAAGGCCGCGCGCGAGCTGGGCTACTCCTTCCGGCCGCTCGAGGAGACCGTCGCCCGCTACCAGTGGTGACGGGGCGTCGCGGCTGCCTGGCCGGGAGCCGGAGGGGAGGGCCCTGCGAGCAGCGATCGCGGCCGTTTCCACGCTTCCGGGGACGGATGCGCGCCTTCCGGTGCATGGTGTCCGCGACGATGATGGGCGCCTGCTTGCGGCAGAAGCGATGCGGGCAGATCGGCGCGGCGAAGGTGCGGGCGGCGTGGCCGCTCCGCACTCCGGCGCCATCCGCCTGAGCTACTACTTCGGGGAATCGTCGCGCCACGCGACGATTCCCGAGTAGTAGC
>DYIW01000255.1:0-4091 GCA_020723465.1 Phycisphaera mikurensis
GGCCGCTCGCCTCGCGCGCCGCGGCGCGCGCGGCGTGCAGCGACCCGCAGAACTCGTCCACGCGCCCTTGCTCGACGCGCGGCAGCCCGGCGACCTCCGCCGCGACCTCGGCGCGATGCGCGCTCTCGGCCGTGGGCCCGCCGCCGCCGTCGCCGAAGCCAAAGGGCTGCAGCCAGCGCGCGAGGAAGAGCGGGCTCGCGGCGATGGGGGAGTCGTCTTTGCGCACGAGGTGGTCCTCGCCCTTCCGCAGCTCTTCCGGCTGCAGCGCGGAGTTGTAGTTCATGCCGGGCGTGAGGTGCGCGAGCACCTCGCTGCCGTCGATGCCGCGCCAGCGGAAGGTCGCGTGCGGGAAGTCGTTCCGCTCGCACCAGGCCATCTTGTCGGTGATGAACGTGTCGAGGCCCGCGAGCTGCATGATCTGCGGCAGGGCGGCCGGGAAGCCGAAGGTGTCGGGCAGGAAGAGGAAGCGCTGGCGGCCGCGCGCGCCGAACCGGTCGCGCCAGAAGGCCGCGCCGTGCAGGATCTGGCGCACGAGCGCCTCGCCCGAGGGGCAGTTGGCGTCGCTTTCCACCCACATGGCGCCGCCCGCTTCCCAGCGCCCCTCGGCCACGCGCTCGCGCACGCGCTCGAACAGGGCGGGCGCGTCCTCTTCGCAGAAGGCGTAGTGCTGCGCCTGGCTGGCCAGGAAGTGCAGGCCGGGGAAGCGCTCCATGAGTTCGAGCACGTTGGCCCAGGAGCGGAGGATCTTGCGCCGCGTCTCGGCGATGGGCCAGAGCCAGGCCGTGTCGATGTGCGCGTGCCCCACGGCCAGGCACGTGGTGGCGGGCGCGCCGCCCGGGCCCAGGAGAAGGGCGTCGAGGAGGGGCTCGGCGCGCTCGCGCGCGCGGCGCGGGTCGTTCGCGGGCACGAGGTTGGTGATCTCGCGCAGGCCGCGGAGCAGCTCGTTGCCGCGCGCCGAGTTCTCGGGCAGCGCCAGGGCGAGCCGGCGCGCCAGGTCATACTTCTCGCGGAAGCGCCAGAGGAGCGGATCGACCGCGACCAATTCGCAGCGTTCGAGGCGGCCCGGCCGCTCCTCGCTGAAGCGTCGCGCCAGCTCCGGGTGGTGCCACCAGAAGAAGGTCACGCCGAGCGGCGTGTTGCAGGCCGCCTCGATCAGGCAGTCGACCTCGGCCCCGCCCTGCGCGCAGGGGAAGAGCAGGCAGGTGTCGCGGTTCTCGTCGAAGCCCTGGCGCGGCGCGTCGTCCTGCCAGAGCAGCGCCTCGGTACCGCTCGAGAAGGCGAGCGCCACGGGCCAGCCCGCCATCTCGGGCGGGACCTTGCCCCGCACCCTGAACCACGCGGTCGACCACGCCGGCCCCCAGCGAAAGCCCGGCGCCACGGGCGAAAAGCGCGCGCGGCGCGCCTCGGCGAGCGGGATGCGCTCGGCCGTCTGGAAGACCTCGACCTGCAAGGCCGCGCGCAGCGGGTAAACCGCGGGCGCGAGCACCTCGTTGCCAAAGGCCTCGAAGCGGATGGCGGCGAAGTCGCGGTCGGAGATGCCGATCATCGCGGGAGTGTAGCAGAGCGCGGAGTGGCGGCTGCGCCGGCTTCCTACCCGCGGGCCTGGCCGTCACTTGCGCACGCCAGCCCCCCTCGCTACGCTCCCCCTCAGGTCAGGGATCACGATGCCGACGACGGCGCCTCGAGGAAGACCGTTCCGTCCAGCCCTGCTTCGACCAGCTCCGAGGGGAGAGGAAGGGCGTGGGGGTGGTGCGTCTTCCGACAAGAGCTGGGCGAACGTGGCACCCCGTCGCCACACATCTCCCAGCGGACAGGATCGACATCCGCGCCCTGCTGCCGGACCGCCGGCCGGCCGCCGTCCTGAGTCCGCCCGACCGTCCTTCGGATGCTGGACCATGCGCGATCGGTCCACGCCCCTAATGCCTTCCCTCCCGCCCCACGCCACCTTTCAGGTCCGAAGGCAGGTTCGCCTAACGCCCTGCGCCACGGTCCTCCGACCGTCTCCTATCTCTCGCGCCGGCAGCGACTTACCTCACGGGGTGCTCTCGCCTCCGGCCACCGCTACGCGGGCCACTACACGACCCCGGGGGATAAGACACATTGTCCAAGAATGCAAGTTAGACGCTGTAATGAGAGTAGTCATGCGCAAAAGCGACGATCTTGAGAAGCGAAGATTCGAGCAACTGCTGCATGATGCCAGGGATCGGATCCAGGCACTCGAAGCTCAGATTCATCCGACCGTCGCTGATATTGGCCTTCGCTCCATCGACCGGTTCCTGGCTTCCTCGAAGAAATCACACCTTGAGAAGGCATTCTACCTATTACTAAGCCAGTTCTACACTGAGCGCCGACCATACTTCTTCGTCACAGGAGAGAGGGTGCGGGTTCCCAACATCTATGACTATTCCGGGCCTAATGGTGAATACGAGTTAGATTTTGCCATCTACTCAGGAACGAAGAAGGAACCAGTCAAGATTGCGCTTGAGTGCGATGGGATTCTCTCTCACAGGCGGCGGCACAATCCGCGCGATCGCCGTAAAGACGTTAACCTGCAGGCCGCGGGCTGGATCGTCCTCCGATTCGGCGCAGATGAGATCCAAACGGAGCTTCGCAGCCTGGCGGAGAAAGAGAACCATGTCAGCAGCATTGTTGAGATCGTTGATAACATCGTGGAGAGCGTGGGCGGTTTGCTGACGGCAAACACCTATGCGGACAACGCCATGAGAACTCGTTTGACCGGCTTACCATGGGGCTCTGTTACGTGTCCTTCATGCGGCGAGTGGCAGAACGACATTGTCGGGCGGATGGTCAAGTGTCGTCACTGTGGCATGGGATACAAGAGCTCTGCAGATTCGAAGGAGGACGTCTAACTATGGCCGGCAGGCGACGGCGGGCCCGGACCGCCAAGGGCGATCCGCGGCGCCTTGCGGCGCCCGCCGCGCCCGATGCCACACATTAGGCACACGGAAGGACCTGCGTGGACACAGCTCTCGGCAATCGGCTAATTGAGCTTCGGGCACGGATTGTCGACGGATTCGATGCCAACAACTGGGAGGAGATCGGGCTCCTGACTGGTGCAACGGAGCTCATCACGCGTCATCCTCGCCTTCTTCGTAGCCTCTCCTGGGGCGACGAGGACTACGCCGGAAACGTGCTGACGGTCTTGCGCTGGATCGTGGAGAGAGATCCGCGAACTCTTCCGATAATTGAGGCGTATTTGGACAACCACTTCCCGTCGGAATCGACCTTTGTCTCCGCAAAGCCATCAGAACGACGCATCACCTTCTCTCCCTATGTGTTCAATACTCCAGACGGCTATGTTGAGCGAGACCTGGTTGCGGTGATGATGTCGTTTGCGATGGAATTCGCTGCAGTGTACGATTCAATCAAACGAGCGACGTCAGAATGTGGCCTCCGTTGCCTTCGCGCGGACGATATCTGGGATGACACGACGATTATCCAGGATATCTTCAGCCTCATCTTCCGGGCGCAAGTCGTGGTCGTCGACTTCACCGGGAAGAACCCCAACGTCATGTACGAGACAGGAATCGCACACACGCTGGGCAAGCATGTCGTGCCCATCTCGCAGAGCCTGGAGGACGTACCTTTCGACATGCGGCACCACCGCGTACTGAAGTACCTTCCGAACGCTGAGGGACTGTTGAAGCTCTCAGGGGACCTAGCGGCCAAGCTTCGGCAAGTCAGCGTTGGCACACCAGCTCCATCACCTTCTGCTGGGGTACCCGAAGATGACGCCTTTCCATTCTGAACCACGGTGGTTAACAGTGTCAGTCTGCCGGCAGCTTTCGGGTGTGGTTCATGGGGAGCGTCATGTGCACGGGCAGTAAACGTGTGCTCAGAGACGCTCTGGGAGGCACTGAGCGCTCAGGGGCCGCGATGCACAGGGTCCTCGGCCGAGTCAGCGAGCAGCGGTTACAATCTTACACGGCGGATCCCGGTCTTGTCGGCGAGCATTATGGCATCGAGCAGGTTGTGCTCGCCGGCGGGTACGGGTATCGCCAGATCCTCGACGCCGTGCAGGAGGCCGCCGCCGAGCTGCGCGGCGCCGCCGGAACGGGGGGCGCCCGATG
>DYIW01000255.1:4101-8935 GCA_020723465.1 Phycisphaera mikurensis
GGGATCCAAGCAGCCGATGGCATCGGGATTCACGTGCTGCTGCGCGGCCGACGGCTCTACGTCGCCAACAGCGGGGCCGCGTTGAGCGAGGAGGGGCTGGACGCACTGCTTCGGTCCCACTCGTCACCGAAGCGCGGAAACCAGATTGGCCGCTTCGGGCTTGGATTCAAGTCGTTGTTGAAGCTCAACGGGCGGATCGACCTTTTCACGCGGGCGTCGGGGGCCATCCGCTTCGACCCCGAGCGGTGCCGAGACGAACTGCGGCAGCGGTTCAAGACTGAGAGGGTGCCCGGCCTGCGGCTCGCGTGGCCTATCGCCGATTCGGAGCGCGATGCCGATCCGATCTGCGGTGAGTTATCGTGGGCCGAGACGATCGTCCGAGTCGAAGTCGGCTCGGAAGAGCTGGTGGAGCGCATACGGCAGGAGATCCGCACATTCCCCGCGGAGTTCCTGCTGTTCTTCCCACTCGCCGCGACGCTGCTGCTGGAGGACGGGCAGGAGGGCGCGCGGGAGATACGTCTCGCGCTTGAGGGCGACGATCATCTTCTGCATGACGGCGAGGCCGTGTCGCGGTGGCGCCTGGCCAGCCGGGAGGTCCGGATCGCAGATGGCGGGGCACTTGCGGACGCTACGCACATCCACGCGCGCGAGTCCGTGCCGGTCGCATGGGCCATGCCTCTCGAAGGACGCCGCGAGGAAGCAGGGCGTTTCTGGGCGTTCTTTCCCACACAGACGCCGACCTACCTACCGGGCATTTTGAATGCACCCTGGAAGGTGAACAGCGACCGAAATGCGATCATCGGGGGAGAGTGGAATGGAGCACTGATGGCTGAGGCAGCGCGTCTGGTCGCCGAATGGTTGCCCAGCCTCACGAGCGCCCGGGACCCTGGTCGCATTCTCGACGCTTTTCCCCGGCAAGTGGACCGCAAGGACGAGCGCGCCGCGCCCCTCGTCGAGGCGGTGTGGTGCGCACTGAGGTCGACAGCTGTGATTCCGGATGGCACCGGTGTGCTGCGGCCGGCGGAGGCTCTCCGGCGTCACCCGAAGGACTCCCCGGAACTGGCCGCGGCCTGGCAGTCGCTCGCGAGTGAGGAGGCTCGGCGTCATCTAGTGCATCCGTCATGCCTCAAGGGCCAGCGCGGCAGCCGCCTGGATTCGCTTGCCGAGCGTATCGAAGCGGCGCAGGCGGCGGATGGCGCGGGCGCTCTTCGGCGCTGCAGTACCGAGTTGTGGTTCGGCTTCGTGGCGTCCATCGATCCGGTTCAGGCGGTGTATGTGCTTGGTCTGGCAGAGCAGTACGCGAGCGAATGCAAGCCCGCGGACTGGGCCAAACAGCGACCACACCTTGTGATCATCCCGAGCGCGTCAGGCGAGTTGGTTACAGCGCCGAGAGTGGTGCTTGCTGCGGAAGGAATGACGGTGCCCGGCCGCGCGACCGTAGCTGCTGCCATTCAGGCCGACCCGGTCGCAAGGCGCATCCTGACGAGGGTGCTGGATGTCAGCGAGCTGGACGATCGCCTGTGGAAGAGGATCCTCGCCGAGGCACTGGAGGTGCCCAGGTATCCGCCGGATGCCAGGGAGTCGGGATGGATGGTGTTCTGGTCGAGACTGCGTCACGCGAACGCAGCGGTGCGAAGTGAATTCCTCCGGACGCACGGCTCGCGGATCCGCGTGCGCCGCCGCGACGGTCAATGGGCCAGGGCGGATTGCGTAGTGCTGCCGGGCGCTCTGGTCGGGGAGACCGAGTCATCGCAGAACCGGAGCGTACTCGTCGATGAGCAGACGCACGGCACGGACCGGGCCGCTTTGGTGGCGCTGGGTGTCATGGAAGTACCTGAGGGAGACGCGAGCCCGTGGAAATACCGAGGGATCGACGTGCTAAGTCCGTGGCTTGAGGCGTGCCGCGGCCTTTACAAGAGGACTCACGCAAATGCAGCCTCATGGGCTTACCTGGAGCCGGTGTCGCTGTCGATGCCTAGCGGTTTCTCGTTGCTCGCGGAACTGACGGGACTGGCAAATGCGCGCTTCACGTCGCGGCTTCTCCAGCGGCTTTCGCAGGAACCAGTCGAGCAACGGGTGCGCTTCGGTCATAGCACGATGTCCGTCTACCCCAAGATGGATGTACCGCACCCGCTGCCGTGGGTGCTTCTGAGCCATGGCGCACTGGCGATCGGATTCTCAGTCACAGCACGCCTTGCAGCCATTCTCGCTCGGCGCGACGCGCCGGTCCTGCGGAAACTCCCTGAGTGGTCCGCGATCGAACCCGGGCTGGGCCTGTTGCAGAAGGCCTTCCCCGAGGTCGCGGCCGCGCCAGGCGATCTGCGAGCGCTGTGGGACGCTGTGATATCGGCGCTCGCGACGGAAGACGCGATTGCGCGCGATGACCTGACGGACCTCTGGTCCCTTGCGGCAGCCGACGGTGTCATTCCGTCCGAGTTGCCGTCGTCCGTCGGCCCGGTTCCACTCACTGCGGCCTTCGTGACGACCTCGGCGGATCTCGCGCAGCGCGCGCGCGCACACGGCCGCGTGGTTGTCGCGCTTGACGCGTGCACGATGCAGCGATGGCTGCAGGCAGGCGCTCAGGATCTCTCCGCCCTGATCAAGGCGCAGTGGGACGCCGCGGGGAGCGCGCCCGAGCGGCTCAGCGACGTCGTACCGGAACTGGGGGACGTGTTGCGCGACGAAGTTCGCCACGCGGCGCGCTGCCAGCGCGTCACCCAGTTACGCCTCGTGATCGGTGATAGGGGCGAACCTTCCTCGTGCCTGATGTGGAATGGCACGCTGCACCTTGACACGACGCAACTTGCGCCGCTGTCCCGCGCGGAACGCCTGCGCCGGCTGCTCCATGAGATCGCCGCCGCCGGCTGGTTGGATGGGGCGCCTGAGGAAGCGTTGCAGCGCCTCGGCGATGCGGGCGTGGACGAACGCAGGAGCCGGGTCGCGCAAGGGAAGACTCCGGCGGAACGACTGTTGCTCGCCGTAGGCGCCCGTCCCGAGCCGTTGCGTGAGGCACTGGGCGAAACCGTCGGCGAGATGGACTTCGTCTGCCAGTGCACGCCGCTGCAACTCGCGGAGCTGGTGCTGGCCCAACGCGGTCCGGCCGCGCTTTCGGCGCTGCGCTCGACGCTCGAGCAGGAGGGCCTCAAGCCGCCAGCGCGGTGGAACACATCCACAGCACTCGCCTTCGTCGCGAGGCTGGGCTTTCCGGCCGAGTTCGCCTCGTCCGCGGAGGGCCGACGTGAACCCGAGGAGTTCATCAGCGGGCCAATCGACCTGCCGCCGCTGCACGACTTCCAGCACGAGGTGTTTGCCGGCTTGCGCGCGCTGCTGGCGCAGGGCAGCGGCCGTAGGCGCGCCGTCGTCAGCCTGCCCACAGGGGCCGGCAAGACTCGCGTAACTGTCGAGGCCGCGGTGCGGCTGCTGCTGGCGCCCGAAGGAGTGGGCCGGAGCGTCGTCTGGATAGCCCAGACCGATGAGCTGTGCGAGCAGGCGGTGCAGGCCTTCCGCCAAGTCTGGGTGAACCTCGGCGCAAAGGGCACAGACCTGCGCATCGTCCGCCTGTGGGGCGGCAACCCGAATCCGGCGGGCCAGGACTCCGGTAAGCCCGTCGTCGTGGTGGCCTCGATCCAGACGCTCAGCAACCGCCTCGGGGCACTAGAGCTCGACTGGTTGCGCAAGCCCGGCATGGTCGTCGTGGACGAATGCCATCACGCGATCACGCCGAGCTACAGCGCGCTGCTGCGCTGGCTAGATGCGGAAGCGCTGCGCCCCGGCGCGCCTGAGAAGGACGAACCGTCCATCGTCGGCCTGAGCGCCACGCCGTTCCGGACGGACGACGACGAAAGTCAGCGACTCGCCCGGCGCTTCGACAACCGATGGCTGCCACCCGACCAGGAGCGGCTGTACGCCCGCCTGTGCGCGCAGGGCGTGCTCGCGCAGCCGCACTACGAGCCGCTGGACTCCGGCGTGGGTCTCACTGACGCTGAGCTGGAGCGTCTGGGCCGTCTTGCCGAGCCGTGGGAAGGGCTCGATTTTGAGAATCTGCTGGAGGCGATCAATCAGCGCCTGGCCGGCGATTCCCGCCGCAACCAACGGCTGGTCGAGTGCATCCGCGCGAGCGCGGAGGGGAGGATCCTCTTCTTCACCAACTCCGTTGCCCATGCAGAGGAGATGGCCGCGCGCCTGAACCTCGCGGGCATCCCCGCCGCCGCGATCAGCGGCAACACGCCTACGGTGGCGCGCCGCTACTTCCTCAAGCGCTTCCAGAGCGGGCAGGTCCGAGTGCTATGCAACCACAGCGTGCTGAGCACGGGCTTTGACGCGCCGAAGACCAACGTGGTCTTGATCGCCCGGCAGGTCTTCAGCCCCGTGCGGTACATGCAGATGGTGGGTCGCGGGCTGCGCGGCGAGAAGAACGGTGGGACCTCGCAGTGCCGCATCGTGACAGTCGTCGACAATCTGGGCCGATTCCAGAATCGGCATCCTTATCACTACTGTAGGGAACTCTATGCAGGCGGGGCGTAAGAACGACTTGCAGCGAATGGCGCTGCGGGCCGTTACTTGAGCCGAGTGTGAGCCGTACAGGAGGTATTATGGCAAAGGGAGCCGAGTGTCCCCATTGCGGGAGGTTGACGTTTCATGACAAGGGCAGCCTTAGCGCCTGCAGTTCGTGCAAGGCAGTTGGGTGGTCCTGGAGAAAAGCGGTGGAGGGTGTTGGCAAGGGAAAGGGGAACAAGTGCCCCAATTGCGATAACCAGACACTTCACAAGGTCGGAGAGGCTAGCCCCGGAACCAGCACGTGCCCCTTGCAGCACTTTCGGAAAAAAAGGGAGAA
>DYIW01000256.1 GCA_020723465.1 Phycisphaera mikurensis
TACCCGCTTCTTGAGATACGAACGCCTCGAGAGGTACCAGGTGATGAGTGAGAAATCCGCAAAGACCTTCGATTGTGTTCAGAGCATGCGCCAGGCGAGGGACAAGCTGAGCGCCGAACTCGAGGGCAAGAGCTACGACGAGATGCTCAGATGCCTTCGGAGCCGCCGCTACGCGGATCCGGTCCTTCAGCGTTTGGCTGACAGGGCTGCCCAACAACAGCATGCGGCGGACGGCGCTGGGCGCCGCGGCTGATGCTGGGCGTTGGGCGGGCAGAGACGGCGAACAAAGGCTGGAGCAACGAGCGAAAGACGACGGCATTGCCGCTGAACCGAGAGCGCGATGACTTACCGGATTCGCTTCGCTGACACGGTTGTGGAGCACCTTCGGTGGCTCGATGTGGCGGAACGCCGTCGCGTCCTCGATGCGATTGAGGTGCAGCTCTCCCATGAGCCCCTTTCCGAAACGCGAAACCGGAAACCCCTGCGGCCTAATCCCGTGGCCCCCTGGGAGTTGCGCGTAGGCAAGCTGCGGGTATTCTACGAAGTAGCTGCTGACGATCCCGAGGTTGACATTCTCGCGATCGGCAAGAAGGAGGGCCAAACGCTCCGGATCGGAGGCAAGGAGATCGCCCTATGAGAAAGATTAGTCTTAGCAAGGCATCACGGTCACTCGCGCAATACGCGGCGGAGCTGGATGACGAGGTCCTCGTGGTGACGAAGGGTCAGGCGCCGGTCGCAGCCCTCGTGCCTCTGAAGAACGTCGATCGCGAGTCACTGGCGCTGAGTACCCACCCTGAATTCAAGAGGATGATCGCTCGGTCTCGGCGACGGGTGGTCGCGGGTAAGACCCTCGATATCGCTGACGTGAGGGCACGCGCGTCTCGGATGCTCCCGCCCAACAAGGGCATGCAGCCGGCGGCTCGCAAGGCGCGCCGCCGCTGATGCCGAGCGTCGGGCGCCTGAGCGGGACCTGTGCTGCGGCTCCCCGGTGCTACCTGGCACCTCCGACATCAACCTCGCAGCCGTGTGCCTCGAGCAGCTCGACGCGTTCCGGGTCGATGCTGCGAGCCTCGTACTCCTGCGCGAAGAACGTCGTGATCCTGATGTTGTCCAGCGGCGTCCGCGCCACCACGAAGTTCGGGCCGAACTTGCTCTGGGCCACCCAGCGGCAGAGAGCAAAGCTCTGCCGCGTCGCATCCCAGAGCTGGCGAGCCAAGCCCTCGCGCTTGATCATCAGCCCACGTCGCTCCGCCAGCTCATCGGAGAGGAAGCTTCGGTCCCGAATGTGCATCGTCTCGGTGCGCACCGCCCGATCATGGATCGTGTTGAAGGACAGGACGGAGTCCGAGAGTACATGGGCCTGCAGCCCAAGGTAGCGGAGCCAGACTGAGCGACGCGCGGGGCTGCTTCTCTCGAAGCGGGGCATCTTGAAATGCTGGGCATCCATGATGCCGCGATAGAGCAGCACCTGGCCATCGCCAAGGAGAGGCTGGTCCTCCACCGGGACCAGCAGGTAGCTGCCATGCTGCATGAACACGAAACGCGGCTTCTCGCATGCGTCGCGCGTGTCGTAGACGACCAGCGGCGCATGGACCATCTCCGGCGCGACGAGCCCTACGCCAGCCGCGGCCAGCCGGCCAGCTCCCGCCGGATCGGATCGGCACCTCGCCCAGAACGCAAGGACCTCGCGCGCGTCATCCTTGTACATCGCCCCGAACCAGTACTGGCGCTTCCTGTCGGTTTGGTCGGCAAGGATCTCCGGCAGGATCCTTCCGTACTGGAAGAACTTGTCGGTCGCAGGAGGCGACTCAGGACGGAACGCCAGCGGACCGTCTGCTGCGAGCCACGGAACCAGGGTTCCATCAGCAGCGACGGTAGAAGTCCTTCGGTGATCCTGCCGGGACATCGAGCGCGTCATGCGAGGAGTATATTCGGCCGATACGAAGGACAAGGGCGCAGGAGCCTGTGGGTCAGGCGCCCAACGACGCGTTGCGGTTGGCGAGCGGGCGCGCAGCCTTGGTCGGGGCCTCGGGCTTGGTCGGCCGCAGACTGCCTCGGCCCTGCCACCGCGCCCGAGCCGCCGTGGAGCCGCCTCGCAGCCACCGGCTGCGGGCGGCGCCAGTGGGCCCGCTCGCGGCTGAACGCCGAACCGATGCACGCTGCCGCGGCCGCGCCGGGGATACCGCGCCAGCTCGGGTGCGGCCGCAGTGCGGGCTGACAGGTGAACGCTGAGAGCTGAAAGCTGCCTGCCGGCAGCCGGCAGCCCCAAAGAGGTACACTCGAAGGGCGCCGCGTCCGACGGCGCGTGCGGAGGTGCGGTCATGATGTCCCGTGGTTCAAGCCCGAAGGCGCTGGCGGTCCTGGTCGTGCTCGCGCTCCTGGCCGGACAGGCGCGCGCCACCTGGTCGATCGTGGTCACGGACACGAAGACGGGCGAGGTGGCGGTCGCGTCGGCGACCTGCGTCAACAACCTCGATCTCGAGAAGTACCTGCCGGTGATCCGCGTGGGCCTGGGCGCGGGAGCGGCGCAGGCGCTGATCGACAGCGGCGCGACGAACCGCCAGATCATCTGGACGGAACTCGGGAACGGCACCGACCCGGCGGTCATCCTCTCGCTCATCCAGGCCGTCGACACCCAGTTCCAGCAGCGCCAGATCGGCATCGTCGACCTGCAGGCGCGCGCGGCCTCGTTCACCGGCTCGCAGACCTCGGCCTGGGCCGGCGGCCTGACGGGCACGGCAGGCACGCTCACCTACGCCATCCAGGGCAACATCCTGACCGGCGCGCCGGTCGTGACCGCGGCGCGCGACGCGCTCCTCAACACGAACGGCGACCTGGCCGAGAAGCTCATGGCAGCCATGCTCGCGGCGCAGAGCATGGGCGGCGACGGCCGCTGCTCGTGCAGCCCGGCCGCGCCCACGAGCTGCGGCTCCCCGCCGCCGGGCTTCACCAAGTCCGCGCACGTCGGGTTCATGATCATTGCGCGTATGGGCGACAGCGACGGCACCTGCGGCAGCGCCGGCGGCTGCGCCAGCGGCTCGTACTACCTGGACCTGAACGTCGCCGGCAACCAGACGGGCAAGCCCGATCCGGTGTTCCAGCTCCAGGGGCTGTTCGCGGCCTGGCGCGCCGCCTGGAGCGGCCGTCCGGATCACGTGAAGTCGCAGGTCACGCTCAGCTCCTCGGTGCTGGACGACAGCGGCTCGGCCACGGCCGACATGCTCATCCGCCTGATCGACTGGCAGGGGATTCCTCTCACGCAGGGCGGGGCCACGGTCACGGTCACGCGCGCGAGCGGCCCGGGCGTGGTGGTGATCGGCCAGCCGGTGGACCACGGCAACGGCACGTACGGCGTGCATCTCCAGGGCCGCACCAAGCTCGGCCGGGACCTGCTGCGCGTGGTCGTGGACGACGGCCAGGGGCCGGTCACGCTCTACCCGTTTACCAGCGTCGCGGTCGCGCCCAGCGACTTCCTCACGAGCAGCGCCCTGCAGCTCTCCGCGTCGCTCGGCGACGACGCCGCCCTGGCGCTTGCCGGCGGGCCGGGCCTCGCGGACCGCCAGTACCTCGTGCTCATCTCCATCTCCGGCACGACGCCGGGCTTCAACCTGGGGAACGTGTACGTGCCGCTCGTGCTGGACGCGGCCGTCGGCTGGTCGTACGTCTTGTGCAACAGCGCCGTGCTGCAGAACACCTGCGGCCTGCTCGACCAGAACGGCGCCGCGGCCGCGGCGCTTTCCTTCTCCCCGGGCGATCTCGCCCCGCTCGCGGGCGGAACGCTGTCGCTCTCGGCGCTGACGCTTGACCCGGTCGACTGCGCCTCGGACGCGGTGGTGGTGAGCATCGTTCCCTGAGCGCGGCGCGCCTGGCCGTTCCCCCGGCCGGCGCCGCGCGCTATCCTGACACGCTTCCGCTCGCGGCTCGATCGGGTCCCGATCCATCTGGCTTCCCGGAGCAACTCCATGAGAACCCGCCTCCTCCCCCTTCTGCTGGCACTCCTGGCGCCGCTCGCTCGGGGCGCCGACCAGTACCAGCTCCACGAGAAGACGCTCGACAACGGCCTGCGCGTCGTCACTCTCGAGGACCACTCCTGTCCGGTGGTGGCCGTGCAGGTCTGGTACCACGTCGGCTCGAAGGACGAGAAGCCGGATCGCACCGGCTTCGCCCACATGTTCGAGCACATGATGTTCCGCGGGACCGACCGCGTCGGGCCGGAGGAGCACTTCGAGTACATCCGCGGCGCGGGCGGCGACTGCAACGCCTACACCTCCTTCGACCAGACGGTGTACGTCGAGACCGTGCCGAAAAACCAGCTCGCCATGGTGCTCTGGCTCGAGGCCGAGCGCATGTCCGCGCTCAAGGTGGACGAGGAGGGCTTCGCGGTCGAGCGCTCGGTGGTGGAGGAGGAGCGGCGCCTGGGGCAGAACCAGCCCTACGGCACGGTGCTCGAGAAGGTCCTGCCCCAGGTCTACAAGGAGCATCCCTATCGCTGGTCGGTGGTCGGCGACCAGGATCACCTTCGTGCGGCGACCTCCGAGGAGCTCCTGCGCTTCTGGGAGACCTACTACGTGCCGAACAACGCCACGCTCGTGGTCGTGGGCGACGTCGAGCATGAGGCGGTCGAGGCCGAGGCCGAGCGCGCCTTCGGCTGGATCCCGCGCTGCGCCGATCCGCCGCGCGTCGCGGCGCGCGAGCCGCTCCCCGGCGAGCCGCTCGTCATCGAGATCGAGGAGGAGAAGGGGCCGGTGCCGATCATCGCCGCCGCCTATCGCACCGTGCCGCAGGACCACCCCGACGCGCTGCCCCTCGAGATGCTCATGTCGATCCTCGGCGGCGGGGACAGCAGCCGCATCTACCGCACGGTAGTGGACGAGCAGGAGAAGGCGGCCATGGCCATGGCGGCGGCCATGGGCCTGGAGCACGACGGCTTCGCCGCCGCGGCCGCGGTGCTCATGCCCTTTGGCAACGCGCAGGAGGCCTTGAAGCTGCTCGAGCAGGAGATCGAGCGCATCCGCAGCGAACCCGTCACCGAGGCGGAGCTGTCCAAGGCCAAGGCGAACTTCCGGCGCGCGCTGGTCGACGAGTCGCTGACCGTGGAGTCGAAGGCCAGCCAGATCGGCACGGCCTGCCTCTTCCACGGCGGCGCCGGCTACCTGAACGCGCGCGCCGAGCGCATCGAGGCGGTCACCATCGACGAGCTCAGGCGCGTGGCCGAGACCTACCTCG
This sequence comes from Phycisphaera mikurensis, assembly GCA_020723465.1. Taxonomy (GTDB): domain Bacteria; phylum Planctomycetota; class B15-G4; order B15-G4; family JADJEK01; genus JACQZJ01. The sequence goes on from DYIW01000256.1 coordinate 5,227, forward strand.
TGCCCGAGCGGCGCATGACGCTGTCGATCAAGCCCACGCTCGGCGGCATGGTGAAGTCGCTCTTCTCCGGCCTCACGGCCAAGCCGAAGGACGAGGAAGGGGAGGCCAAGCCCGCCAAGGAGAAGCCCACCACCTCGACCATGGCCACGCGCCAGGGGCCGAAGGCCGAGGCGGAGCGTCCCGAAGGCTGCCCGGAGACGGTCCCGGTGGCGCCGCTCTTGGCCGCGCGCGTGCCCCTGGACTCGGTGGCCACGATCCTGGACAACGGCCTGCAGGTGGTCGTGGTCGAGAACCACGAGGTGCCGATCGTGGCGCTGCGGCTCGGCCTGCTGAACGGCGCCTTCCTCGATCCGCCGGACAAACCCGGCTGCGCCGCGCTCGCCTGTCAACTGCTGGCCAAGGGCACGAGCGAGCGCACGGCGCAGGAGCTGGCCGAGGAGCTGGAGACCTTCGCCGTGGAGCTGTCCGCGGGCGCGGAGATGGACTGCGCCGCGGTGCGCGGCAGCGCCATCACCGGCCAGCTCGGCCGCCTCATGCGCCTCCTGGCCGACGTGGTGAAGAATCCGTCCTTCCCGGACAAGGAGTTTCGCAAGCTGCAGAAGCAGGTGCTCACCGGCCTGGCCATCGGTGAGAAGCAGCCTTCCGCCATCGCGGAGCGCGAGTACCAGAAGGCGCTGTTCGGCGCGCACTGCTACGCGCGCGACGCCAGCGGCACGTCGCAGGACGTGGAGCGGCTCACGGCCGCGGACTGCGCCGCCTGGTGGCGCACCTCTGCGCGCCCGGACCAGGCCGTCCTCTACTTCGCCGGCGACGTGACGCCGGAGACGGCCTTCGAGCTGGCCGAGGCGTTCCTGGGCGACTGGCAGGTCGAGGGCGAGGCGCCGCGCGCGCCGGAGGTGAAGGTCCCGGAGGCGCGAGAGAACCGCATCGTGCTGGTCGACCTGCCCGGCTCCATCCAGAGCCAGATCCGCGTCGGCCACGTCGGCATCGACCGCCACGACCCGCGCTACCACGCCGGCCGCATCGTGACGCAGGTGTTCGGCGGCGCCTTCAACAGCCGCCTGAACAAGAGCATCCGCGTGGACAAGGGGCTGACCTACGGCGCGCACGGCGGCCTCCACGCCGGGCGCTTCGCCGGACAGCTCCAGATCTCGACCTTCACCAAGACGGCGACCACGGCCGCGGCCGTGGAGGCGATCCTGGCGGAGATCGAGCGCATGCAGAGCGAGGCGCCCAGCCCCAAGGAGCTGGATCAGGCGCGGAGCTACCTGGCGGGCTCCTTCGCCGGCGATCACGAAACGCCGGCCTCGATCGCCGCGGAGCTGTGGTCGCTCAGGGTGTGCGGCCTGACCACGCGCTACATCGACGACTACCTCGACACCGTGGTGAAGACCACGGCCGAGGACGTGGTCAAGGTGGCGAGCGAGGTCTTCGATCCGGAGCACCTGCTGATCGTGGTCGCGGGTGACGCGGCCGAGCTGAAGGAGAGCCTGGCCAAGATCGCACCGGTGACCGTGCTCGACGCCGAGGGCGCGCCGCAGCAGGAGGCTGAGGACGCGCCGCAGGACGAGTAGCGCCGCGGCCGCGGCCGCCGCTCACGCCCGGTGCACCTCGACCGTGACGTGCGCCAGGCCGAGGCCGCCTGGCAGGAGCGCCTTGTATTCATCGGGCGTGAGCGGCTCGGCCGCGACCACGGCGATGATCGCCGCGCGCACGTTCGGGCCGATGGTCCAGACGTGCAGGTCGAGCACGCGCGTGCCGGCGGTGCTCTCGAGGCTCGACTGGATCGCGGCGCGCGTCGTCGCCGCTGCCTGGCGGTCGAGCAGCGCGCTGCTGGCACCGCGCAGCAGTCCCAGCGCCCAGTAGGCCACCAGCACGGCGCCCGCGATGCCCATGATCGGGTCCATGCGGTTCAGGCCGGCGAACTTGCCGAGCATGAGCGCGAAGATGGCGAGCAGCGACGTCAGCGCGTCGGCGAGCACGTGCAGGTAGGCGGCGCGCAGGTTGTGATCTTCCTCGTGCCCGTGCCCGTGCCCGTGCTCGTGCGGGTGCCCGTGCCGGTTCTGCCCGCCCGGCGGATCGAGGATCAGCGCGGAGGCGGCGTTGACCACCAGGCCGGCCACGGCCACGAGGATGGCCTGGTCGAAGGCGATGGCGACCGGGTGGATGAGGCGCGCGACGCTCTCGAAGGCCATGAGCGCGGCGAAGGCGCCGAGGAGCACGGCGCTGGCGAAGCCGCCGAGCGCGTTGACCTTGCCCGTGCCGAAGCAGAAGCGCTCGTCCCGGGAATGCCTGCGGGCGTAGACGTACGCCGCGGCGGTGATGGAGAGGGCCGCGGCGTGCGACGCCATGTGCAGGCCGTCGGCGAGGAGGGCCATCGAGCCGAAGGCGGCTCCGGCAATGATCTCGACCACCATCATCGCCGCGGTCAGGGCAATGACGATGAGCGTGCGCCTCTCGCCGGCGCGCGGCTCGTCCTGGCCGAAGACATGCTCGTGACGCCGGCGCTCGGGAAGACTGCTGGTGCTCATTGCGTGCCGCCCTCGGCTACGCGCCCGCGCGCGGCCGGGCCACGCGCTCCAGCACGACGAAGACGCAGGGGTAGGGATTGTCCCGGTCCGCGGGGCGCGCCTCGCGCACCACTTCGCGCCAGTCCGCGGGATCGAACTCCGGGAAGCGCGTGTCGCCCGGGAAGTCGCCCTCCACGTAGGTCAGATACATGCGGTCGGCGATGGGCACGGCCTGGCGGTACACGCAGCCGCCGCCGATGAAGAAGACCTCGGCCGCGCCACCCGCCGCGGCGAGGGCCTCGTCCAGCGAGCGAACCACGACGCAGCCTGGGGCAGCATAGTGCGCGTCCTCGCTCAGCACGATGTTCCGGCGGCCGGGAAGGGGGCCGCGCAGCGACTCCCAGGTCTTCTGGCCCATGATCACCGGCTTGCCCATGGTCAGCGTCTTGAAGCGCGCCAGGTCCGCGGGCAGGCGCCAGGGCAGACCGCCTTTCTGGCCGATCACGCGGTCCGGGCCGATGGCGGCAATGAGCGCGATCACACGGCGACCGGCGCCTTGATTGCTGGATGGCACTGGTACTCTTCCAGGGTGAAGTCCTGATAGCGGAACTCGAAGATCGAGCGCACCGCGGGATTGAGGCGCATGCGCGGCAGCGGGAAGGGCGCGCGCGTGAGCTGCAGGTCGACCTGCTGCAGATGGTTGCAGTAGACGTGCACGTCGCCGAAGCTGTGGATGAACTCGCCGGGCGCCAGGCCCGTTACCTGCGCGGCCATGAGCGTGAGCAGCGCGTACGAGGCGATGTTGAAGGGAACACCCAGGAAGACGTCGGCGCTGCGCTGGTAGAGCTGGCAGGAGAGCCGGCCGCCCGCCACGTAGAACTGGAAGAGGAGGTGGCAGGGCGGGAGCGCCATGCGCTCGATGTCGGACACGTGCCAGGCCGAGACGATCAGGCGGCGCGAGTCCGGCTGCGTCTTGATCTGCTCGATCACCCGCGCGATCTGGTCGGTGGTGGTGCCGTCCGGATTGGCCCAGGAGCGCCACTGCTTGCCGTACACCGGGCCGAGCTCGCCGTCCGCGTCGGCCCACTCGTCCCAGATGGTCACGCCCTGCTCGCGCAGCGGGCGGA
>DYIW01000257.1 GCA_020723465.1 Phycisphaera mikurensis
AGCCGGGCGCCGCGATGGGCCCAGAGCACCGCCTGAGATCCCGATCCAACCGCGGTTTGACGCCGTAGGTCCCCCCTCCCAGGGCGACGACTCGGGCAGCAGGCGGACGCGAACCGGGCCGGCGGGAAGCGGGCCGATCCGGTAGGAGCCGTCCGGCGCCACAACGGAGGAGAAGGGCGCGCGGATCTCCCGGGGAAGGTCTGCGCCCGGGAAAACCTCCATGGAGATCCCGTCGAAGCGGGCGCCGGGAGGGCCGAGGATCCGGCCCAACAGATCTCCGGAGGCGGGCAGCGCCAGCCGTACCTCGTGCGTCTCGTCGAACGTGGCCTCCAGGTTCTCCGAGGCCGCCTCCAGGCCCGGCCCGGACGTGGCGCGGACGATGAACGTCCCCGCAGGCACGGCGTCGAAGCGGAAACGACCGGCGTCGCCGTTCACCTGCTGCCACCGCTCGTCGTCGACTTCGGATACCTCGAACAGGCCGACCTTCGCGCCGGGAACGGGGGTCTCGCCGTCGCCGGCCAGGAGAATCCCGCCGATCGTCCCGCCGGGAATCAGCCGCACCGCCACGTCGCGGGTCTCGCCGGGCCGGAAGTCCCGGAGATGGGTCTTGAAGGGCGCGAGCCCCTCGGCCTCGACCAGCAGGCCGTAGTCGGAAGCCACGAGGCCGTCGAAGCGACCGCCGGCGGGGGGCGCGTCGCCTCTCTCCAGCAGCACGACCTCCTTCGGGTAGGCGCGGTCCCGAGGCAGCAGCGCCGCGCGCCAGGCGACCGGTGCGGCGCCGGTGCGGCCGTCCACCACCGCGAGCCGAAGCGCCGAGCTGCCCTTGAGCTCCGCGAAGCATCCCGGCTCGCCCGGGACCACCCCGTCCTTCCGCCAGGGCAGAAAACGCGGGTCGTCGATGGTTACGGCGTAGGTTCCCGGAGGAACCTCGTCGAAGACCTTCACGTTCTTCGAGTACGGCTCCGGCTCGGGCTCGCGGGACTCGATGCCGCCGCCGGAGAGGTGGACGTGCCGCGCGTCCGGGTAGATCGTGACGAACGGGCAGACGCTGCACCCTACGCTGACGCGACGCGCCGGATCGGCGCCGGTGTAGCGCAGTTCCACCTCGGTAACCTCGAGCGGACGGACTTCGATCTCGGGCCCCTGCGCGTCGTCTCCCAGACCGACCCGCATGTACGTCCGGCACAACCCGGGCGGAACTCCTTCGATGCGGCAGTGGTCGGCCTCCCCGAGCGGCGCGCCGCGGCATTCGACCGACTGGCGACCGTCGGCGCGGCCCGGGCGCTTCTCGATGATCCGGACCTGGAACCCGCCTCGGACCGGTGCGCCGGCCCGGTCGGCCATCTTCACGACCACCGTTCCGCCGGCGTCGAGGACGACGTCCCCCAGGTCCTTCTGCTCGTCCTCGCTCAGTTGCGGGAGGATCCACCAGGCGCGGACGCGGGGGGGCGGCGGCAGGACGTAGATCCAGAACGAGTGGGTCGCCGGGGGCACGAACGAGAACGCGAAGCGGCCGCTTGAATCGCTGGCGGTTCGCATCTCCACGCGAGGGCTCGGCATGACACCGGGGGCGACGCGCGAGAGGCTGGCGCTTCCTTGCAGCTCGACCTCGACGTTGGCGAGGGGATTGCCCGTCGGGTCGACCAGGCGGCCGCGGACGCCGGCGCCGGCCGGCGGGTATGTCTCCTCCTCGATTTCCGCCGCGGCGAAGACCGGAGCCGCCGGCTCCGCCTTCTCGGCGCCGGCCGGCGAGGCGATCCTCGGCGCGTCAGTCTCCGCGGCAGGAAAGTCGTTCGGCGGCGGCGCATCCCGCACGACCAACCACAACGCCGGCACGAGGAGCAGCGCGGCTGCGGCGAGGACGAGCAGCTTCTTCGTGATTCCGGCCATGATCACGGCTCCCAGCGGAACGAACGCCGCCCCGGCGGCTGCGGCGGGATCCTGCACCAGCGGAAGCAACGCCAGGCACCAGCTTCGACCGTCGCCGCCGTGCTTCGCGTCCAGGCGGGCGCGCAGCTCGTCGAGCCCGCGCTTCAGCCGCGATCGAACCGTCCCCTCCGGGACGCCGTGGCGGCGCGCGATCTCGGCGGCGCTCAGGCCCCGGTAGAAGCGGAGCAGCACCGCTGATCGCGCCGGCTCGGCGAGGGAAAGGACCGCGTCCACCAGCAGGCGATGGGCCTCGACCTGCTGCACGACTTCGCCCGCGGGAGGCGACTCGCCGCGCTCCTCATGGACGCGCTCCCGCGCCGCGCGCCGCAGGTCGCTCCGCCGCCTCATGCGCGCGAGGTTTCGCAGGATCGCCGCCAGGTAGGGCCGCGCCGGCCGGTCCGGGTCCGCGGGGTGCCGGAGCGCAGCCACCCACGTCTCTTGGGCCAGGTCGTCGGCCAGGTGCTCGTCGGCGACGAGCCTCCTCGCCAGCGCCCGCACCCAGTCGGCGTGGCGCAGTAGCTCCTCGGCGTCGAACTCGAACGGCTGGCGGTTCATTGCTCCCGCTTCCCGCTATGCCGCAGTCGCGCGAACCGTTGCAGAAGTTCAGCGGATTTCGCGCGAGTCGTCGATAGGGATCACCGGCCCTCTCAGTGGTGAGGTGATCCGCCTGCCGCCGGACTTCCCGCTCGGCTGGAGCAACTGAGGATCGCGCAAGTCGCGACTCTTCCAGCGCTTGCGTCGCCCGATCGAGGCGCCGCGCCCGCGAGCGACCTCCCCCCAGAAACGCTCCGGGGCGGCCTCGCGCGCGCGGGCCGCCCCGGGGAAGTGATCCGCTTCGAGTCGTGCTCAGCCAGACTGAGTCTGCTCCCCCTCGGCCTCCGTGTTGGCCTTCTCGCGCTTCACAAGCTGGTACTCGTACTTGGTGTTGGTCGGCGCGTAGCGGAGGAACCCCTTGGAGCACTCCGGGCACTGCCACTCCAGGAGGGCGCTCATGTTCACGTTGTAGTGGATGAGCATGTTGTTGTTCTGGTTGACGTAGATCTCGAACTGGCACTCCCCGTTGTCGCAGCGGAACTTCAGCAGCGTCAGATTCGTGCTCTTCATGTGACCCCTTCCGAAGGGTGAGGCGCCTCAGGAACGCGGCGGGCCAGGCAGTCCGGACCCGCCCTGTTTCCCCTGGACAGGACTACGCATGCAACTCGCGCTGGTTGGCCGGGTCCAACGAACCGCTCGGGACCCGCGCTCCTGAGTCACTCTTCGACCACCGGGAGGACAAGGAACATAGGGTGCATTGAAGCCCGCTTTGCCCGGGGAGTCAAAGGAATACCGAGGCGGCCAGCGCAAGCGCGGCAACGACAGGGAGTTAGGCTTCGCGCGGAAGGGCCGCGTGGGCGTTCAGGCGGTCGCCTTCAATCGCCTCGAGAACCTCGGGGGTCACGTCCTGGGTGGGGTAGACGCCGGTGAAGCAGGCGTTGCAGAACTTGGCGAGCCGGGCGTTCCCCTCACGGGTCGACTCCTCCAGGTCCTCGAGCGTCTGGTAGAGGACGAAGTCCGCGCCAATCTCCCGGGCGACCTCCTGCGCGGTCCGGTCCTTGGCGATGAACTCGTGCCGGGTCGACATGTCGATGCCGTACACGCAGGGGTAGCGGAGCGGCGGGGAGTACGCCGCGAAGAAGACCTTCCTCGCCCCGGAGGCGCGCGCCAGGGCGATGATCTGGCGCGAGGTGTTCCCGCGGACGATCGAGTCGTCGACCAGGAGCACGTCCTTGCCCTCGAACTCGAGCTGGATCGGGTTCAGCTTGGCCCGCACCGAGGAACGGCGCTTCTGGTCGTCGGGCATGATGAAGGTGCGGCCGATGTAGCGGTTCTTGACGAACCCCTCGCGGTACTTCATGCCCAGCTCGCGCGCCAAGGACATGGCCGCGGTGGTCGCCGACTCCGGGATGGGGATGACCACGTCCGCCTGGATGCCGGTCTTCTTCCAGGCCTCGGCCAGCTTCTGCCCCAGGCGCAGGCGCGTCTTGTACACGCTGACGTGGTCCAGGAAGGAGTCCGGCCGGGCGAAGTAGACGTACTCGAAGAGGCAGGGGTGGTGCTGGCCGGCGCAAAGCGTCCGCTTCGTGACCTCGCCCGCGCAGGAGATGAATACCGCCTCGCCGGGCTGGATGTTCTCGGTGCGGTGGAAGTCGAGCACGTCCAGCACCACGCTCTCCGACGCCACGCAGAAGGCGGTGCCGCCGTTCTCGGCGCGCTCGGCCATGAGGATCGGCTTGATGCCGAGCGGGTCGCGGAAGGCGAAGAGCCCCTGCCCGGCCACGGCGCCCACCACCGAGTAGGCCCCCTTGAGGCGCGCCAGCGAGCCCTGGATGGCTGCGAACAGCCGGTCGACCGAGAAGGCCTCGGCCCGGCGGCGCACCAGCTCGTCGGCGAGCACGTTGATGATGACCTCGGCGTCGCACGTGGAGTTGATCAGGCGGCAGCAGTCCTGCCGGCCGAGGGAGCGGGCCAGCTCGTGGTAGTTGGTCAGGTTGCCGTTGTGTGCCAGCGCGATGCCGAACGGGTGATTCAGGACGAAGGGCTGGGCGTTCTCCTCGCCCGCGCCGCCGATGGTCGGGTAGCGCACGTGGCCGATGCCGAGGGAGCCGGTGAGGCGGCGTGCGTCATCCGGGACGAAGATGTCCCGGACCAGGCCGGAGCCGCGCTTCAGGTAGACGCGCGGGGGGTCGAAGGTGGCGATCCCGGCCGCGTCCTGGCCGCGGTGCTGGATGGAGACCAGCCCGTCGCAGATCTCGGCGAACACGTGGCCGCCGGGTCGGAGCATGCCGATGAAGCCGCACATAGCGGCTCCATGCTACACGCGCGGCCGCCGCGAGCGCGCGGCGATCCGCTTTCGCGGCGAGGTGGGCCGCCCCGCCCCCGGACCCTGCGGAAACGCGCGGCCCGGGGGGCGGGAAACAACTTCGCCTCGGCCGCTCAGTCGGCCAGCGGCCGGGGGAAGAAGTAGAGGTAGGCCTTCTCGCCCTGGCCGAGCGGCGCGTACGCGCGCACCGTGTTCTGGCCGAGCTGGAAGGCCGGCTCGAGGTCGAACGACACGAGACCGCCGGTCGGATCGAGCGGAATCACCAGCCGGTTCGTCCCGTTGATCTCGAGGAGCACGAAGCGCGCGAACTGGTTGTCCACGCAGAGGAAGTGGTCAGGCGACGGCACGGAGAAGGCCTCCGAGGCGCCCACGCCGCCCTCGCCCGTCAGCGTGACCATGACCGGATCCACGATGCACGGCGAGTTCTGCGCGCAGTCCTTGAGGTCGAGCATGAGGCTCGCGGACTTGTTGGGGTCCACCTTGGTGGCGGTGACCACCACATGGTCGTGCGTCCCCGGAGTGAAGGACGGAATCGTCACGTTGACGTTGTAGCTTCCGCTCGCCACCTGCGTGATCGAGCACAGCCCGGAGAGTTCGTCCCACACGGTCACGGTCAGGGTGTCGCCGCTCACCGTGTGCGTCTCTTCCGGACAATCGGTGTCGGGGCAGAAGCCGAAGCACATGTCCGGAGGGATGCAGGGACTTGCGGTATTCCTGGTGCTCACCGAGAGAGCAACGAAGATCCCCGGATCGGCCGTGCCCCGCCCCCCGTCGTCGTTGGTGAAGTACGTGAGCGGGCTCGCGCCGTCGAACGTGTTCACGCCAAAAGTCAGAACCTCTGGCGCGTGTCCCGCCTCGAGCACGAAGATGGCCGACGACTGCGGGTCCGAGTAGAGCAATCGATCGCCTGGCTCGAACATGCCGCGTGTCCCCCGGTCCTCCACCGCCAGGCCCGCGACTTCAGGCAGGTTCGGCACCGCGGCGAATGGTACGGCGAGCAGGGGGTCGCCCGTCGCCGAGACGTACACGACTGGGTCGCCGGCGAAGGCGAAGTAACGCCACATGGTGGCATCCCCGGGGCCTTCGGGATCCGCGTGGTTGATGTTCAGCCCGGTGACCGGCGTCGGCCCCTCGGACCAACCAACGACGTCCGCTGCGCTCAGGTCGCCCCCGACCCGGATCGCGAACCCTGTGCCCTCGGTTTGCGCGGGCTCCCCCGCAGCAAAGTCCGCCAGCAGCTTCTCGCCCGCCTCCACGCGGAAGTACAGGAGCACAGGGCCCGGCCCCCATCGCGGGCCGAGTAACGGCACTCGCAACCTGGCCCACTTGTGACTCTCCGCCAGCAACGCGCCGATCTCGTCCCAGCCACGAGAGATGCCCGCGATCGCCAGACCCTTCGCGCCGTCCTGGTTGTTCATCTCGACGAAGCCCGGCATCGCGACGAGCCAGTCCGCCGTGGTCAGAGCCCCGCCGATAGGGACCTCGCACCCCGCGTGCTTCGTATCGGGCTTGGTTCCCGGTGCCGCAGGCGGTACTGTCGGGATATTGGCGGCGAACTGGACGTCGACCTCGGAATTGTCGGTCGTTCCGGCATCCTTGTCCGCCACTCCGGTCACAGTGAAGGTGATCACCTGCGAGTACCTCACAGATCCTTGTCCACACTGCACCTCCACCCACTCTTTGCCCGTGGATGCGTCGGGGTTGAAGGTGATTGTGGTCGGGGTCACTGTGTAGGGCATGTTCTGCCATTCCTCGGTAAGCGGTATCCAGTGGTCATCGTCTCGGATGGTCACCACAACCGTGCTGTTGGTCTTCGGGGATTGGTCGCTATAGGGTGTGTTGTTCGTATAGGCCGTGGCAGTGGCCGTGATGTTCCACGTGCCATCAGTGGCGCCGGGTGCGGGCGCTACGTATGCGGCTGTCTTGGTCACCGGACCCAGTTCCTGCGCCTCTGTAGGCCCCGCCAGCATTACCACCACCGCGCACACCACCAGTACGACCAGCATGCGCGAGATCATGCCTCTCTCTCTGTCCATGACATTGCTCCATTCCGCCCGCCGCGAGAGGCGGGCTTCCTCTTCCTGCCAGGCGCCCGGCTTTCGGGGCCTGGCCTGACTTGCCTGCCCGGTCCTTCTCTCCCGGGCGCGCGCGGCGGATGGCTTGTGGAGCGTGGGACAGGACTCAGCGCGCGGGCGGCCCGCGCACCAGTCCAGGGAGTCGACCTCGTCCATTCGTTGGACGCGCGCCGATCGAAGAAGTTCCGGGATGATGACCCATGCGCACACCTCCTTCCGCTGCCACGCCGGGGAGGCGTGCGCATCCCCGCGTGCTGCGACAGGGTCCGGGGGATCCGCTCCACGCGCCCGGACCGCATGTCCTTCGCCTGGACCTGTCTCCCCAGGCCGACAGCCGGCCTGGCGAAGGCTCGTCCGTCGAGTGCATTCCAGATAGGCGCGCCGCGGGTGTCAATGGCCCGGCGGCCGCTGCCCGGCAATCCGCCGCCGCCGCGTGCGGCCCCCTACACGAGCTGGATCTCGTCCTCCGGCACCGCGCGCTCGCAGTAGTAGCAGCGGAGCTGCAGCGGCGAGCGCTTGTGCACCAGGAAACGGCTCTTGATGCGCTCGTTGTTGGAGATGCAGGAGGGATTGAGGCAGCGCACCAGCCCCTCGAGCTCGTCGGCCAGCTCGGGGCGGATCTTCGAGATCACCTTGAAGTCGCGGATGATCGAGAGCGTGGCCTCGGGCGAGAGGATGGCGATCTTGTTGACCTCCTCCTGGGTCAGCTCGCGGTTCTCGATCTTGATCAGGTCCTTCTGCTTGAGCTTGCTTGAGTCCAGGTTCAGGCCGATGGTCACCGTGCCCTCGTGCTCCAGGCCGAGCAGCCCGAGCACGTGCAGTCCGGTCCCGCGCCGCAGGTGGTCGATGACCGTGCCCTGGCGCAGGGCGGACACCTTGATGGTGATGGTCTTGTCTTCGTCCACCAGCGACTCCCTGTTCATTGAGCGGCTCCGAGCAGGATCGACAGCAGGGTCTTGCGCACAGTGATGCCGTTCTTCGCCTGCTTGAAGTAGGCGGCGCCCTCGTAGTCGTCGAGATCGGTGGAGATCTCGTTCACGCGCGGCAGCGGGTGCATCACGGTCACCGTCTTGTCGTAGATGGAGAGCGCCTCGCGGTCGAGCTTGAAGGCGTTCTTCACGCGCTCGTAGTCGATCGGATCGGGGAAGCGCTCCTTCTGGATGCGCGTGGTGTAGAGGATATCCACGTCGCGCGGCAGGATCGACGGATCGAACTCCTCGCGGCAGCGCACGCCGAGCGCGGCCAGGTCGTCGAGGATCTCGGACGGCAGGCGGAGCTGCGGCGGCGACACGAGCACGAACTGGCACTCGAAGCGCGCCAGGGTCTCGATGAGCGAGTGCACCGTGCGGCCGTAGCGCAGGTCGCCGAGGAAGGCCACGCGCAGATCGTCGATGCGGCCGTGGATCTTGCGGATGGTGAACAGGTCGAGCAGCGTCTGCGTCGGGTGCTGGTTGGTGCCGTCGCCGGCGTTCAAGACCGGCCGCGCGCTGTAGTCCGCGGCCAGGCGCGCCGCGCCCTCGAACTTGTGGCGGATGACGATGATGTCGCAGTAGTTCTCCACCACGCGGATGGTGTCGGCGAGCGACTCGCCCTTGGAGACCGAGGAGTTGCTGGCGTCTGCGAAGCCGATGCAGGAGCCGCCGAGCCGCCCCATCGCCGCCTGGAACGACAGGCGCGTGCGCGTGGAGGGCTCGAAAAAGAGGTTGGCCAGGATGCGGCCCTTGAGCAGCGGCTCGTTCATCTCCTCGTACTCCTCGGCCAGATCGAGGATGAAGAGGACCTGTTCGGTGCTCAAGTCGCGCATCGAGACGATATCGCGACCGATGAAGGACTCCGCGAGACCCTTGCGAGAACGCGCTTCCTTGGCGGGCATCATCTGGCTACCTGGCGGCGTTGCGGAGGAACAGACTCAGAGCGTGAGCAGGAATCCCTGCTGGATTCGACCGGCTGCGGCTGCGCCTGG
>DYIW01000258.1 GCA_020723465.1 Phycisphaera mikurensis
CGTGCCACGAAACACGAGTCGATCGAATCCCGACAGGACCCCGGTGATCCGCGAGCCGAAATGCGATAGAAAGTCCTTCATGGCGTCGTCCTCGAGCAGCGGCTGCCGGAACAACAACCGTCCTACTCGGGGAGCGACGCCATCTCCACTCTTCGGTTGCGGGCGCAGCCCGCGCTCTGGAGTGCGCCGGAAAAAGAAAGGGGCACGCGTGAACGCGGGCGTCCACGCGTGCCAGAGGCTCCTCGGAGGAGGAGTGCCGGAAAGGTCCATCCGGCCAGATCGCGGGCGCGGCCCGGGGGCAGGCCGCGCCATCTCGACTCACTTCAAGTAGACCCTGCCGGTGCCGAGCCTCGGCTGGACGGGGAGGAGGTAGACGTCGATGGCCTCCTTGGGATCGAGGCCGAACCCGGCGAGGTTGATCTTGAACGCGCCGCACTCGTCGAGGATGAGCTGCTCGACCAGGTACTCGCCGCCGGGGCCGACCACGGCGTTGGCGGACACGTCGAAGGCCGCTCCAGTGGGCGTGCTGAAGCCCACGGCCAGCGGTCCCGCGAACTTGCCGTTCGGCTCGATCAGGAACTCAAGGATGGCGTTCGGCAGGATGAGCACTTCGACCGCGGCCGGGCCGCCCGGGTTGTCGATGGTCAGGTTGCGCTTGCGCGCCTTGAGCGGCAGCTTGCGGCCGGTCTTGACGAAGTAACCGCCGATGGTGTCGCCGTCGCTGTCGATGGTCAGCGTGTATTCGCCGGACTTCTTCAGCTTGTGCGCCTTCCTGATCGCCTTGTTCAGGCTGAACTTGAACTGCAGGACCTTCTCGGTGATGCCATCCGGATCGATGATGTTCAGGCGCGGCTTGATGTCGCCGCTGCGAGCTCCGACGCGGAAGCGCACGCGCTCGCCCTTCACGCCGAAGAACGCCACCTGATCCAGGTCATTGGTCAGGGAGACCTGGCCGACCAGCCTCTGACCCGGCTCGAAGTCCGGGAGGCCGATGCTGAGGGTGATGTCCAGCTCCTCGAAGTCCGACGGGTTCGAGTAGTTCTGGAAGCGCAGCTTGGTGGAGTAGGAGCCCACCGGCAGGCCGGTCTTGTCGAAGCGCAGCTCCACGTCGTTCCCGGGCTCGCCGCCCACGGCGAAGCTCGAGGGCGTCTCGATGACCAGCCAGGGCGCCGGGGTGACCGGATCGATCGTGAACACGACGATGCTCGCCGGCGTGCCGATGTTGCTGACCGTGACCAGGACCGAGGGGGGTTCCTCATCAAGGCGCGTGAACACCTCGACGGGCGTGGGGTCGTCGATCTGCAGGTCGGTCTTGAACACGTTGACGGTCGTGCCGACGAGCCAGTTGTTGACCAGGTTCACTTCGCCCGGAGCAGCTTCGAGGTAGAGGCCCCAAATGTGCGTCCCCTCGTCCATGGACCAGGGGATCATCACGACCGGGCTCTGCTGGCCGAAGAAGTTGCTCGTGATGGTGTGCACCACCGTGTCCGTCAGCGGATCGATGACCAGGTCCTTGCTGAGGATGATGTGCGCGGTGTAGTTGCCCACCAGCGGAGTGCCGTCGTTCTCGATACGCACCGTGACCAGGTTGCCGTTGCCGACGTGAACCTGGCCGGGAGCGATGATCACGTCCGCGACCAGGTCGACCTGCGCCGCGGCCTGGCCGCCAAGGGTCGCGGCCAGCGCCAGGACCAAAAGGAGCCGCTTGGGATGCCGGGAATGATTGGAGAAGTACATGGGACCTTTCCTTTGCTTGCGGGCTGTCGGGCATCTCGCTTGCCCGACCGCGCCCATCTCCTGACCGAAGCTCTCCTCCGCGGGAACTTTAGCCCGAAACCGAGGAGTGCACTGTTTTTCTCTTGAGTTTTTCCAGATGGCGCCTATGCGCCCCGGCCTCGGAGCCTGGTGCAGCATGACGCAACCTGATCTCCACGCATAGGATACGATCCGACGTGGCCAGATGGAAGGAGCTGGCCGCGTTTCGCGCGCGGAGCGTCCAGAAAAGGCCAAGGCGCTGTCCTATAGCACGGAAGCGCCGCGCGCGAGCGCTGCCTCCCGCGCCCGCAGGAGCTTGCGCGCCGCCGCGCGGCCGTACTCGGCCCCGAACAGGCGCCAGAGCCGCTTCTTCCAGCGCAGGGCCCCGTTGAGCAGGCGCGCCCGGGAGCGGATCCGGTCGATGGCCGGGCGGTCCAGAGTCGTTCCCACGAGACCGGCGCCCGCGACGACCTCTTCCCAGCCGCTTCCTTCGAGCTCACCGCGGGCCACGGCTTCCCCGTAGTAGCGTGTCATCGGGTAGGTGATGTTGACGTTCGGGACCATGGCGACGCCCAGCCGGTGGAAGAAGCGCAGCGACTGCATGGCGGTGGCGTAGGTCTCGCCGGGCAGTCCCAGGATCATGTTCGGGCTGATCCGCAAGCCGATCGACTGCCCGAAGTCGCGGTACTCGAGGAAGTCCTCGATCGCGAGCTTGGAGATGTGCCGCTGCAGCGCGTCGCTGCCCGTTTCCAGGCCGGTGTGGATCTCGACGCAGCCGGCCTCGCGCATGAGCCGGAGCAGGTCCTGCTTCATGCCGTTCAGGCGCGTCTGGCAGCGCCACTCGAGACCGCGGTGGAGCGCGCGCGCGATGAGACCCTCGCAGATGGCGGCGGTATGGGCGCGATCGAGGGTGAAATACTGGTCCTGGAACATGATGCGCCGCACCCCGTAGCGCGCGACCACCTCCTGGATCTCGTCCAGGACCTGCTCGGGCGCGCGCTTGCTCTGGCGGTCCCGGAACATCTGCTTGTAGCAGTAGCCGCAAGGCATGGGACAGCCGCGCGAGGTCTCCAGCATGGCGAAGGGCACGTCCGGCGCCTGGGCATCGCGGTAGCGATCCATGGGCAAGAGGTGCCAGGCGGGCGAGGGGAAGTCGCGGTACTTGATCGGGTCGGGATCGTCCGGGTTGCTGCACGGGCGCCCGCCGGGCTCGCGCCAACTGACCGAGGGGACCTGCGCGAGGCCGCGTCCCGCGGCCAGGGCGGAGAGCGCGGCGAAGGCCACGGGCTCGGTCTCGCCGCGCAAGCAGGCGTCCACCTCGGGCAGGCGGCGCAGCATGTCCTCGGGAAAGATCGAGCCGTGCGGCCCCTCGAGCAGGACGAAGCGCGGGCGCACGCTCTGGCGGCGCGCCTCGAGGAAGAACTCCTCGATGTAGCCCACGTCCGGGATAGGCAGCTCCCAGGCATCCGTGCGCTCGCTCGAGTAGAAGAGCACGTCCGGCGCGAAGTCGCGCACGCGCCGTACGGCCTCGGCCGCAGGCCAGTCCAGGACGTGCGCGTCGAGGAACTGGATCTCCCAGCCGCCCTGCTGCTCGAGCCAGGCCGCCACGATGGCCGTGGAGAGCGGCTGCCAGCGCCTGGTCTTGCGGAAGGCGTAGTCGCGCTGGAACACCGGGATGTGCGGGTTGACGATGCTGATCTTCATGGCCTGGCGCACGCCGCCCGCGCGATTATAGCGCGGGCGGCGCCGGCCGCTCCGGGCGCACGCGGCGGTGCGCCGCTACGCGTGCACGAACTGCGCCTTGGCCTTGGGACCGTTCTTGAGGAAGTTCTCCACGCCGATGCGCATGTCGCGCGTGGCGCACACCTCGCCGAAGCAGCGCGCCTCGAGGGCCAGGCCCCGATCGAGGCTCAGGCGCGCGCCCTCGAGGATGGCCCGGCAGAGGATGGCGTCGACCTTGCGGCTGAGGTGCTGGATGTCGAGCGCGGGCAGGGCGGGCGGAACCTCCGGCATGGGCCCCGATGGGCACGCCGGCGCGCGCACGCGGCCGCCGGCGAGGCCGCGCGCCAGCTCGACCGCGCGGCGCAGCAGCCCCTCTTCGACCTCCTCCGAGATCAGGCCGATGGCGTGCGCCTCGGCCGAGCCGACGGGCCGGCCGGTGCGCATGAGCTCGGCGGCCTTGGCGATGCCGATGATGCGCGGCAGGCGCTGCGTGCCGCCCGCTCCGGGGATGATCCCGAGGTGGACTTCCGGCTGCCCGGCGAGGACCCTGAGGCCCTTCACGGCGATGCGCATGGTGCAGGCCAGGGCGAGCTCGTTCCCGCCGCCGAAGGCCAGACCGTTCAGGGCGCAGACCACGGGCTTGCCCAGGTTCGCGATCGCCTGGATGGCGGCCTGGGAGTCGGCGGAGGTCTTCTCGCCCTGCTCGGCGGTCTCGATGCGCGCCAGGAAGTTCACGTCGGCGCCAGAGACGAACGCCTTCTGGCCGAAGCCGGTCAGGACCACCGCCTGCACCGAGCGATCCTCGCGCAGCTCGGCCGCAGTGCGGCGCAGCTCGTCGAACACGCGCTGGTCGAGCGCGTTCAGCACCTTCGGCCGGCGGATGGTGAGCACGGCCACACCCTCCAGGTCGCGGCGCTGGATGACACGGACGTCGAAGGGCGCGTTCCTGGCGCCGTGCTCCGCCAGGCAGGCCGGCACGGGGAAGCCGGGATGATGCTGCGCGTAGGCGCGCACCAGGCGCAGCGCCTCGGCCGTGCCGAGTGCGTTCATGAAGCGGAAGGCCGGCTTGATGTCGAGCGCCAGCTCGAGCGCCATGTCCAGGTCGGCCACGGTGATGAGCCCGGCGTCGACCACCTCGCAGGCGAGGCCGAAGTAGGCGCCGCGCAGCTCGTCGGTGATGCGCTGGCCGAGCTCAGCCGGAATCTCGACCGTCTCGCCGCGCGCGGGCACGTCCCAGGCCGCGCCGCTCTGCACCTTCTCCTCGAGGATGGGCGGCACGCGGAACCAGGAGTGGATGGCATCGTGGTAGTGCCGCAGCCCCACGGCCGTGATCGGGTTGCCGCCGGTCAGGTTCATGGCGGTGAACGAGCCCACGGTCAGGCCGAGCGCCTTGGCGGCCGCGGCGTCCACCTGCTTGGACGAGGCCACGCCCGCTTCCACCAGCAGGGCGCTGGCCTGGAACAGCCCCTCGAAGATGGGGTCGATGGCGTAGCCGTAGCGCGCCTTCACTCGCACCGGGACCTTGCCGATCGCCTCGTAGAAGGCGAGCAGCCAGTCGGTGACCTGCGGGCTGGTGCTCGCGCCCGGGACGACCTCGACCACCACGTTGCGCTCCGCGGGGAAGAAATAGTGGATCACCGCCGTACGGCTCTTGTCCGCCGCGCGCGCGAAGATCGCGTCCGGCTCGAGGTGGGAGGAGTTGCTGGCCAGGATGGCGCCACGCGCGGCCAACTGCTCCACCTGCGCGAAGATCCTGCCCTTGAGCTCGCGATCCTCGGTGGCCGCCTCCACGACGAGGTCGGCTCCCTGGATGGCGGCGTAGTCGCTGGTGAAGGCCACGTGCGCGAGCATCTCGGCCTGCTGCGCGGCGGTGAACGCGCCCGCCTGCACCCCTTTCGTGACTTTCTTCTCCAACTTGGCCTGGCCCGCCTCGAGCGCCCTGGGCGCGACGTCGACCACGACGGTGTGCACGCCGTGCGGCGCCAGGACCTTGGTGAAGTGCAGCGCGATGTCGGGGCCGATCTGGCCGGAACCGATCACCGCCACCTTGCTGATGTTCCGTCCGTCTTGCGAGTAGCTCATGGCGCTCCTGGGTTCTTGCGCAACTGATCCTGGGTGCCAGACATGCGAGGGGCGAGAGTATAGCGGAAGCGGCCGGGAAACTCCCGGCTGGCCCGCACCCCTCCACGGCGGCTGCTCGGCGTCGAAACAGCGGCCGGCGGAAAAGCCCGCGGAACGCGCCTCAAGCTCCTGAGGGAGTGGTCGAACAACGATGATGAGTAGGAGGCGTCTCAGAGGGGCTGCAGCAGCCCGGGCACGGGAGTGCGACCGATGCGAATCCCGGAAATACCGAACATGCCCATACCTCCGGCGACGGAACTGAAAAGACCGCCGCGGCCGATTCTCGAGGAGATCTACGACAGGTACAGCTTGGAGGGCGAGGGCGTCACCGACAGCCTGGAGATCTCGCCGGACGCGCAGGCGTTCGAAGCGTCGCGCCAGCTCGTGCGGCGCGTGCTGGCGCAGTTCGAGCAGGGCTACGCCGGCGCGGCGCAGCAGCAAATGGCGGCGAGCCGCGAGGAGCTGGACACGGCCCTCGAGCAGCAGGCCGACGCCTCGCCGGAGGCGACCACGCGGGTCATCCTGGACGGCATCACCGGGTACATCTTCGACGCGTATCGCACGCAGCGTCCCGAGACCACCGCCGCAGACCTGGAGGAGTTCCGGAGCCAGGCGGAGGCGGGCGTGGTCAAGGGCTACGAGGACGCGCGCTCCTACCTCGAGGGCGCGGGCATGTTCGGGGATGACATCAGGGCGCGGGCCGAGGAGACGGTGAGCCGCGTGACCCAGGGGATCAACGCCTTCGTCGACGCGGCCCTGAACCAGGGAGCCGGGCGGGACCAGCCAGCCGAGCCCGCGCCGCCGCAGTAGGTCGAGCCGCCGGGCGATTCCGGCTGGAGCGCCCGCGCCAGGCGCGGCACACTGGCGGCATGGAGCCGCTCGCCGAGGGATTCCCGTGAAGCGCGTCATCCTGGTAGGCACGCGCGGGCCGCTGAACGCCGGGCTCGCCGCCCGCGCCGCGGCCAACTTCGGTCCGGCCGAGCTGTGGTTCGCCGCCCCGCACGCGCCGGACTTGCTGTCCGATCCGGGCTTCGCCGAGATGGCCCACGGCGTGGTTCTGCGCCGGGGTCGCTTCCCGGTCGTGGCGTCCCTGGAGGAGGCGCTGCGGGAGTGCACCCACTCGATCGGCTTCACGGCGCGCGTGCGCGGCCATCGAGACGTGGGCGAGTGGCAGGACATGGCGGCGCGGGTGCGGGAGCGGGCGCTCGACCCGGGCGAGCGCGTCGCCCTGGTGTTCGGCGACGAGCAGCACGGCCTGAACGCCGTGGAGGCGGGGATGCTGGCGGAACTGGCGCGCATCCCCACGTCGCGGGAGCACGGCTCCCTCAATCTGGCGATGGCCGTGGGCATCGTGCTTCACGGGCTGTTCGACGCGCGGGAGCCGGCGCGGCGCTCGCGCAAGGGGAGACCCCTGGCCTGGGGCGAGCGCGAGTTCCTCAGGATGCACCTGCGGGACGTTCTCGGGCGCCTGACGCGGGGCGCGGCGGCCCGGCGCGACCTGGAAGCCTCGATCGACCGCCTGGTGGCGAGCGCGGCGCTGGAGAGCCGCGATGCGCGGGCCTGGCATCGCCTGCTGCGGCAGCTCGGCGGCGCGCAGGGGCTCGCGGAGTTCAGGCCCCCGGGGTCGTAGGGACGTGGCCGCGACCGGCCCGGAACGCGGGCGCGCGCGAAACGTCGTTTTCCGCTACCCCGCGGCGCGGGCGGTTGGTGGGATGATCGGTTCGTCGAAGCCGATGCGGACACGCGTGGCCGCCGCAGCCGAGGGAGACCGCCTCCTCCATGCTGGGAAGACTGATCCAGCCCGAGATCCAGGAGATCATCGACCGCCGGGACCTGCGCACGCTGCGGGACGTCCTGGTGGATCTGAGCGTGCAGGACGCGGCCGAGGCGCTCGCCGAGTTCCCGGAGGACGAGCGCGCCCTGGCCTTCCGCGTGCTGCCTCGGGATCGAGCCGCGGACGTGTTCGAGCACCTCGGTGCGGCCGAGCAGCAGGCGCTGCTGGACGCGTTCAAGGACGCGCGCGCCGCTTCCATCCTCAACGAGATGGACCCGGACGACCGCACCGAGCTGCTCGAGGAGGTGCCTGACCGCGTGGCGCGGCGCGTCATGCGCCTGCTCAGCCCCGACCAGAAGGCCATCACGCAGGCGCTGCTGGCCTACCCCGAGGACTCCGTCGGGCGCCTGATGACGCCGGAGTACGTCAAGTTCAAGCCGCACGTCACTGTGGGCGCGTGCCTGGACCTGCTGCGACGCATCGCCGAGGAGAAGGAGACCATCTCCTACGTGTACCTCGTGGACCAGCAGAACGTGCCGACGGGCGTGGTCTCTCTCAAGGACCTGGTCTTCGCCAGGCCCGACACGCCGGTGGGGGAGCTGCCGGGTACGGGCCGCGGCCTGGTCACCATCGAGGCGCGCCGGGACCAGGAGGAGGCGGTGCAGATGCTGCGCCACTACGACCTCGTGGCCCTCCCGGTCGTGGACCGGAACGGACATATGGTCGGGATCGTCACGGTCGACGACCTGATGGACGTGCAGGAGGAGGAGGCGACCGAGGACTTCGTGCTCATGTCGGGCGTGGTGCCCACGGATCGCGGCTACCTGGCCTCGGGGTTCGGGCATCTCCTCAAGAACCGCCTGCTGGCGCTCGTCGTCCTGGCGATCACCGCCACCTTCATGGGCCTGGTGCTGCGCTTCTACGAGGGCCAGCTCGCCAGCAGCTTCCAGGGTCTGGTCAATTTCATCATCGTGCTCATGGCGGCCAGCGGGAACACCGGCAGTCAGGCGGGCACGCTCGTGATCCGCGCCATGGCCACCGAGGAGATCGGCCTGCGGCAAGGCTGCCAGATCGCCTGGCGAGAGCTGTCCATGGGCTCCTTGCTGGGCGGGTCGCTCGGGGTGGTCGTCGCCTTGCTGGGCCACCAGTTTCTGGGGGTGGACGTGTCGGAGGCCGCGGTCGTGGGTGGGTCGCTGGCCGCGGCCGTGTGCTGCTGCAACATGGTGGGCACGCTGCTGCCCATGGGACTGCGCGCCATCGGGCTCGATCCCGCCTTCTTCGCCACGCCTCTCATCACCACGATCAGCGACTTCGTCGCCCTGTTCGTGTTCTTCGAGATCGCCAAGGCATGTCTCGCCTGAGGGCGTGAGCAGGAATCCATGCGTCGGACCGAGACCGAGCGAGGACCAG
>DYIW01000259.1 GCA_020723465.1 Phycisphaera mikurensis
CCCGCCCCAGAAGGGTGCACCGCGCGCGGACGCGCGGTGAGAGAGGCGGCGCAGTTGGTTTTCCCCCGGGCAGGGAGGGGAAGGGAATGTGAGAAGCGTCGCGGCCGTTTCCTCTGCCTCCGAGAGCCGTGCGCGACGCGTGACGTGGTCCTGGGGCCGCGGCTGAGCCGCAGGCGCGCCCCGTCGGATCGAGCCGCGATCCGGGAGGCTGATCGCTGACGGCTGAAAGCTGATCGCTGCCTTCGGAACGTGTACCGTGTCCGCTTTGCCGCCGGCCCAGAGCCGGGGAAGCTGCCGCATGTCGAGCGACATTCCGACCCAGTACGCCCCCTCCGCGGTCGAGGGGGAGATCTACCAGCGCTGGCTTCAGAGCGGCGTCTTCGCCGCGGTGCCCGACGAGCGCGCGGGCCGCTACGTCGTGATGATGCCCCTGCCAAACGTGACCGGCGCCCTGCACATGGGGCACGCCATGGACAACGTCATGCAGGACATGCTCGTGCGCTGGCACCGCATGCAGGGCGACAACACGCTGTGGCAGCCGGGCACCGATCACGCCGGCATCGCCACGCAGGCGGTGGTCGAGAAGCGCCTGTTCGAGCTGGAAGGAAAGACGCGCCACGACCTCGGCCGCGAGGCCCTGGTGCGGCGCATCTGGGAATGGAAGGACCAGTACCAGACGCGCATCGTCCAGCAGCAGCAGTCCATGGGCTGCTCCTGCGACTGGGAGCGCCAGCGCTTCACCATGGACGCGGTGTGCACGCGCGCGGTGCGCGAGGCGTTCTTCCGCCTGTTCCGCGACGGCCTGGTCTGCCGCGGCAACCGGCTGGTGAACTGGGACTGCCTGCTGCAGACCGCGGTGTCGGACGACGAGGTGGTGCGCGAGACCAGGCAGGGCGGCTTCTGGCACCTGCGCTACCCGGTGATCGACCCTGAAGTGGACGAGCCGGCCTACGTCGTGGTCGCCACGACGCGGCCCGAGACCATGCTCGGCGACACGGCGGTCGCGGTCCACCCGGCGCCGGGCGCGGCGCTCGAGCAGGCCGCCGCCAAGCTCGCCGAGCGCATCACCCAGGCGCCGGCCAAGGACCGGCCCGCCCTCGAGCAGGAGCTCGACCAGATCAAAGAGCGCGCGGCCTCGCTCCTGCCGCGCCTGGAGCAGCTCGCCCGCATGGCGCGCGCGGGCCGCAAGGTCCTCTTGCCGCTCATGGAGCGCGAGATCCCGCTCATCCTCGACGAGTGGGCCAGGCCCGAGCTCGGTTCGGGCTGCGTCAAGATCACCCCGGCCCACGATCCGAACGACTACGACGTGTGGACGCGCCACCGCGAGCGCATCGACATCATCAACATCCTCAACCCGGACGGCACGCTGAACGAGCACGCCGGGGCGTATCGCGGCCAGGACCGCTTCGAGGCGCGCAAGAAGGTCGTGGCCGACCTCGAGCGCCGCGGGCTGCTCGAGGCCTTCGAGGAGCGCGAGTACGAGCTCGGCGTCTCCGACCGCTCCAAGACCGTCATCGAGCCCTTCCTCTCGCGCCAGTGGTTCATCCGCATGGGCGACGTGCCGGGCGGCGTGGTCTTCGGCCGCGGCACCGAGCACGAGTTCCGCGGGCCCGGCCTCGCCCAGGCGGCCATCGACGCGGCGAGCGGGTCGTGGCGCTCCCCGACCGGCCGCATGCTCGAGTTCCACCCCGATCCCGAGCGCTACCGGGCCACGTACGCCGACTGGCTGACCGAGAAGCGCGACTGGTGCATCAGCCGCCAGCTCTGGTGGGGCCACCGCATCCCCATCTGGTCGGCCGCCGGCGGCGAGGAGACGCTGGCGCGCGCCGCCGCGGCCCTGGCCGAAATCTGCCCCGAGGACGCCTGCTGCCGCGCCGCCGACGCGGAGGGCGGCCAGATGACCCTGGCCGAGGCGCGGGCCGCGCTCGCCGCGGCTCCGGCGCGCGGGCCCTTCGAGGTCCAGGTCTGCCTGCGCGACGAGGCGGCCGAGGACCGCCACGCGGCCGCGCTCGAGGCCGCCGGCCTGGCGCGCGACGAGGGCGTGCTCGACACCTGGTTCAGCTCCGCGCTCTGGCCCTTCTCCACGCTCGGCTGGCCCGATCCGGAGAGCGCGCCCGTCGGCCCGGGGCAGCGGCCCCTCGGCGGCGGCGTGCAGAGCAGCCTGCGCTGCTACTACCCGGGCTCGTGCCTGGTCACCGGCCGCGACATCATCACGCTCTGGGTGGCGCGCATGGCCATCCTCGGCCTGTACTGCCTGGGCGACCTGCCGTTCACCGACACCTTCATCCACGCCAACATCCTGGACGGCAAGGGCGAGCGCATGTCCAAGTCGAAGGGGAACGGCATCGACCCGGTGGATATCATCAAGCGCTACGGCGCCGACGCCATGCGCTACGTGCTGTGCGACATGCAGACCGGCACGCAGGACATCCGCCTGCCGGTGCAGGCGATCTCGCCTTTCACCGGCAAGCCCGTGGAGCTGGCCAAGGCGAAGCACGGCCGTACCGTCTTCACCTCCCTCTGCCCCGAGACGAGCCAGGAGTTCGACGTGCTCGGCACGCTGCCCGACGTGCCCCAGGCCGAGCTCATCTCGGATCGCTTCGAGGTGGGCCGCAACTTCTGCAACAAGCTGTGGAACGCCGCGCGCTTCGCTCTGCTCAACCTCGAAGGCCAGGGCTTCCGCCCGCTCGGCCGCGGCGACCTCTTGCCGGAGGACCGCTGGATCCTGTCGCGGCTCGCGCACGCGACGGCCGCCGTGACGCGCCAGCTCGAGAAGTACTGCCCTTCGGCCGCGCTCGCCGAGGCGCGCGAGTTCTTCTGGAACGAGCTGTGCGACTGGTACCTGGAGATCATCAAGCCGCGCCTGCGCGGCGCGGGCGGCCGAGAGGTCGCGGGCCAGGTGCTGGCCTTCGTCGTCGACCAAGCCCTGCGCCTCCTCCACCCCTTCGTGCCGTTCATCAGCGAAGCCCTGTGGGAGCGCCTGAACGGCCTCGCGCCGCGGCGCGGCCTCGAGGCGGAGCTTGCTTGCGGCGGCCTGCTCGCCGTTGCGGCCTGGCCCGCGGCGCGCGGCAGCGACCGCGACCGCGAGCTGGAGCAGGACTTCGCGCAGCTCCAGGACGCGGTGCGCGCCATTCGCAACCTGCGCGCCCGCCACGGCGTCTCGCCGCAGCGCGAGCTCGAGGCCTGGGTCAAGGCCGGCGGCAGGACGCGCACGTTCCTCGATGACCTGCGCGAGCGGATCATGCACCTGGCGCGCCTCTCGCGCCTCGAGGTCGCCGAGGAGCCGGAGAAACCCGCCCTGGCCGCGACTAGCGTCAGCGGCGAGGTCGAGGTGTACGTGGCCGGCCTGGTCGATCCGGAGCAGGAGCGGCAGCGCTTGGAGAAGCAGCGCGCGAACCTCGAGAAGCAGGCGCGCGGCCTCGAGGTGAAGCTGGCTAACGAGAGCTTCCTGGCGCGGGCGCCCGCGCACATCGTCGAGGCCGAGCGCCGCCGCCTGCAGGAGCTCAGCGCCGAGCTGCAGAAGGTGGTCGAGAGCCTCAGCCGGCTCTGACGGCCCGTGCAGGAGACGCCCCGCGGCGGACGAACGCCGGCCCGCGGCTACTTCCCGTCCTCGGCCTTCGCCTCCTCGCCCTCGTAGCGCTCGGCCGCCTCCTCGTCTCCCAGCTCACGGCACAGGCGGGCCAGGGTGGCGCGCACGGCGCGCGTGTCCGTGTCGTGTCCGGCCTCGCGCGCCGCCTCCAGCATGCGCTCCAGGTTGCTCCGCGCCGCGGCCAGATCGCCGAGCTGCTCGTGGACACGGCCCAGCGCGCGGCAGCTCCTGAGCATGCCGTGATGGCGCAGGGCGGCGAACAGGTCGCGCGCGCGCCCGTGGCGCTGCACCGCCTCTTCCAGGTGCCCGGCGCCCACGGCGAGATCGCCGAGAGCCTGCTCGGCCTGGGCGATACCCTTCAGATCGCCAAGCGGCTCGGCCGCCTCAAGCGCCGCCGCGTACGCTTCCTGCGCGTCCTCGTAGCGCTTCTCCTGCTGCGCCTCGCGGCCGCGCTGGTGCGCGTCGCGCCCCTTCCTGAAAGCGGCGCGCTCCTCGGCGCTCCAGCCGCTCCAGGCCTTGACGGTGCGGCCGAAGGCGTCCGATGAGAACACGCGGTCCGCACGCTCCGCCGCGATCCTGGCCAGCCTGAGCAGCCGGTCCGGGTCGACGGAGCGCTCGGCGACCGGCAGCTCGTCCTGCTCCAGCCAGCTCTCCAGGTAGCCGTCCACCAGGTAGATCACCTCGTAGGGCCGCGCGCGAAACAGCTCGTCCACGGCCGCGAACGCCGCGGCCGCGCACTTCTCCTCGAAGAGAGCCTGCAGGTCCGGCTGCGCCTCCGCGCCGCTCGCCTGGAGAAGGAAACAAAGGGCCAAACCCGCCAGCGTGCTCATCCGGCACCTCCGCCCCCAGGATAGAGAGGGCGCCGCGGCTCCGCACCCCCGCCTTCCCTGCCCGGCGCAAGTGCGCGGGCGCAGTGCAAAGTCGTTTGACTGTGCCGGATCTCGGGGTATCCGTTCAGGGGCCGGAGGCGGCACCTTCCGGCCATCGGCGTGAGGACCGCGTCTGGAGAGAGCGAGTCATGCGCAACATCAGGATCCGCATCCCGAGCACGCTGCGCCGGTACGCGGGCGGCAGAAGCGAGGTGCTGGCCCGCGGCGCCACCGTGGGCGAGGCCCTGGCCAGCCTGTACGGTACCTACGGCGCGATCATGGACTGGCTGGCGGACGGCAAGGGCGGCCTGAACGGCCTGGCGCGCGTCCTTCTCGACGGCCGGGACATCCGCACGCTCGCCGGCCTGGCCTCGCCCGTGCAGGGCGGCGAGGTCCTGAGTATCGAGTACGAAGCGCGCACGGCTCAGTCGGCCTGATACTCCATCAGCAGGTCGAGTTGTTCGCGCAGGCGCTTGCCCGCGCGGTCCTTCGCCGACAGCTCCGGGCCGGCGGTAGGCCACGCCACCCCGATGTCCGGGTCGTTCCAGATGACCGTCAGCTCGCCCCCGGGGTCGTAGTAGTCCGTGCACTTGTACTCCACCTCGGCGCTCTCCGAGAGCACGCAGAACCCGTGGAGGAAGCCCGGGGGCACGTAGATCAGCTTGCGGTTCGCTTCGGAGAGCCGCTCGCCCAGCCAGCGGCCGAAGGTGGGCGAGCCCTTGCGCGCGTCCACGGCCACGTCGAAGACCTCCCCGCGCAC
Source organism: Phycisphaera mikurensis (assembly GCA_020723465.1). Lineage (GTDB taxonomy): Bacteria > Planctomycetota > B15-G4 > B15-G4 > JADJEK01 > JACQZJ01. The sequence goes on from DYIW01000259.1 coordinate 5,219, forward strand.
GGCCCGCACCAGCTTGCCCTGCGGCTGGCGGTGCTGGGCGTGCAGACCCCGCAGGGTCCCGCGCTGCGAGCGCGAGTGGTTGTCCTGCACGAACGGCGCGCGGATGCCGGCGGCGGCGAAGCGCGCCGCCTGGTAGCTCTCGAAGAAGAAGCCGCGCGCGTCCTCGAACACGCGCGGCACGATGATGATGACGCCGGGAAGGCTCGTCTGCTGGAACTCCAAGGCTGCTCCTCGATGACCGGGCGAAGTTGCCGAAGGACGAGTCGCACCAAGGTAAACGCGGACGGCCGCCGGAGCAAAGACCGAGTGGCCCGATGAGCGCGGCCGCGCCCGGCTGCTAACATCCCGGCTCATGGAGATCCTGGTGGCGATCCTGGCCGGGCTGGTCGCCGGCGTGATCAACACGCTGGCCGGGAGCGGCTCGTTCCTCACCCTGCCGGCGCTGATCTTCCTGGGACTGCCGTCGCAGGTCGCGAACGGCACGAACCGGATCGGCATCCTGCTGGCGGCGCTCGTCTCGGTCTGGACCTTCCGCGCCGAGGGGCGGCTCTCCTTCCGCGGCATCGGCTGGCTGATCTTCCCCTCGGCCGCCGGCGCGGTGGCCGGCGCGCTCATCGCCGTGCGCCTCGACCACCGGGTCATGGACACCACGATCGCCGTGCTCATGCTGCTCATGCTGGCAATGGTCGCGCTGCGCCCGGACCGCTGGCTCAAGGAGCGGCCCGGGCCGCCGGCCGTGCGCCGGCGCCTGGCCACGCTGCTCGTCTTCTTCGCCATCGGCGTGTACGGCGGCTTCATCCAGGCGGGCGTGGGGCTGTTCCTGCTGGCGGGCCTGGTGCTGAACGCCGGCTTCGACCTGGCGCGCGCCAACGGCGTCAAGAACCTGCTGGTGCTCCTCTTCACCATCCCCGCCTTCCCGGTCTTCATCCTCCACGACCAGGTGGTCTGGGACGTGGGCCTGACCATGGCCGCCGCGCAGTGCTGCGGCGCGTTTCTCGCCGCCCGCTTCGCCAGCCGCAGCCGGAGCGCGAACGCCTGGATCCGCTGGCTGCTGATCGTGGTGCTCGCGGCCAGCGCCGCCAAGCTGCTCTGGTAGCTGGCAGCCGGGCCGCGGTTGACCCGAGCGCGTAGGATCGGGATCCTCCTGGATCTCACGATCGCCCTTGCCCCTTCGCAAAGGAACGAGCAAGCCATGAAGAGAAGCGTGCGGACCCTCCTGGCTCTCCTGCTGGCGCTGGCCGCGGCCGCGGGCGCCTCGGCCGCCGACGACGTGCTCACGCCGGAGCACGTGGCGCGCCTCAGGACCGTGACCTCGACCGCCATCTCCCCGGACGGCGGCCTCGTGGCCTACACCCTGCTCGTGCCGCGCGTGCCGCTGAAGGACGAGAACGGCCCGGCCTGGGTGGAGCTGCACGTGGTGGATCGCGCCGGCCAGTCGCGCCCCTTCGTCACCGGCGAAGTCGAGGTCGGCGCCGTGGAGTGGACGCCAGACGGGCGCGGCATCTCGTTCCTGGCCAAGCGCGGCCAGGACCAGGAGCGCTGCCTGTACGTCATCTCCGCGAGCGGCGGCGAGGCGCGGCGCGTGCTGGCGCACGAGTCCGCGATCTCGGCCTACTCCTGGAGCCCGGACGGCGCGCGCGTGGCCTTCCTGGCCACGGAGAAGCCCGATCCCGAGCGCGAGAAGCTCGAAAAGAAGGGCTTCGACGCCCAGGTCTTCGAGGAGGAGCACAAGCCCGTGCGCGTCTGGATCGCGGCCCCAGGCGTCGAGCAGGGTGCGCCGCGGCGGCTCGACCTGGAGGGCAGCGCCTCCGAGCTGCACTGGAGCCCGGCGGGCGATCGCCTGGCCGTGGCCCTGGCGCCCACGCCTTCCGCCGACGACGCCTACATGAACCGCACGGTGCATCTCGTCGACGTGGAGAGCGGCGCGGTGCACCTCAGCCTCGACACTCCAGGCAAAATCGGCCAGGCGGCGTTCAGCCCGGACGGGACGCACCTCGCCCTCATCTCGGCCGCGGACCGCAACGATCCGCACGAGGGCCGGCTCACGGTCACGGATCTCGCCTCGGGCGCCACCCGTGACCTCATCCCCGACCTTCCGGGGCACGTCACCAGCGTGGGCTGGAAGGACAGCGAGGTGCTGGTCTTCCTCGCCGACCAGGGCACGTCTACCTCGCTCGAGGAGATCGGCCGGGACGGCGGAAACCGGACGGCGCTCATCCCCGCGGGCCGCGCGGTCATGAGCGGCCTGTCGCTCGCGCGGGACGGCAGATCCGGCGCGGTGCGCTGCGACAGCCCGAAGCACCCGGCCGAGGTGTATGCCATGGACCGCGACGCGCGCGGCGGCCGGCGCCTGACCAACAGCAACCCATGGCTCGACGAGCTGCACCTCGCGCCTCAGGAAGTGGTGCGCTACGCCGCGCGCGACGGCCTGGAGCTGGAGGGCATCCTCATCCGCCCGCTGCACGAGGAGCCGGGTGTGCGCTGCCCGCTGATCGTCAGCGTGCACGGCGGGCCCGAGGCGCACTGCGCGAACGGCTGGCTGACGCGCTACGCCGATCCCGGCCAGGTGGCCGCGGCGCGCGGCTTCGCCGTGTTCAACCCCAACTACCGCGGCAGCACCGGCCGCGGCGTGGCCTTCTCCAAGATGGGGCAAGGGGACTACTGCGGCGCCGAGTTCGACGACGTCGTCGATGGCGTCGACCACCTGGTCGCGATCGGCCTGGTCGATCCGGCGCGCGCCGGCATCACCGGCGGCTCGTACGGCGGGCTGGCCACGGCCTGGTGCTGCACGCGCTACAGCGAGCGCTTCGCCGCCGGCGTCATGTTCGTGGGCATCAGCGATCAGATCTCCAAGTTCGGCGGCACCGACGTACCGCAGGAGATGCTCCTGGTGCACGCCAGGAAGAACCCCTGGGACGACTGGCGCTTCTTCCTCGAGCGCAGCCCGATCTTCCACGCCGAGCATGCCCGCACGCCGCTGCTCATCCTGGGGGGCAGCGAGGACACACGCGTCGACCCGTCGCAGTCGCTGGAGATGTACCGCTACCTCAAGGCCCACGGCAACGCGCCGGTGCGCCTCGTGCGCTACCCGGGCGAAGGGCACGGCAACCGCAAGGCGGCGGCGCGCTACGACTGCAGCCTGCGCCTGCTCGGCTGGTTCGAGCACTACTTGAAGGGGCCCGGCGGCGATCCGCCGCCGCACCAGCTCGAGTACGGGTTCCAAGAAGAGACGGAGGATGGCCCGCGCTGACCGCTGCGCGGCTATTAGGATCTGCCGGCGCTGGAGACGCAAGCGCGATGAAACCCTACCTGGATCTGCTGCGCGACATCCGTGCGAACGGCGTCCGGAAGGACGACCGCACCGGCACCGGCACGCAGAGCGTCTTCGGCCGGCAGCTTCGCTTCGACCTGGCGCAGGGCTTCCCGCTGGTCACCACCAAGAAGATGCACCTCAAGTCCATCATCCACGAGCTGCTCTGGATGTTGCACGGAGAAACGAACGTCCGCCCGCTGCGCGAGCAGGGCGTGAGCATCTGGGACGAGTGGGCCGACGCGGA
>DYIW01000260.1 GCA_020723465.1 Phycisphaera mikurensis
GCCGCGAGCGCCGCGGGCAGGCGACAGGGGATGAACGAGAGCCGTTCTCCCGGCTCCAGGAGACCGCCCAGCCGCCCCCGCGCCTGCTCGGGGCTGGCGAAGCTCTCGTTCACGTCCCGGACCAGCTCGGTGACGCAGTTCCGCGTGATCAGGTGGTAGCGACTGGCCTCGGCCAGCTCCCGCCGGCTGGCGCCCAGGGAAAGCGCCGTGACGCCGGCGGCGCGCGCGAACGCCGCGGGCGTTCCCCCCAGGCCGGTGCGGACCGCGCGGCTCCGGCATGGCAGGAGGTGCCCCCCTTCGACGCGCGCGGGGATCCCGAGCCGCGCGGCGCGTTCGAGTTCCGCCAAGCGTCCCTGCGCGGCTTCGAGGCGGGCGTAGGCGACCGCCCGAAGGCCGGCGTCCGCGACGAAGGCCTCCCGGAGGGCGGCGACCTCGGCGCGCAGCAGGCTCTCGCAGCTCTCACCTTCCGCTCCCGCGGCCGCGGGCGAGACCCTCTCCGCCTTCTCCGAGAACGGATCGAGCGTGAGAAGCAGGCCGGTCTCGAGCGACCGGCAGAGCGCCTGGTAGCGCGCCATCTGCACGAGCAGGGCCGTTCCCTGGTCGGGCCGGCTCGAAGCGAGGAGTGCCGGCACCGAGTCGGCGACCCGCCGGCGGAGCTCCTCGGCCGCCGCCCGCTCCGCGCTGGTCAGGGGCCCGCCGTTTCCCGCGGCAATGAGCAGCGCGTCGCCGGCCAGCTCCCGGGCGTCGAGCAGGAGCGCCAGCGCCTCGCGCCACGCGCGCATCCGGGCCGCCGGGCGGCGAGTTCTCCAGGTCGGCGGAGACCGCGTCGAGCTGGGCGGCGAGCCAGTCGTCCCCGCAGCGGCGCAGCACGATGCTCCTGAGCTCCCGCGCTGCCCCGGCACTGGCGCGCGCCTCCGAGAAGAAGCCGAGTCCGATGAGCGCCACGGCGTCCTCTCCGGCCGCGAGCCGCAGCAGCAGCTCCCGCTCCTCGGCGAGCTGCTCCAGGCGCAGGAGGCGGCGCTCCTGGAGCACGTAGCGCTCGAGGAGGTGCGAGCGGACCCGGTCGTACGAGTCCTGGGAGACGGGCACCCGCGTCAGCGTGATGGAGCGGTTCTGCCGATCGTTGTAGTCGTGGAGGAACTCCTCCCAGCCATCCCTGGCCAGCAGGAGCAGGCCGCCCGGGTGGTACTCATAGTGGAAGACCGTCTCGTCGAGGCAGAGGGCCGCGTGCCCGCCGGCAGCCTCGCCCGACGCGGCGTCGACGTAGAGGAACTCGAGGGCGGGCGCCTCCTGCCCGCCGCACGGCGGAGCCCCCAGCAAAGAGAGAGCGAGGACGAGGGTTCCGGCGGCCCGCACCGGGGCAGTCACGCTCCTATCGCCCCGCGTAGGCCCGGTCGATCGCGCCGAAGTGCGCGGCGCTCCTCACCCCCTGGAGGAACGGGAGGTGAGGGATGGCCTCACGAGCGACGCCCGCCCGCTTCAGGCCCACGCCGATCGCGGAGAAGACGCGCTCGTCCAGCTCCCAGTAGGGGATGCCATTGCGCTGCGCGGCGGCGCTCACGTCGCGCTGGAAGTCCTCCGCGCTGCCCCTCGATCCGGCGTACAGGACCGCGACGGCGGCGATCTCCTCCTGGAAGCCCGCCTGGGCCGCGGCCGGCGGAGCGGCACGGCCGCTCCGGGAGGACGAGCGGCTGAAGGAGGAGCGGGAGGCGCAGCTCGAGCGCGAGCTGCGGCTGAAGCTGCAGGCCGGGATCACTGCCAGGATCGCCCCGGCCAGCAGGACCGACGTGGTCTTGATGCCCGATTGCTGCATAATGAGTCCTCTTGATACGCCGTCCATCATAGCACCGCGAGGTACCCCTACTTGCCCTTTCCCTTCCCCTTGCCTTTGCCCTTGCCGCCGCCGCCGCCACCCCCTCCGCCCTGCGCGCCTGCGCCGCCCACGTTCGGCGAGTACACGGCGACCATGGGCGCCTGGCCCTCGGGATCGGGCAGGAAGGCGTCGCCGAAACCGTCGGACAACAGGTCGGTGTCGTTCGGCAGGTAGCCGGCGGAGACCAGGATGGCGAAGGCCGCCGGCACGTCGGCCGGGAGCACCGGCTGGCCCTGGACGTAGTTGCGGTTGTAGGAGAGGATCGCCGCGTTGAGGATCGCCATCCTCTGGAGGGTGATCTCGCGCAGCACCGGCGCGCCGTTCACGATGCGGTCCAGGTCGTCGCCGCCGCCGGAGGAGCGGTCGGGCCCGTAGCTCCTGATGCGCAGCGTGGTGGCGTCGAGCAGAGTCACCTCGAGCGGCACGCGGAACCCATCGAGCTCCACGTCGGCCAGGCCGGTGGCGTCCGCCACGTAGCCGTTGGTGATATACGGGCCGGACCAGCCGCTCACGCCGGGGTCGGCCGTCAGGTCGTCGAGAATCGCGGGCATCTGCAGCGTGTCCTGGAAGTAGGCGTAGGCAGCTTCGCCGACGCTGTCGAGCCGCAGCACGGTCTCGTCCGTGTCCGCCTGCCGGAGCAGGACCATGGCCGCCGGGGCGACCAGTCCCGCGATCGCGGCCAGGATCGCCACGACAATGACCATTTCGAGCAGCGTGAAACCGCGGGCGGCAGGGCGGGTGGTCATTTCTTGATGGCTCCGAACAGCCGGAACAGGGGCAGCACGGTGGCGAACACGACGAAGCCGACAATGCATCCGGACAGCAGCAGGATCGCGGGCTCGGCGCACGAGATGAGCCGCTTCGTCCCGGCCTGCACCTCGCGGTCGTAGAGCTGGACCACGTGTTCGAGCGCCTCGCCCAGGGCGCCGCTCTTCTCGCCGATGGCGATCATCTTCGGCACCAGCGTCTCGACGTGGCGCGACTCGGCCATGGCCTGGGCCAGGGGCACGCCATCCTCCAGGCGCGCGATGACGTGGTCGATGTCGGCTGCCAGGCAGGCGTTGGCCGCCGCGTCGCGGCTGAGGAGCAAGGCCGAGAGGATCGGCGTGCCCGCGTCGTGCAGCGTCTTCAAGGTGGCGATGAAGCGCGCCGAGGCCACCTTGCGCAAGAGCGGGCCGATGAGCGGCAGATTGAGGAGGACGAGATCGATGGCCCGGCGGCCGCGCTCGAAGCGGCGCGCCGCGACCAGGGCGACCACCAGGACCACCAGCAGGGCCAGCAGCGGCAGGCCGCGGCTCTGCACGAACGTGGAGATGGCGACCACGACCTTGGTCGGCCCGGGCAGGTCGATCTTCGATTCGATGAAGACCTTCATGAGCCGGGGCAGCAGGAAGGTGAAGAGAAACACCACGAGTCCGCCCACGGCCGCCAGCAGGAACGCCGGATAGATGAGCGCCTGGCGCACCGAGCTGCGGATGCCCTGCTCCCACTCGATCTGGGCGTTGAGGCGCTGCAGCACGACCTCGAGCGCGCCGCTCTGCTCGCCGGCGTGGACCGCCGCGCGGTAGGCCTCTGGGAAGGCGCGCGGGAACAGCTCCAGCGCCTCGGAGAGGTTTTTGCCCTCCTCCACCTCCCGGCGCACGCGCGTGGCGATGGCCAGCATGCGCGGGTCGCGCACGCCGCGCTCGATCTCGTGCAGCGACTCGACCAGCGGCACGCCGGCCGCGTAGAGGATCTGCAGCTTCTCGGTGAAGTTGATAAGCGGGCGGCGCGCGACCGTCCAGTTCTTCCTGGCGGCGCGTCCCGCCTGCGCCACCGAGAGCACGCGCGCCAGCGTGAGACCGCGCCCGGCGAGCTGCGTGCTGACCTCTTCCTCGCTGGCGGCCTCGTGCCGCACGGTCACGGTCTTCCCGCCCTGCGAGACCGCGCGCACCTTGTAGGTCGGCACGGCGCCCGCCTCCGTCACTCGGTCAGGCGCGTGACGCGGACCACCTCGTCGGCGGTGGTCAGGCCGCGCCGCACCTTGGCCGCGCCGTCCAAGACCATCGGGACGAAGTCCGCCTCGGCCGCGGCCGCCTTGAGCGCGTCGTCGGCACACCCTCCGGCGATGGCGCGGCGCAGGCTCTTGGTGCTCGGCAGGAACTCGTGGATGCCGGCGCGGCCGCGGTAGCCGGTGCCGCCGCAGGCCTCGCAGCCGCGCCCGCGCGTCACCTTGTCCGGCACCTTGTCGCCGAAGAGCAGTTGGTCCGCGTCGTTCGGCGCCGCCTCCTCGGCGCAGCCGCCGCAGACGCGGCGCACCAGGCGCTGGGCCAGGACGCCGGCCAGCGCCGAGTTCAAGAGGAACGGCTCCACGCCCATGTCCAGCAGGCGCGAGGCCGCTCCCAGCGCGTCATTGGTGTGCAGCGTGGTTAGAACGAGGTGTCCGGTGAGCGAGGCGCGCACGGCGATGTCCGCGGTCTCGCGGTCGCGGATCTCGCCGACCAGCATGACGTCCGGGTCCTGGCGCAAGAGCGCGCGCAGCCCCGAGGCGAAGTCGAAGCCGATGCTCGGATCGACCTGCGACTGGCGGATGAGCGGCAGCTCCATCTCGATCGGATCCTCGATGCTCGCCACCTTGCGCGACATGGAATCGACCGAGCGCAGCATGGCGTAGAGCGTCGTGGTCTTGCCCGAGCCGGTGGGACCGGTGACCAGGAACAGCCCGTGCGGCAGCGCGGTCACCTGCAGCAGGCTCTTCAGGATGGGCTCGGCCAGGGCGAGCTGATCGAGGCGCGCCGCGCCGGCGGAGCGGTCGAGGATCCTGAGCACGATGTTCTCGCCGAAGCGCGTGGGGATGGTCGAGACGCGCAGGTCCACGGCGCGGCCGGCCCCCTGGTGGCGGAAGCGGCCGTCCTGGGGGCGGCGGTGCTCGGCCACGTCCAGGCCGGAGAGCACCTTGACACGCGTGATCAGGCCCTGGCCGGCGACGACCGAGAAGGTGTCCGCGCCGCGCAGCACGCCGTCCACGCGCAGGCGCGTGCGCAGGTGCTTCTCCTCGGGCTCGATGTGGATGTCGGTGGCGCCCTCGCGCAGCGCCCGGGCGAGGATGGCGTTGGCCAGCGCCGAGGCGCAGTCTCCGTCCGCCGCAGCGCTGGCCGCGTCCGCCGGGTCGGCCGGCGCGAGCGTCACGTGGCCGCGGATGTCGCCCTCGAGCGCGACCACCACGCGCAGCGGCCGCTTCAGGACCTTGAGCACGGTGTCCAGCGCGGCCACGTCCGCGGGCCGCGCCATCGCCACGGTCACCATGCCGCGCTCCTCGAAAAGCGGCAGGATGGCGTTCTGCAGCAGGAAGTCCTCGGCCAGGCCGGCGCGGAGTTGGCGGTCGATGCGCTGCTCGGAAAGGCGCACGAAGGGCACGCCCATGTCCTCGGCCAGGAGGACGGCGACGTCTTCTTCCTTGACGAAGCCGAGGGTCCTGAGGACCTGCCCGATCGGCTCGCCCGTGCGCTTCTGCTCCTCGAGCGCCAGGCTGAGCTGCGTGGTCGTGACCACGCCGCGCTCGACCAGCCGGTCGCCGAGGCGCTTGCGCTTGGCGGCCGGGGCCGGCGCCGGCGGACCCTGCTCTGTCACGTCGGGACTCCCGTAATCATGCTGGGGCGGCGGGCGCGCCGCCGCGCGCGGTTCCGCCCGCTATTTCACGAAGATGGCGATGTCGTCGCCCAGCGGGACCGTGGACGCGGCGGTGGTGTTGACCGTGCGGTCCGGCCCGGCCGAGAGCACCCAGGCGCGCTCGGTGCTCTTGAAGAAGCTGTTGGAGTTGACCAGGTAGGCACAGCCCCAGGGGTCCGCCTCGACGCGCTGCAGGTACGGGCCCTTCCAGCCCGTGGTCTGAGTCGTGTTCTCGGTCAGGAAGTCGCTGAGCAGCGCGCCCTGGCCCGAGGCGAACTTGTTGGCCGACGGGACCGTGCCGTCTCCATAGAGATAGTGGTAGGTCTTCTGCCCGTTCTGTCCGGTGGGGGCGAAGGACGTGTCCTTGAGGTACTGGGTGAGGGCCGTGGCGACGCGGTTCACCGTCGCCTGCGCCGTGGCGACCTTGGCGTCCTCCAGCTCGCCGGTCACGATCGGCACGAGGATGCCGGCGAGGGCGATGATGATGGCCACGACCACCACCATCTCGATCAAAGTGAAACCACTGCTACGCTGGGACATGCTCTCTACTCCTGGGCGGATACGGGGATGAAACACCCAGGGCTAGATCGCAGATCCGGCGAAGCGAACTTGAGGGAAAGCGGTCAGCATTCAGCTCACCGCTTCCCACCTTCCGTTTCTGGCTGATCGCTGACCGCTTCCGGCTGATCGCTCCCCGCTGACGGCTGACTGCTTCCTGCTGACGGCTTCTTCCGCGCCTCCTTGACCCGCTCCTTCAGCTCCGGCGGCAGGGGCTTGGTGCCGCGGCACTTGGGATAGCTGGTGCAGCCCAGGAACGGCCCGCGGCGCGAGAAGCGCACCACCATCTGCGCGCCGCACAGTTCGCACGGCACCTCCGAGACGATGGGCTTGATGGGCTTGCCGTCCTCGCCCACGGAGCAGGTGTTGCGGCAGGCGGGCCAGGCGGAGCAGGCCATGAAACGGCCGCGCTTCCCCGTGCGAATGACCATGGGCGCGCCGCACTTGTCGCACTTTTCGTCGGTCGGCTCGGGCGCCGGCCTGCTGGCCCGCGCCGTGCCGTCCCCGGCCAGGCGCTGCACGTGCTTGCACTTCGGGTAGGCGGAGCAGCCGAGGAACTTGCCGTAGCGGTTGAAGCGCAGGAGCAGCGGGCTGCCGCAGTCTGGGCAGGTCTCGCCGTTCGGCGCGGGCTGCGCCTTGATGTTGGCCATGCCCTGCGCGGCGCGGTCGAGGTCCTTGACGAACACGTCGTAGAACTCGCGCACCACGCTCAGCCAGTCCGCCTTCTCCTCCTCGATGCGGTCGAGCTTCGACTCCATGCCGGCGGTGAACTCGTAGTCGAAGATGTCCGGGAAGTGCGTCACCAGCGACTCGTTCACCACCTCGCCCAGGTCGGTGGCGTGGAACTTGCGTTCCTCCAGGCGCACGTAGCCGCGGTCCTGGATGGTCGAGAGGATGGCGGCGTACGTCGATGGCCTGCCGATGCCGTTCTTCTCGAGCGAGCGCACCAGCGTGGCCTCGGTGTAGCGCGCGGGCGGCTGGGTGAAGTGCTGGCTCTTGGTGATGCCGTGCTGGTCCAGCGGTTCGCCCGCGACCAGCGGCGGCAAGCCCTGCTCGCCCAGCTCCGCCTTGCCCGCGTCCGGCGCGCTCGCTTCCTTCTCCAGCCCGCCGACCTTCAGGTGGCCGTCGAAAAGGATGGCGCGGCCGCGGCAGGTGAAGGTGTAGGGGCCGGCCTCGATCGCCACCGCCGTCTGATCGAACAGCGCGTTGGCCATCTGGCTCGCCACCACGCGCTGCCAGATAAGACGGTAGAGGCGGAACTGGTCGCTGCTCAGATGCGCGCGCAGGTGTTCGGGCGCGCGCAGGATGCTGGTGGGGCGGATGGCCTCGTGCGCCTCCTGCGCGCCCTTGCGCGCCGCGAAGAAATTCGGCTTCTCCGGCAGGTAGCGCTCGCCGAATTCCCGCTGGATGAAACCGCGCGCCTCCTGGATCGCCTCGCCGGCCAGGCGGAACGAGTCGGTGCGCATGTAGGTGATGAGCCCGACCTGCCCCTCCTCGCCGCCGATGTCGACGCCCTCGTAGAGCTGCTGCGCCACGCGCATGGTCTTCTTGGCGCTGAACTTCAGGCGTGTCGAGGCCTGCTGCTGCAGGAGCGAGGTGGTGAGCGGCGGCGGCGCCTTGAGCGACTTCTGCTTGCGCTCGACCTCGGCCACGCGGAACGTCTGCCCGGCGAGCGCGTCGAGCACCGCCTGGGCGGCCGTCTCATCGGGGAGCTCCAGCGGCTTGCCGTCCTTGCGCTTCAGCTCGGCGCGGAAGAGCGCGGGGTGGTCGGGCGCGGGCTTTTCATCAGCCGCGAGCGCGCCCTGCTTGCTGAGCGTGGCCGTGACCTTCCAGTACTCCTCCTGCTTGAAGGCGCGGATCTCGCGCTCGCGCTCCACCACCAGGCGCACCGCCACCGACTGCACGCGCCCGGCGGACAGGCCGCGCGCGATCTTCTCCCAGAGCAGCGGCGACACCTTGTAGCCCACCAGGCGGTCGAGAATGCGCCGCGCCTGCTGGGCGTTGACCAGGTTCTCGTTGACCTTGCCGGGGTGCTGCAGCGCGGCCTGCACCGCGCGCTGCGTGATCTCGTTGAAGGTGATGCGGAAGACCTTGTCCCCTTGCAGGTCGAGGGCCTGGATGAGGTGCCAGGCGATGGCCTCGCCCTCGCGGTCCGGGTCGGGCGCGAGGTAGACCGCGGCGGCGCCCTTGGCCGACACCTTCAGCTCCTTGACGATCTGGCTGCGCGAGCGGATGACCAGGTACTTGGCCGCGAAGTCGTTCTCGACGTCGATGCCGAGAGAGCTCTTGGGCAAGTCGCGCACGTGCCCCATCGACGCTTTGACGACGAAACCCTTGCCCAGGTACTTGTTGATCGTCCGGGCCTTGGCCGGGGACTCGACGATGACGAGGTTCTTAGGCATACCATCCAGCTCGGCGCCGATCTTCACGCAGGAAGAGGACGCATCACGGTTGCGGAGGCCGCGCGAGCGCGGCCTTCGGGGTGCAGATCGGCGATTTCTCCAGACTCTCTGGCATTCCCGCGGCGCTTCGTCAAGTGTCTGTTCGCCGGGCGGCTGCCGCACCGAGCGAGGAGACGCGGCCGGCGCGCGCGGGTTACGGGTGGATCAGCGGCCTTTCGTCGCGGGCGCGGCGCCTGGGCGTTCCTGTGCCACTGACCGCCAGGATC
>DYIW01000261.1 GCA_020723465.1 Phycisphaera mikurensis
CCCGCCGTTACTTCGAAGCCCGGCGCTGGCCGCAGCTATACGGCCTGCTCCGGGAGGGGATCGTCTCTCTGGCCATCTTCAAGGACCAGAAACCAGAGGCCGGTTGGCTCGAGAAGGGTGTACGCCGCAAAGCCGAGCGCCGGGTGAGCGCTCTCGCCAGATCCTGGGAGAACAACCTGGTTGGGCCGTTGACCGAATCACAGCAGAGTCTGGCTCGCGTCTGGAATCAAGTGAGCGATGTCCGGAACAAGCTGCTGCATTCTGGAATGCGCCGCGAAGTCGTCGGTGTGCCCAAGCCCGACGCGGGCCTCTTCGATGAGCTGCAGCAGCTCTTGGCCGGCGACTTTACCGCGCACTTCGGCGGCGGCAGCGGATGTCTTCTGGTCGCCCCCCTCGGGGTGCGCACGGGCCGCGGCGCCCTGTTCTCAGCGCTTCGCATGGCGGAACCCGACACGTTGTGTGTCCTGTGCTCCGAGGAATCGCAGAACCTTGTCGCCGACATCGTGAGGGCCGCCGAGTACTCCGGACCGGTCGATCGCTTCATCCTGCCCGATCCCTTCTCCGGGGTGGCCGACGTGAAGCGGCTGGTCTCCGACATCCGGAAGCGCTTGGCCAGCGCGGACGAGGTCATCATCTCCCTGACGGGCGGAACGACTCTCATGACCTGCACCATGCAGCAGATCGCCCACGTGTCCCGTCTCCTGCATCGGCCCACGAGACGCCGCATCCTGCTCGATCGACGCAGCCCGGCCGAGCAGGAGAAGGACCCTTACGTCGCATCCGACTGGATCGACTGGGACACGGAGTTCGCAGACGGCGAGGAGGACTGTGCATGAGGCTTCTCGAGGATGTGCTCAGGGACGCTCTCCGGGCTGAAGCCGCGGCCAAAGGCTTGACGGTGGACGCGGACCGCGCCCTCAAACTCGCTCGCGCCCAGCAGCGTGGCCGTGAGTTCACACAAACCCCTCTCGCGCTCGTCTCGTTCGACGCCGACCGGATCGCAAGCGACGTCTTCGCCACGAGTTCGCCACCTGTCGTGGCCGGGGCAAGTTACCGGCTCAACGACCTCAACGACCAACTGCGGGCCAGACCGGACGCGGTGTACTCATCGGGAGGCGGCGGACTGCTTCTCGTTGCGGCCACGGCCGCCGCGCGAGCGCGCAGCGAGGTCGAGACGGCCTTTCGTAACGAAGCCCGTGGGCTCGGCGTGACCACGGCTTCCGTCGAAACCTGGCCCGCGGAACTCTTCGTGACGGACACGTTCCAGGCGCGATTTCGCGTGCTTCAGCGCCGCCTGCGCACGGCGAAGGATGCGAAATACGTACCCCATGAGGAGATCCCCGGAGTCGCCCACGCCTGCGAGCTGTGCGGCCAGCACGGTGCCTCCGGACAGCCCTTGCGCTTCGAGGACGGCGAGGAAGTCCGCCTCTGTCCGTTCTGCTGGTCCAAGAAGGAAATCGGCAGGCGCAGCGCGATACAGGGCCGCACTTTCGAGCAGATCGCGTGCGCAGGCCGCAGTGAAGCCAGGTACCTCGCCCTGCTCAGCCTCGACGGGAACGCCATGGGCAGACGGCTGGAGGGCGTGTCCGACCTCGAAGACCTCCAGCGCTTCGCCGAGGGGATGCGCGATGTCTTCGAAGGCCTTCAAGGCGGCCTCCAGCAACGGCTCGGCGCCGACCGCTTCTTGTCGCTCCTTTCAGGCGGCGACGAGATCGTCCTCATCCTGCCCGCAGACCGAGCCCTCGACACGGCGCAGTGGCTCATTGCCGAAGTCGAAAGCCGCTCTCGCGATGCGCTGCATGGCCAGCCCATCACCTGCGGCGTCGGCGTGGTCATCGCCCCATTCCGCTACCCGATCCGGCATCTGCATCAGGGAGCCGAAGAACTGCTGAAGCGCGGTGCCAAGGCGCGCTTCTACCGCGAGCGGGGCTCCTGCGGCTCGACAGTGGACTTCGCCGTCCTGACCGATGGTTCCCCGCCTCCTGACGGAATCCTGGCCGCGCGGTCGGAGGACCTCGTTTTCGGCGATTCAGTTGATGGGGCATTTCACCTCACGGCGCGTCCCTACAGCGCTGCTGAGTTCCAGCTCTTTCTGACCAGACTGCGCACAGCGCGGCGCGCTGGCGTAGCCACGGCGCAGCTCTACCAGCTCCGCGAACAGGCGGCCTTCGGCCCGAGCGTGTTCCGCGCCTTCTTCCGCTATCAGGCCGAGCGCCTTCCCGTACTCAAGCAATGGATAGGCAAGGAAACGGCCGATGCCTTCCTCTCTTCGCAGGCGGCAGATGGCGGCCGGTCCACGTGGCTGCCGGATGCCGTGGAGGTGCTCGATTTTGTGCCGGAGACGGAGACATGAAGAGCATCCGCGTGCACTTGCTGGGCCCCCTGGATATCGGAGGGCATTCGCGGCCACGGCCTGGACTGGATCGAGCGACAGCCAGGCGTCGCCTCCCAGGCGGCGCCGACGTACCCTTCTTTCCCGGCACGGCTTTGCGCGGGGCCCTTCGCATCGAGCTGGAGAGGCTGCTGCGCGGCCTGGGCCGCGAACCGTGCGATCCGCTCGCCCGAGGGACGGAGCACTGCGCCTGTCTAGCCTGCATTCTCTTCGGCCATCCGCTGCGCGAGGGCGTGGTGCGCGTCGGAGACGCACTGCCCGAAGACCCGACCGCTGCCGCCGGTTGGTTCTCTACCCGGCCCGGCGTCTCGGTCTCACGCCATACCGGGTCGGCCGAGTCCGGCCGCCTCTTCTTCGCGGAGGTGGTCGCGCCCATGGGCAGCGACGGAGGCCTCACCTTCCGGGCGGCCATCCAGTACTCCCGGCCGCTCCAAGCGGACGAAGAGCACATGCTCCGTGCCGCGTGCGAGGCGGTCCAGGCCATCGGATCGGGCAAGGCGCGCGGTCTCGGGGCCGTGCGCCTCGAACCCCTCGAGGAGCCGGCCGACAGCTCCGATTCGCTGCCCGCGCCCGGCCTCGCCGGCTGCTCCCGGGCGCGACTCGTCCTGCGTCTACTCGAACCGGTCCACGTGGCCTCCCAGGGGGGAAGCGCCTTCTTTCAGGAAGGCCTGGACCACGTGCCAGGCTCGACCTTGCGCGGGGCCTTTGCAACGTACCTGGCTCGCGGCAGCATTGATCCGGCGAGCGAGACCTTTCGAGCCGCCTTCCTCGACCGTGACGCGCTGCGCTTCGGACCCGCGCGAGTTCTGCTGGACGATGGCGGCAGGCAATTGCTCTTCCGCCCCGCGACTGGCTATCGCTGCCGGGTGAATCCTCAACACCGTCTGGGCGATCAGCTCGCCCGCACGTTCCTCGTCAGCCGCCTGGCAGAAGCAGGACGGGACGCTCCACTCCTCGGCTGCCCGCAGTGCGGCGCCATCGGCAAGATCGAATCCGAGGAGTCCTTCGCGCGGCCTCGGCGCCGGGTGATCACGCGCGTAGCTGTTGACCGCTCCACCGGCGCGGCTGCGCCGGGCCAGCTCTACTCTGCCACCTGGCTGGAACCCGGGCAGACTCTCGTAGCCGAAGTGCGCGCGCCTGACCCGTCGCGGCTCGTCGCACTCGAGCACGTACACGGCGGAATCCTGCGCCTGGGCCGCGGCCGCAATCGGGGCGGCGGCAGCGCGCGCGTCACCCTTGCACCTCTCGGCTCCTGCGATCCAGCCGAAGCGCGTATGACGCGCTTCTCGGACGCCCTCGTCCGCATGGCCGGAGACCTAGGCGCCCTGGACCTCCTCGACGCGACGCGCTGCTACTTCCCGGTAGACCTAGTGTCCGATTGGGTGCCGTCGCCGCCCCTGCGCCTGGCGCCCGATCCCCTCGCGGACGGCGACGAGCCGGTTCCAGGCGCGCGGCTCGAGTTGCGCATCGTGCGCGCCGCGCGGGCCTCAGGATTTCACAGCCGCGGGGGTGTGCCCCGCGGTTTCGAACCGGCCGTGGCGGCTGGGTCGGCCTTCGTTTACTCGGTGCCGCGGTCAGCCCTGGACCAGGCCTCCACGGGCCTGGCCAGACTCGCGCTTCGAGGCGTGGGACTGCGCGTCAAGGAAGGATTCGGAGCAATCGAGGTCGCCCACGCGGGCCATCTCGACCGCATGGAGGATGAAGCATGAGCAGCGAAGCGATCGAGCGTATCCGCCTCGCTCAGGAGAGACGCAAGCGTCTGGCCGCGGTGAGGCATGTCCTGGTTCAGAAGGCCGAGGAGGTTGCGGAGAGCATTCCCGGCAGGCCGGCCGACTTTGGTCGGTCGGCGCTCAGGAATGTACTCGAGGTGGCGAAGGCAGAACCCCACCCCCTCCTGGTCAGGGCCTTCGTGCAGTACCAGGCCGGCAGAGAGGAGAAGAAATGGACCGAGACGCGCCTCGCTGACGCGTTGCTGAACGCACTCGACGAGGTGTGGAAGATGTCCGCCGGAGACAAGGGCACCACGGGCCAAGACGAAGCCATGGACCGCGTCCGCGTCTTTCTGGGCTACCTGTGCCGGGCCGAACGCTACGTGCCCAAGGCGGAGGCTCCTTCCAGGGAGAAACGGCGATGACGCTGTCCACGTTTCGACGTCGCGTCGCCCTACATGGCGAATTGACCCTGCGCACGGCCCTGCACGTGGGCGTTGGCCGCGCGCTCGAACCGCTCGGCACCGACCTCACGGTCGCGCGGGACGCCTTCGACCGTCCGCTCATTCCCGGCTCCAGCTTCCGCGGCGCGCTGCGCGCGAGTGTGGAGAGCCTGGTGCGCGGTATCCAGGAACGAGGGGGCCGCCTGGGCCAGGGCGCCTGTGATCCTCTCGACGACAACGGCCGCTGCATGACCGCGAGGAGCCTGAAGGACTGGGAGAAGGAGCATGGGCGTGCGGCGCCGGGCGAGCGCGCAGCCTTCATCCACGATCGTCTCTGCCCGGTCTGCCGGCTCTTCGGAACGGCCTTCTACGCGTCGCGCGTGCGCGTGGCCGATTTGACCTGCGTCGAAGCGCCACCCATCGAGGTGCGCGACGGCGTGGGCATCGACCGCTCACGTCGTGCCGCCCGTGAGAAGGTCCTGTACGACTTCGAGATCGTGCCGGCCGGCAGCATCTTTCGCTGGTCGATCACGGCCGACAATCCCGAGGACTGGGAATTGGGCATGCTCGCGGCGGGCCTCGAGCTGTTCGACTCGGGGCTCGCCTGCGTGGGCGGCAAGGCCGCCCGTGGACTCGGCCAGGTCGAGCTGGTTACGACGAGCATCGTGGAGGAGGACCCGCGCACCCTGCTCGACCGCCTCGCGGGTAAGCATCGCACCCCGGCGGACGAGAAACCGGCGCCTGCGCAAGAAGCGCCGGCCCCGCTTCCGGACGAAGAGCGCGTGTTCCAGCTGATGCGCGCGGAAGCAAGGAACCTCCCCGACACCTTCCCGCAGGAGTCGCTGTGGGAGCGCCTGCGCAACGCAGGCTTGGATTCAGACAAGGTGAGGGCATACCCCTACATCAAGAAGCCTGACAAGCCGGTAGTGAAGCAGCTCTTCGAGGAGGCGATGCGCCGAGGCGTGCTGGAGAAGGTCGCGGAGCTGTTCCGGCTCGCCCGGCCGCCAGCGCCGAAGCCTGCTGCTCCGGCCCCTGCGCAGAGCGGCATTCATGCGGTCGTCATGGCGCGCCTGGCCGAATGGATCGACGCATTCCGGCGCAAGGCCTTCGGAGAGGACTGAACCATGTTCGACACCATGTTGAACCACGCTCTGCTCTCGTTCCGGCTGCGGCCGGCCGGCCCCGTGCTCATTCGCCGCGGCGGCCACGGCACGGATCCGTCGCGCCCGGATCTCGAATGGGTGCGTACCTCCACGAACGGGCAGGAGACCGTGTACCTGCCGGGAAGCTCGCTCAAGGGAGTCATCCGCGCGCACGCGGAACGTCTGCTGCGTGGCATGGCCAGGCGCGTCTGCGACCCATTCGATCACCACGGCGCCTGTCAGAAGACCGGCGGCGATGGCGCGGAGACCTACTCCTCTCTCTGCGCGGCCTGCCGGACCTTCGGGTCCCTGTCGGTGGCCGGACGCGTGAGGATCGGCGACGCCCTACCGGTCCCACAGCAGTTCGCTGCCACCAACCGGACCGAGGTGCGCCACGGCGTGGCGCTCAGCCGGGACAAGCAGGATCCGGTCAGGGGCGCCCTCTTCGACCTGGAAGCCGTGACAGAGGGGGCCTTCCAGGTGCGCGTGCTGGCCGAGAACTACGAGACGTGGCAGCTCGGCCTCGTGCTTCAAGTCCTCGACGACCTCCACGCTGGACTGATCCAGATTGGTTCCGGCAAGTCGCGGGGCTTCGGGGACGTGACAGTCGAGGATCTGTCGGCGGATTTGCGCGTCCTAGGCAAGGGGCCCAAAGACCGGACGCTTCCGGGCGCGGGCGCCCTGCTCAACACGGCCGAAGCCGAGCGTCATGACCTCGACCCTTCCGACCACGTTGCGCTGCCTGAAGGTGTGGATTGGGCTCGGTCTGGAGTGTTCGCCCGTGCCGTGGTTCCGACTGGAACATGCATGGATGGTCTGCGGAAGGTCCTCGCGACGGACGCGCTCGCTCGGTTCGCCACTGGTTCCCGCCTCAGGGCGCAGGGAGGCGTCCGGTGAGCACCGCCAGGATTCGAACCCTGTCCCGCTCCGAAGCGGAGCAACTCATCGACTTGCATCCCGAGGCGTTTCACCTGATCGAGACGCCGGACGCCCTCTTGGCCGGCGTGGGTCCGTTCCCGCGCGAGGGTATCGTGCGCGGCCACGTCTTTGCCGCCTTCGGCGACCTGCGCATCGAGGAGGACCGCGCCTGGCTCCTCGAGGAGGCGCCCGGCGGAGACCTCGCCGCCGGAGAAGACGAGACCGTGCCGCTCCTCACCGATCGCGCTCGGACGCCGGGATTCCGCGGTGGTTGGACGCGGCTCGTGCGCCGGCCCTACTCGCACGTGGGCACGGTCCTGGCGCACCGGCTGATCAGACTGGAGGAGGATGGAGGAACGAACACATGACGGCATTCTTCGTCCACAACCCGTCTGGTCCGGAGACCAAGCACTCGGTCGTCGGGCACGGCGTCTTCCTGCCCGACTGCCTGAGCGGCGTTCTCGACCTAGCGTTCGACACTGTCTCCCCGGTGCACCCAGGCGCGGGCGCCTTCGCGCTCAAGGGCCGGGACGTCCTGCGAGCGGCCGCTCGCCGGGCGGGGGTGCCCATCCTCCCAGGAACATCGATCAAGGGTGCAGTTCGGACCGTCTTCGAGCTGATCACGGCTTCCTGCGTGCTCTCCGACAGGAAGGCCCGGTGTGACTTGAAGAAGACAGGGCTCTGCGCAGCCTGCGGCCTGTTCGGCGCACTCGGCTACGCTGGCCGGTTGGGCTTCTCGGATGGAGTTCCCTGCGATCCTCCTGGTGTGTCCGTGTCCACCGAGCGCGTTGGCGTTCCCTACCCTCCGGGCGGTGCACGGCGCGGCTCCGCCGAAGGGCAATCGTCCATTGTGACCGCCTACAAGTTCTACGGACGCCCCGACGCCGATCGCGAGGACGTGATCCTCGTCGAGGCCTACCGGGGGTCCTTCCGCGGCAAGGCCCGCTTCCGGAATGTCACCAGCGCGGAACTCGGCCTCGTCCTCTTCGCCCTGGGTCTTGGCGACGGCGAGTTCGCCTTTCCGCTCGTCCTGGGGGGCGGGCGTCCGGCCGGACTTGGAACGCTTCGCTGCCGCGTCATGCAGGGCATGCTGCTCGAGCACGCAAAGGGCCACATCGGCCGCCGACGGCCCCTTCGCCCGGCAGAGGAACTGGACTGGATGCGTTCAGGCTCATCTTCCCTCGACGATGCCAAGCGAGACGCACTCCTCGATCTGGCTAGAGGCCTCCGCGAGCGCGAGGCATCACCATGAACCGCCTCCACCTCCTCGAACAGGCTCACCGGCTCGCCAACAGGCTCTCCGCCCCAGGCCCCGGCGGCTCCGACGCCGTGGACCGCGGTACCTTCGGCAGCGTCGCCCAGCACTACTTCGCCCATCGCAGCCCCGAGAGCTTCCTGCAGCTCCTTAGGAGCCTCCCCGCTTCCGGACAGGGCGCCCGCTCGGGCGGGAAGGAGGGGCGCAAGTTCGAGCGCATCCGAAAGGACCTTGAACCCCTACTCACGCGCCCCGACGCCCGCCCGGAGGAAATTGCCTACATCCTCGGCTGGACGCTTCGCCTCTTGCCCCATTCGGCCGCCTCCGCCGCTCCCCAGGGAGGCCCACGCCACGGCCCGCCGCACCGCCCTGGTCGGTGAGCTACGTCCCCTCCCGACCCGCGGGCGAATGCGGGCCGCAGACATCAGCCGCGCCACCCGCTTCTAACCGCACGGCTCCCGTTCCCTGCGCAGCACCGCTTGGATCCGCGGGGCGCCGTAGGTCTCTCGGCTCCCGGCGGGAATCCCGCGAATCCGTTCCGTCAGGCGCCGGTTCTCCCGCCCCCGCCGGCCCTCGGTTCCTTGACGCCTCCGCCAGGCGTAGTAGCCGCTCCCGAAGACCTCCAAGACTCTGCACACCACGCCTACCTCGAACGTCTCCCGATGATCGCGCATGCAGCAGAACCTCATTTCCCAGTGCTTCGCCAGGTAGGCCACCACATTTCCTCTTTTACTGGCCTTTCCCCTTCACATTACCCACATCTCACTGAGGGCCGCCGTGGGCCGGATGGGCGAGGGACGCGGA
>DYIW01000262.1 GCA_020723465.1 Phycisphaera mikurensis
TCCACCGCGCGCCCAGAGCGCGCGGCCGCGGCCCGTGGCCGCGGGATCGACTACTTCCGGGAATCGTCGCTTGGCGCGCCGATTCCCGGGAGCAGTCGATCAGCGAACGCGGCCTTCAGCACCACGCTCTCGCCCTGCCGGCGCACCTCGATCTCGAAGGGCTCCTCGGCGGAGAGCGCCTGCAGCGCCTTCCTCAGGTCGCTGGCGCCGGCGATCGACGCCGCGCCGATGCGCAAGATCACGTCATCGGCCAGAAGACCGGCGCGCTCGGCCACGGAGCCGGCGCTGACCGAGCTCACCTTGACGCCGCCGCTGCCGCCCGCGAAGGGCACGAAGCCGAGCCGCCGCCCGCGCGCCGAGGACGGGCCGATCATGAGGCCGGGCGCGGCGAAGACGGGCCGTGTCGCGCCGTTGGCCACCGCGAGCAGCACCTCGAGCGCCGTGCGGGCCACGCGCGCCGCCTTGTCCGCGTCGATGCGCTCGGCGTCATCCGTGGGCGCATGCAGGTCGGCGTGCATGCCGGTGAAGAGGAACAGGGTGGGGATGTCGTTCTGCACGAAGGGCAGGGAGTCGCTGGCGGAAAGCAGCAGCGGCAGCCCGGCCTGGGGCGCGAGCGCGTGCCGTCTGGCCGCCTCTTCCGCCAGGAACAGCAGGTCGTCGCTGGCGTGCACGACCTCGACCACGCCCGCGTCGTTGCGGCTGATCATGTCCAGGTTGATGCACGCGGCGATCTGCTCGAGCGAGACCGGCGGCGCGGTGATGAAGGCCTGCGAGCCCAGGAGCCCGCGTTCCTCGGCGCCCCAGGCGGCGAAGATCACCGAGCGCCGCGGCGGGACTGGCAGCGCAGCCAGGGCGCCGGCCAGCTCCAGGACGCCGGCCACCCCCGAGGCGTTGTCGTCCGCGCCGTTATAGACCTCTCCCCGGTCGTTCCGCCCCACGTGGTCGTAGTGCGCGCCGACCAGCACGAACTCGTGCTTGAGGACCGGGTCGGCCCCGTCCAGCACTCCCACGACGTTGGTCGAGGCGCTCGTTCCCTCGCGCGCGACCGCGACGGCGATCGCGTCGCCCTGCTCCGCCGCGTCGACCAGGGAAGAGGCGAGCGAGGCGGCGGCGCGCAGCGCCGGGATGGCGTCGCTCGGCCCGCTCGCGTGCGCCTGGGGCTCGATGGTCACGCCGGCCGGGAGCCAGGCCTCGAGGCCCGCGCCGGGCGCCGTGCCGCTGTCCCGGCGCCCGTCCCCGCGCCTCCTGCCGAAGCGCGGCTCGCTCGACACGAACACCACGGCCAGCGCGCCGCGCCGCGCCAGGTCCTCCGCCAGCACGCGATCCGCGCCCTCGCCGCCCTGCTCCGCGGCGATGACCACGCGGCCCGCAGGTTCGCCGGCCGCGAGCGCGGCCTGCGCCTCGACCGCTCCGCAGCCCGAGAAGTCCCGGACCGCGAGCTGTTCTCCTTCGCGCTGGAAGCACCCGCCGCAGGAGAGGGCGCAGCGCAGGCGCGTGGCGCGGCGGCCGAGGTCGAAGGGAACCTGCCAGGAGGCGCCGAGCGGCCGTAGGCCCAGGATCTCGAACTGGGTCTCGATGTAGAGCGCCGCGACCTCCGCGCCGCGCCTGCCCGAGTCGCGGCCTTCCAGCAGGTCGGAGGCGAGGAAGTCCACGTGCGCCTGGATCTCCCGCGCCGTGATCGTCGCGGCCGCGTCCTGGGCGCGCGCCGCCCCGGCCGCGGCGAACACGGCGAGCGCGGCGAGCGCGAGCCGTCCGGACGGGAATGCGAGCCTCGGGCCGGTCGCGTGGCGGGCGGCGACCTCGCGTCGCGCGCGCAGAGATGCTGCGGGATCCATCTTTCCTCCATGGCAAGCGGGGCGCTGGTCCGGAGCGTACTCCGGCGGCCGCTTTGCCGCTGCAATGCAACGAGGGAATACAGAAGCACGTGCGGAATGTCGAAATGTTGGGCACGGATGGCTATCGGACCCTGCCGGGACGGCAGAGGATCCGGAACGGCGTCGCGCTTCCCGAGGTGCTCCGTGACGGCTCTCCACCCGACCCATCAGGTCGTGGTCTACGTCTTCCGGCGCGCGCTGGAAGGCCTGAGATACCTGGTCGTGCGCAGGCGCGAGCAGCACGAGGGGCTCTGGCGGCCGGTCCTGGGCACGGTGCGGCCGGAGGAGGTGCTGGAGAGCGCGGCCGTGCGCGAGGTGCGGGACGAGACCGGTATCATCAATCCGAGATCCCTGATAGACTTCGGGTTCCGACACCTGGAACGGATCGGCGACTTCGAGCTGGTGGGCTGGGGCCTGGGCTACGACGTCGGGCCCAGAGAGCCGCGGGTCTGCCTCGGCGCCGAGTACAGCGACTACCGCTGGCTGTGCGTCGAGGAGGCCTACCGGACCATCGAGTTCGACACCCTGTCCGAGGCGGTGCTGAAGCTCCACCTCCGCCTGGTCGGCTGATCCGCCCGCGCCGGGCGGGAAGAAAGAACCCCGTCCTGCGTCCAATGCGCAGCGGTCCGTGATCTTGCTGCGAGATGGGAGCCGAGATGGAGCATTCCGCGCGCGCAGGTCGCGAGCAAGGCGCCGCCCTGCTGCTCACGTTCCTCGTCCTGATGATCCTGGTCGTGGTCATCGGCCAGCTCTCCGTCTCCTCGAGCGTCGATCGCAGCATCGCCTTGCACTCGACAAAGGACGTGGAGTTCGAGTACGCCGCCCGAGGAGGGCTGGAGATCGCCAAGTCCCTGCTCATCAAGGACCTGAAGGACGAGGAGGAGCAGTCGCAGTCCGGTCAGGGGGGTGGCTCGGGCCTTGGCGGCGGCGACGGCGGCGGCGACGACACGGGCGGCACGGGCGACACGGGCGGCTCGGGCGACACGGGCGGGGGCGATCCCTTCGGCTCGGGCGGGGAGGGCGAGGAGTCCCAGGCCGCGGATTCCATGGACGACGAGTGGGCGGACGACCAGAAGAGCAGAGAGCAGTTCGGCGACAACATCGACGTCCGCATCCGCATCGTCGACGAGGATCGCAAGTTCAACCTGCTGGGGCTCGTGGCCGAGGACGCCAAGTTCCGCGCCACGGCCAAGGACCGCTTCACCCGCCTCATCGACATGTTCCGCGAGGACTCCAAGCACGATCTCAGCGCGGGCGACGGCAAGGAGCTGGCCGACAGCTTCGAGAAGTGGTTCCAGGGCCAGCGCGACAAGGACTTCCCCGTGCCCCGGCAGTCGACCGAGAAGACCGAGGACAGCAAGCTCGCCTGGAGCGAGGAGCGGTTCAAGGAGAAGCAGGACTTCGAGGTCGTGTACCCGCTCGGGCTGGACGAGCTGGTCTACGTCGACGGGATGACCGAGTTCATCCTCAAGGGCTTCATCGAGGGTGATCGCTACGTGCCCGGCCTCGAGGACGTGGTCACGGTGTTCTCCAACCTCAGGTTCGACGAGGAGGCCCTGGAAGAGGACGAGGAGGAGGAGAAGTTCGAGAATCCCTTCGACCAGAAGGAAGAGGAGGAGAACGAGGAGGACGATCGCGGCGCGGGCGAGGCCCCGGGCGCCCAGGCGGACAGCGAGCAGGCCACGGAGACGAACCAGGGGCGCGTGAACATCAACACCGCGCCGCTGTGCGTGCTGCGCTGCCTGCTCGAGTCGCACGATCTGCCGCTGTCGGTGCTGGAGAAGGTCGACGAGTTTCGGCGCGAGCTCTTCGAGGAGCAGTACGAGAAGGAGAAGGACCCCTTCGGCAGCTCCACCGAGGACGGCGACAAGTGGTCCTTCGACGACAAGGACGACGAGGACGACGACGGCCGAGAGGACGACGACGAGGCCGACCGGGACAAGGAGGACTACATCTTCCAGTCGCCGGAGGCGGCGCTCGGCGAGGTGGCGGACTACTACAACACCAGCTTCAACCTGACCGAGGCCGTGGAGAAGGAATTCGCCGAGAGCATCGCCGTGAAGAGCAACGTCTTCACCATCCTGCTCGAGCTGCGCTACCAGAAGGGTGGGGGCGAGGGCGGATCGTTCTACGGCGAGGAGTACGAGTCGCCGCCGGACCGCGTGTACCGGGCCGTGGTCTGGCGGCGCAAGGGCGGGGAGGACGAGTACCAGTGCATCACGCTCGTGCCGCTCCACCCCTGGACCGGAGTGCTGCCGCCGAGCAGTGAGGACTACACCCAGAAGTTCCCGCTCGGCTTCTGAAGCGGCGTCCGGGTTTGGGGCTTCCCGGGGGCGTGCGCGCAGGAAGCCATTGACCCGCGGCCGGAGGCGCCCTAAACTGCTCCGTTTCCTCGTGGCGGCGCAACCGATGCGTACTCCGTTCATTGCCGGCAACTGGAAGATGAACCTCGACAGGGGTTTGGCGCGTTCCCTGGTCCAGGGTCTGGCCGCGGCGCGCGCCTCCCTGGGGGGCGCGTCTTCCTGCGACGTCGGGGTGTTTCCCCCGTTCACGCTGCTGCCCGAGGTCGCGGCCGCGGCCGCGGGCACGGGCCTGATCGTGGGCGCCCAGGACTGCCACCAGGAGGGCAAGGGGGCGTACACCGGCTGCGTGGCGGCGGCGCAGGTGAAGGACGCGGGCGCCACGCACGTGATCCTCGGCCACTCCGAGCGGCGCCGCGACTTCCGCGAGGACGAGGCGCTGCTGGCGCGGAAGCTCCGAGCCGCGCTCGCGGCCGGCCTGCAGCCGATCCTCTGCGTGGGCGAGCTGCTCGAGGAGCGCGACGCCGGCCGCACGCTCGCCGTGGTGCGGGCGCAGGTCCAGGGCGCGCTGCGCGGCTTCCCTGCGGCGGACCTCGCCGGGCTGACCATCGCCTACGAGCCGGTCTGGGCCATCGGCACGGGCCGCACCGCCACGCCGGAGCAGGCGGTGGAGGTGCACCGCGACCTCCGCGCCTGCGCCGCCGAGCTGTTCGGCCCCGCGTTCGCCGCCCGGCTGCGCATCCAGTACGGCGGCTCGGTCACGCCCAAGAACGCCGCTTCCTTGCTGTCGCAGGAGGAGATCGACGGCGCGCTCGTGGGGGGCGCGTCGCTCGAGCTGGACTCGTTCATTGGCATCGTCAAGGGAGCGCTGGCCTGAGCTGCGCCGGAGAAACACTGTGAGCGTGATCATCGGCCTGCTCTGGTTCGTGTTCGTCGTCGCCTGCCTGCTGCTGGGGCTCATCATCCTCATCCAGGAAGGCAAGGGCGGCGGCCTGGGCGAGGCGTTCGGCGGCATGGGCGCGGAGACGTTCGGCGTCAAGGCGACCGGCGTCAACCGCGTGACGGGCATCCTCGCCGCCGTGTTCGTGCTCTCGGCCGTGTTCATCAACAAGTGCTCGGTGCAGGGCACGTCCTTCTATGGCCCCGAGCCCGAGCAGCAGGCGCCGGCGCCGGGCGATCCCGGCTCGGGCGGCGGCGCCCCGGAACCGGGCGGCGGCGAGAACAAGTAGGGTCGGATGGAGAGCCAGGAAGTCCTGCGGCTGCTGAAGGAGAGCGAAGCGCTGCTCGAGGGCCACTTCGAGCTGTCCTCGGGCAACCGCTCCAACCGCTACGTGCAGTGCGCACTGGTGCTGCAGCACCCGGCGCGCGCCGGGCTCCTGGGCGTGGCGCTCGGCGAGAAGTTCCAGGAGGAGCGCATCGACGTCGTGGTCGGTCCGGCCATGGGCGGCATCATCATCGCCCACGAGGTCGCCCGCTTCCTCGGCGCCCGCTGCCTCTTCACCGAGCGCGTGGAGGGGAAGATGACGCTGCGCCGCGGCTTCACGGTCAAGCCGGAGGAGCGCGCCCTGGTGGTCGAGGACGTGGTCACGACCGGCGGCTCCGCGCTCGAGGTGGTGGAGGTCCTGAGGCAGGCGGACGTGCAGGTGGCGGGCGTCGGCTGCATCGTGGACCGCACGCGCGGGGCCGCCGTGTTCGACGTGCCCTTTCGCGCGCTGGCGCGGGTCGACGCCGAGGTCTGGACTCCGGCCGAGGACCCGCTCGCCAGGCAGGGGTCGGTGCCGGTGAAGCCGGGCAGCCGCGCCCTTGCGGGGCGAGGCGCCGCGGGCAAGAAGTAGTCAGCGGGCCAGAAGGCGGAGCGCTTCATGCCGAACTCCATGACCGGCTTCGGTCGGGCCGAGGTGAGCGCCGGCGCGCTGTGCGTCACCGTGGAAGCGCGCACGGTCAACAACCGCTACTTCAGCGTCAAGCTCAGGCTGCCGCCGCGTCTCATGCGTCTCGAGGCGCGCTTCGAGGAGGAGGTGCGGCGCGTGGTGGCGCGCGGCACGGCCGAGGTGTACGTGCGCCTGCGCGGCACGCCAGCCGGGGAGGCGCCGGCCGTGGACGTCGCGCTCGCCGCCGGCTACGTGGCCGCCGTGCGGAAGCTGGCGCAGGCCACCGGCTTGCCGGCGGACCTGCGCCTGGAAACGCTCGTCGCCCTGCCCGGCGTGGTGGCGCTCGAGGAGAACGGCGAGGTCGGCGCGGCCGAGGTCGCGGCGCTGAGCGCGGCCCTGAAGGGCGCGCTCCGCGACCTGGCGCGGGGGCGCCGGGAAGAGGGCGAGCGCCTGGCGCGCGAGCTGTTGCTGCTTCTGGCGCGCGCGGAGCAGGGGGCGCGGGCGATCGCAAGGCGCGCGCCGGCCATCCCCGCCCAGCACCGCCGCAAGCTGCGCCAGCGCCTCGCCGGCCTGCTCGCGGGCACGCGGGTCGCACTCGATCCGGGCTGGCTGGAGCGCGAGATCGCGCTCCTGGCCGACCGCTGCGACGTGGCCGAGGAGCTGGCGCGCCTGCAGAGCCACTTCAGCGGCTTCCGCACCACGCTCGGCAAGAAGGGGCCGGTCGGCCGCTCCCTCGACTTCCTGGTGCAGGAGATGGGGCGCGAGGCCAACACCATCGGCGCGAAGAACCAGGACGCGTCGATCGGCCGGCGCGTCATCGAACTCAAGACGTGCATTGAACGCCTGCGCGAGCAGGTGCAGAACCTGGAATGACGGACTCCTCGGAACAGGCGGGCAAGGCGGGCTTCCGCGGCGGGCTCGTGGTCATCTCCGGGCCCTCGGGCTCGGGCAAGACCACGATCGTCGACCGCCTGGGACGCGACCCGCGCGTCGAGGTGGCGGTGACCGCCACCACCCGGCCGCTGCGGCCCGGCGAAGTCGACGGCGTCGACTATCACTTCCTCTCGCGCGAGCAGTTCCTGGCGCGCGTGGCCCGCGGCGACTTCGTCGAGTACAACGAGGTCTTCCGGAACGGCCACCTCTACGGTTCGCTGAAGGCGCCGCTGCTCCAGGCGCTCGAGCGCCGCGACCGCTACTACGTGCTCGAGATCGACATCGAGGGCGGCATCACCCTCATTGACCAGGGCTTCGCCGGCATCTATCTGTTCATCGCTCCGCCCTCGCTCGAGGAGCTGCGCCGCCGCATCGAGCTGCGCGGCACCGAGAGCGCGGAGGCGATCGAGGCGCGCATCCGCAAGACGGAGCTGGAGCTGGCGCTCAAGGACAAATACGATCGGATCGTGGTGAACGACGACCTGGAGCGCGCGCTGCGCGAGGTGCGGGCGTTCCTCGGGCTGGACGAACCGGCGGGGACCGCGCGGCAATGACGGCACCGCGAGGGAGGAGCGCTTCTCTCGCAGGAGGTATGGACCGATGGATCAGCAACTGGTTTGGGACCTGAGCGAGCGCTGCGGTGGCGTCTTCAAGTTCACCGTGCTGCTGCAGAAGCGCATTCACGAGCTGGTGCGGGGCGCGCCCAAGCTCATCGAGGACTCGTCCATCGATCCGATCGACATCGCGCTCAAGGAGATCGCGGCCGGGGTGATCGAGCTGGAAGCGCTCTCGCCCATGGAGATCGAGGAGCTGAAGCGCAGCATGGAGGAACAGACCGCGGCGCAGTCGCTCCTGGCGCGCGAGCAGGCCACGGGCAAGCCGGGCGAGCCGAGCACCAGGGCGATCACCGACTTCCTCAGGTCGTCGTAACCGCCCATCGCGGCGGGGGCTCCGCCGCGAAGTGGTCGGGAGGAAGCGGGCCGGAGAAAGCGGTCAGCGGTCAGCACTCAGACCGCGAGCAAGGATCTCCCGGACCCCAGCCGCGTGCAGCGCCCGCGGACGACGCGGCGATCCTGAGCGCCACCCCTCGGGACGGTCGACCCGCGCGGAGCGGCCGCCCTCAAGGACCTGGGCGCGACCCCCGCCGGCCCCCTGGCGGCGGCGGCGCACAGGGTGACCGGCATGCGCCGCGATTCCCATGTGCCTGGGCGACGACGCGAAGATGCGACGGCTGCTGTCGGCGCTGCTCACGGCCTTCTCTCGATGAATCTGGACTGCGGGCTTGATCTTCTCGACCGCGCATGCTATTCTCTGCTCAATCAAATGAGCAGGAAGAGACGACCGATCCCGACCCAGCAGCAGTTCGGATTCGCCCGGCGCGGCGGCAGGCGGCCGGGAGCGGGGCGTAAGCCCAAGGGAGAGCGGCCTGGAGTGTCGCACAGGACGCGTGAGGCGCTCGCGGCGCGCTTCCCGGTGCACGTCACCGTGCGGCTCGAGCGAGGGCTCCCGGGCCTGCGCGACAAGCAGACCTATCGGGTGCTGAAGCGCGCGTTCGCCGCCGGCTCGGACCGCTTCGGCTTCCGCCTGACGCAGTACTCGCGCTGGCGCGCGGAATGCAGGGGCTCCTCATCCGTCTCGCCAGGGCGCTGAACCGTCTCTGGAGGCGCTGCGGACGAGTGTTCGC
>DYIW01000263.1 GCA_020723465.1 Phycisphaera mikurensis
CTTGCCCTGCTCGCTCCTCGACCCGGCGCGGCTACCGGTAGATTCCTGCTCAGGCTCTCGGGCGGGCTGGACCACCTCGCCGCAATGCGGTTGAACTCAGCGTGCCCGCCGACTTGCCTGGTACGCCTTCATCATGTCGGTGACCAGGACGCCGCCGATCGTCATGCCGTCGACCGCCGCGCCGGTGATCTGCACTCCCGCGAAGGAGCCACCCTCGAACCTGCAGCCGTGCAGCTCCACGTTCGTGAACACCACCGGCTCCCTCGGCCTCCCCTCGCCGGTGTTCACGCAAGAGAACCGTGCGCCGCCGAAGTCGATGGCGCGGAACGTCGCTCCTCGGAGAGTGACGTTCTTGAAGGTGGCGCCGCTGCTTCAGCCGGCCAGCGAAGCAGGCGGTGGACCGCGTGTCAAGGACCGGCCTGCTGGAGGCAGGCTCGGTCCTGACGATCACGGGGCGGAGGCGGACGAGCCTACTGCAGCGTGCCCTGGATGCCGTTCGAGGCGGACACTCCCATGCACACCGCGTCGCTGATGAAGTACTGCATGTAGAAGGGCACGCCCGCGGGCAGGCCCGTCGGAATGATCGTGGTGAAGCCCAGGTTGCCGTTGGCGTCGGTTGGCAATCCGACAATCACGTTCGGGTAGGGAACCAGCGTGGTGCACATGAAGGGCGCGTTGATCGGCGCGTAGCCGAGAATCAGGAAGGCGGTGGAAAGCGGCTTGGCGTCCGTCAGCTCGAAGGTGACGTAGCTGCCGCCGGTGAGCGGGCCCCAGCCGCGGAACTGCGGCGTGCCGTTCGTGCCCGCGAGCTCGCCGCCGAAAACCTGCCACGGGCCGCGGTCGATGAGCACGGCGGCGTCGAGCGTCGAGTTGAGCGTCACCTCGGCCAGGTAGTAGCGGCCGTCGTCGCTCATGTCCTGCGTGTCCTGCGTGCCGCGCACGTCCGTCACGGTCATGCCGCCCACCTGGGTCACGCCCTCCTGGATGAGCAGCTTGGAGTTGACGAACACGCCCTCGTCTTTCGTCGTGTCCGCGTCGTCCCAGTCGCCGTACCAGAGCACGTCGCCGGCGTTGCTGATGTCCGTCCGCGTGCTGCCGAAGGAGGTGAGCTTGAAGGGCGCGATGGCCGGCAGGGTGTCGCCCTCCTGGATGAACACCTCGCCGTTCTTGACGATGATGTAGTCCGTGGCCGTGTCGCCGTCGATGCTGCCGTGCAGCACCCAGCCGCCGGTGTCGTTCATCCCCACCTCGCACGAGGAGAGCAGGTCCCAGAGGCGCCCCGCGGCCGGCGACGGGTCGCCCTCGCGCGCCAGCAGCGTGGTGTTGTAGTAGACCGCGTAGTCCGACACCGTGCTGCCGGTGAGGTCCGCGTAGAAGATGGCGTCGCCGGCGTTGTTGAAGTCGAAGTACTGCGGGCTCGTGCCGAAGTCGTCGATGAACTCGATGGTGCCCGGCGCCACGTCGCCCTCCTTGAGGATGACGTTCTGCACGCCGCTGCCCGCGTCCACCACCACGAGCGCGCGGTCCACGGTCGAGGCGATCGCCGGGTCATCGACGCTCGCCACGATCAGCACCTGGTTCAGGTCGTTGACGCCGCACTCGAAGAAGCCGATGTACGGCGTGCCGGGCGAGAACTGGATGGCGGTGGCGATGTTGCTCTCCTGGATGAGGAGCGTGGTGTCGAGGTAGATGCCCGAGTCGTCGTTCGTGCCCGCGGTGCCCGCGAGGAAGAAGTTCCAGCCGCTGCTGCCGCCGTTGTTCAGGTTGACGGTGTCGAAGCTGTCGATCATGGCGCCGGCGGGCAGCGTCAGCGCCTGTCCTTCCTGCAGGTAGAGGGTCAGGCCGTCCTTGAGCAGCGCGCTGTCGATGTCGGTGTTGGCGTTGTCCGTGTCGACCTCGACCAGGGTCTCGCCGCCGTTGTTCACCGCCAGGTTGTCGACGTACGTGACCAGACCCACGCCGGCCACGGTGTCGCCCTCGACCACGACCGCGACCGGCACGACCGCCAGGTCGGCGGCAAAGGCGGCGGGCATGAGGCAGGCGCTCACCAGGGCGAGCGCGGCCGATGGAAGAACGAGTTTCCGGTTCATGCGGAGCTCCTTGTCGTTGCTGTCGGGTGGCGGTCCTGAGAAGGCTCGCTGCAGGATAACTCGAAGTACGCCCTCGGGTCCACGCCTGTTGGACGCCCGCGGCGCGCATTCCACGCCGGCGGCGGGGCAGGCCGTTTCTCAGCGGGAACGGCCGATGCGCACGGGCAGGCGCTTGCCGCCCCAGGTCCCGGCGGCCGCGCCGAAGCGCCCGGCGAGAGGCTGGCCGCAGCGCGCGCAGGCGCCGCGCTCGTCCAGGCGATAGGCGCGGATCTCGTAGCCGTCGCGGGCGATGAGCGTTTCTCCGCAGCTCGCGCAGTAGGTGCTCTGTCCGGCCGGGTCGTGGACGTTCCCCGTGTAGACGTGCTGCAGGCCCGCGGCGCGCGCAATCTCGCGCGCGCGGCGCAGCGTGGCGACGGGAGTCGGGGGCCGGTCGCACAGGCGGTAGTCGGGGTGGAAGGCGGTGAAGTGCAGCGGCACGTCCGCTCCCAGCTCGCGCACGATCCACGCGCAGGCCGCGCCGATCTCCTGCTCCGAGTCGTTGAGGCCCGGGATGAGCAAGGTCGTGATCTCGAGCCACGTCTCGGTCTCGCGGCGCAGGAAGACGAGCGTGTCCAGTACGTCCTCCAGGCCGCCGCGGCCGCTCAGTGCCTGGCGGTGATAGAACTCGGGGGAGAAGCCCTTCAGATCGACGTTGGCCGCGTCCATGAGGCCGAAGAACTCCGCTTTGGCCGCGCGCGTGATGTAGCCGTTGGTCACCGCCACCGAACGCACGCCGAGGGCGCGGCAGGCGCGCGCGGTCTCGAGCGCGTACTCGGCCCAGACCACGGGATCGTTGTAGGTGTACGCCACCGACACGCAGTCGAGCTCGCGCGCCGCGGCCGCGATCTCCACGGGCAGGGCCGCGTCGCAGCGCTCGTCCACGTCGCGGCTCCTGGAGATGCTCCAGTTCTGGCAGAAGCGGCAGCCCAGGTTGCACCCGGCCGTGCCGAACGACAGGACGGGCGTGCCGGGGAAGAAGTGGTTGAGCGGCTTCTTCTCGATGGGATCGACGCAGAAGCCGGTCGAGCGGCCATAGGTGGTGAGCTCCATGCGGCCGCCGGCGTTCCGGCGCACGAAGCAGAAGCCGCGCTGGCCCGGGGCGAGCACGCAGCGCCGCGGACACAGGTCGCACTCGATCTTGCCGCCGGCCAGGCCGCGCCACCAGCGCGCCGCGGGCGCGGAGGCCGGGCTCATGCCACCCCTTCCTCGGGTTCGCCGGCCTTCTCCACCTCGAAGCGCTCGATGCGCACGTCGTCGCCCTCGGGGATGCCCGCCTTGCGCCGGGCGATGGCGATCTGGGCGCTGATCGAGTCGACGCCCTCGATGGCGGGCAGGAGCACGCCGCGGCGCTGCGACTCGTCGGACACGACCACGCCGAAGCGTCGCGGGTCGAGTTCATCGAGGGAAGAGACCCGCTGCCGCGGGCCGAGCACGCTCACCTCGATGTGCAGGCCGCAGAGCTCCTCCTTGCCGATCGGCGGGAAGCGCGGATCGTGGAAGGCCGCCGTCAGCGCGCGATCGGCGGTCTCGGCCACGAGGTCCGCGTGCAGCGGATGGAGCGATCCCATGCAGCCGCGCAGCGACCCGTCCCGGCGCCGGATGGTCACGAACACGGGCGCCGCTTCCCGCAGCCTTCCCGCCGCCGCGGGCAGGTCCGGTTCGCGCTTCTCCAGCTGCGCCTGGATCGTCTCGCGCGCGATGGCCGGCAGGAGCGCCAGGGAGGCGGGTCCGGCCGGCGCCTGCTTGCCGTCATGCAGCACCGCCACGAGGTAGCCCACGCCGAAGGGGTGCTCGTAGGAGAGCACCGCGGCGCCGCTCGGATGGAAGCCGAGCGCGGCGCTGACGATGGTGATCGACTCGGTCGTGTCCTCGCCGGCCGCCTCGCGCAGGACGGCGTCGATCCGCGGGATGCGCGCCAGCGCGCCCGCGGCGGCCAGGTCGACGAGGGCCCGGTCGAACTCCAGGCCGCGCGGATCGTAGCCGCTCGGTGCTTCCGGGGTGACGCGATGCGACATGTCGCCGCTCGCGACCAGCGCCGGCCGGCCGCCGAGCGCGCCGTACGCCTCGGCGACGGCGTGGCCGAAGGCGATGAGGGCGGACGTGTCCTGGACCGCCGGCGGCGAGATCACGCAGGCCGGCCCGGCGAAGCCCGCCTCGACCAGGAAGCAGAGCGGCACCACCGCGCCGTGGTCGAGGGGCTGCTGCGGGATCGACCAGACCTCCAGGCCCGCCCGCCGCGCGGCCTGGCTGATGCCCTCGCCGGCCCCCGCGTCGTTCTCCAGATCCACGGCCGCGGCGCGTGCGCCGAAGCGTCCCAGGTCGCCGCGCAGGCGCTCGCCCCCGTAGATGCCAAAGGCCGTGGTGCGGCGCGGCGCGTGCGGCGAGACGAGCAGCAGGCGATCCGGGCGCGCCGCGACCAGGCGCGCCGCGAAGTCGCGGCAGGCGGCGCACGTGGCCTGGCACTGGGCGAGGCGCGTCCGGCCCACCTCCGGGACGATGATCGGCGGGTGGGGCAGGAGCCCCGAGAACGCGGGAATGAGAGCGCTCATGGGCATCGCGCGCCTCGCCGGGTCCGGGGGGCGGCCGGGGCCGGGGTGCCGTACCGCCGGGCGCCGCCGAGGCTCTCCTCGTGAAAGTGGCCGCGCCTCAGAATACCCGTCCGGGCGCGCGTGTGCGCCAGCGAAAGCGCTCCCCGCGCTCCCAGTCGCCGTGCGCCCGCGCGGGCCGCTTCGCCGTTGATTCCCGGTGCGCCGCCCGCGGCGCCTGATACGATGCCGGGTCCGCCTAGCAGCCCCGTTGAATGAGTCATCCTGTTGGCGACGGAGCACTTCTTCAACGGGCTGCCATTCCCAGCGCGTCGCGAGCACCGGAGGCAGCATGGGCCTGTACGAGGAGTTCGAGTGGAGGAACATGATCCACGGCAGCACCGAGGGTGTTGCCGAGCTGCTCGCCGCCGGCCCGGTCGCCGCCTACATCGGCTTCGACCCCACCGCGGACAGCCTGCACGTCGGCTCGCTCCTGCCGCTCACCACGCTGGCGCGCGTGCAGCGCTGCGGCCACCGCGCCATCGCGCTGGTCGGCGGCGGCACCGGCATGATCGGCGACCCGAGCGGCAAGTCCGAGGAGCGCCGGCTGCTCACCGAGGGCGAGGTGGCGCGCAACGCGCGCGGCATCCAGACGCAGCTCGCGCGCTACCTCGACTTCGGCAGCGACAACCCGGCCGAGGTGGTGAACAACATGGACTGGCTCGGCCAGTTCCGCATGGTCGACTTCCTGCGCGAGGTCGGGAAGCACTTCACCGTCAACTACATGATCGCCAAGGACTCGGTGAAGCGCCGGCTCGGTTCGGAGCAGGGCATCTCCTTCACCGAGTTCAGCTACCTCGTGCTGCAGGCCTATGACTTCCTCGAGCTGCACCAGCAGCACGGCGTGATCCTGCAGCTCGGTGGCAGCGATCAGTGGGGCAACATCACCGCGGGCATCGACCTCATCCGCGCGCGCTGCGGCGCGCGCGCGCACGGCCTGGTCTTTCCCCTGGTGACCATGTCCTCGGGCACGAAGTTCGGCAAGACCGAGGAGGGCACCATCTGGCTCGATCCGCGCCGCACCTCGCCCTACCGCTTCTACCAGTTCTGGCTGAACACGCCCGACGCGGACGTGATCCAGTACCTGAAGTGGTTCACCTTCCTCACGCGCGAGGAGATCGAGGAACTCGAGGCGCCGCACCGCGAGGCGCCCCAGGAGCGGCGCGCGCACAAGCGTCTCGCCGAGGAGGTGACGCGGCTGGTGCACGGCGTGGAAGGGCTGGAGCGCGCCGAGCAGGCGACGCGGGTCTTCTTCGGCGCCGAGATCGACGACCTGCCGGCGGGCGAGGTGCTCGACGTGTTCGCCGACGTTCCCTCGGCAGAGATCGCCAAGGACCGGCTGGCAGGCGGCCTGCCGCTGGTGGACGTGCTGGTCGAGGCCGGCGTGATCCGCAGCAAGAAGGAGGCGAAGCGCTCGATCGAGGGCGGCGGCATCTACGTCAACAACCGGCGCGCGGAGGCCGCGGACGCGACGCTCGACGTGGGCCAGGCGATCGAGGGCCGCGTGTTCGTGCTGCGGAAGGGGCGCAAGAGCTACCACGTCCTGAAGATCGTGGGCTAGAAGCGCGCCTGCAAGCGCTTCCTTGCGGCGGGCGCGCGTCATGAAGACCGTCACCCGACATTTCGACCAGGGCGCGGCGGCGCGGCCGGACGCTCCTCCGCCGGACGTCGCCGTGATCCTCATGCACCTCGGCGGCCCGGCGTCGGCCGCGGACGTCGAGCGCTTCCACGTCGATCTCTGGTCCGACCCGGCCGTCGTACCGAGCCTCGCTACCCGGGCGCGGCGCCGGAAGCGGGCGGAGTGCGCGTTTCGCGCGGCCGAGGAGGACCTGACCGGAGGCTACGCCCGCCTCGGCGGCCGCTCGCCCGCTGTGGAACTGCTCTCCGCCCTGGCGCGGGCGCTCGAGAACAGCCTGTGCGGCCGGCCGGCGCTGTCCGCTCCGGCCGCGGGCGCGGCGCGCGTGCTGCTCGCGCTCCGCCACGGCTCGCCCGGCGCGGCGGCCGCGGCGCGGGCCGCGGCCGCGCTTCAAGCGCGGCACGTGGTGGGCGTGTCGCTCTATCCGCTCCTCGACGAGAAGCTCGCGGCCGCGTGCGCCGCCGAAGTCGAGGAGGCCTGCCGCGCCGCGGGCCTTTCCGGCCGCTGCTCGCTCGCCGGGCCGCTCCACGAGCATCCGCTCTTTCGCGGCGCGCTGGTCGAGCACGCGCGCCGCGCCTTCGACCTGATCCCGCCGGACCTGCGCGGCGGCGCTCACCTGATTTTCTCGCTGCTGTCTCCGCCGTCCGGGCGCGGGCGAAAGAAGGCCCTGCTGGCCCGGGCCGAGGACGTGGCGCAGGCGGTGCTGCGCGGCCTCGGCCTGGAAGAGGAGCGCGCCGCGGCCGGCTTCCAGAACCTCGGCGGCCCGGGACGTTGGCTCAAGCCTTCGCTGCGCGAGGTGGTCCAGGAGCGCGCGCGCGAGGGCGTGAAGGCGCTCGTGGTCGCGCCGCTGTCCTTCGTCGTGGACGGAATCGAGACGCTCGACGAGCTGGACAACCAGCTCGGCATGGAGGCCGCGCGGGCCGGCGTGAAGCAGTACCGCCGCGTGCCCGCCCTGAACGCCGATCCCGGCCTGGTGGCCGCGCTCGCCGACCTGGCGCGCCGCGCACTTCCCTTCGAGCTGCCCGAGGCGCGGCCGGCGGAGCGCGCGCCGTGAAGCGCGTCGTCGTGGTCGGCGGCGGCGTGGCCGGCCTGGCCGCGGCCCACTGCTTGGCGGCGGCCAAGCCGCGCGCGCACCTCGACGTGCGCCTGATCGAGGCGTCGCCCCATCCGGGCGGCAAGACGCGCACCATCCGCGAGGAGGGCTGCGTCTTCGAGTGGGGCCCGCACGGCATCCTGGACAACGCGCCGCCCACCATGGAACTCATCGCCGAGCTCGGCCTGAGCGCGCGGCTGCTGCGGAGCCGCGACGAGGCGCGCCGCCGGCACGTTCTCTTCGCCGGCCGGCTGCAGGAAGTGCCGGCCTCCCCGCGCGGGCTCTTCGGGAGCGGACTCCTGCCGCTCTCCGGCAAGCTCCGGCTCTTCCTCGAGCCCTTTGTGCGCGCGCGCGCGCCGGCCGAGGAGAGCGTGGCCGACTTCGCGGCCCGGCGCCTGGGCAAGGCGGTGATCGCGCCGCTGCTCGAACCGTTCGTGACCGGCATCTACGCCGGCGACGTGCGCGCCCTGTCGCTCCGCAGTTGCCTCCCGCTGCTGCACGAGCTGGAGCGCGAGCACGGCGGCCTGCTGCGCGGCCTGTTCGCGCGCGCCCGGCAGAGGAAGGCGCGCGGCGAGGCGCGGCGCACCCCCGCGCTCTGCTCGTTCGCGACCGGCCTGGGCGAGCTGACCGAGGCGCTCATGCGCTCCCTCGGCGAGAGCTACCTGGGCGAGACCGAAGTGCGCGCGCTCCGGCGCGAGGGCTCGGGCTTCGTGCTGGAGCTCGCGGGCGCGGGGCCGCAGGCGCTTCCCGCCGACGCGCTCGTCCTGGCGCTGCCGGCCGATGGGGCGCGCGCGCTGGTCGAGCCGCTCGACGTCGATCTCGCCGCCAGCCTGGCGGCCATCCCGCTCGCCGGGATCGCGGTGGCCTGCGCGACCTTCCCGCGCGAGCGCGTGCGGCACCCTCTGGACTCCTTCGGCTTCCTCTGCGCCCGCGGCGAAAAGCGGCGCATCCTGGGCTGCATCTTCGCCTCGAGCGTCTTCTCCGGCCACGCGCCGCCGGGGCTCGTCAGCCTGCGCGCGCTGCTGGGCGGCGTCTTCGCGCCGGAGCTGGCTCGCGCGCCGGAAGAGGAGATCGCGGCCGCCGCACTCGCGGATCTCGAC
>DYIW01000264.1 GCA_020723465.1 Phycisphaera mikurensis
CGGTCGCCCCGGTCGAAGAGCTCACCGCGATCCGAGTCCTCGCCGCGGCCCGGACGCCCGCCGCGGCCCCCGCGCCCGCCGCGCTCGAAGCGCTCGCGCGGGCCAGCCTCGGCCGGACGCGCTCCTTCCACAGCGCCCTCGGCGGCAGCCGCCGCAGGCGCGCCCTCCGCACCCTCCAGCAGGATGGCCTTGCGCGACAACTTGATCCGGCCGGTCGGGTCCACGAAGATCACCTTGACCTTGATGACGTCGCCGAGCCGGACCTCGTCGTTCACGTCGCGCACGTAGTCCGCGGACAGCTCGGACACGTGGCACAGCCCCTCCTGGCCGGGGGCCAGCTCGACGAAGGCGCCGAAATCCTTGATCGAGACGACCTTGCCGTCGAACACCTGGCCGACCTCCACCTCGGTGGTGATCGCCTTCACCTGGGCCGCGGCCTTGTCGACGCTCTCGTCCGTCTCGCCCGAGACCAGGACCACGCCGTCGTCGCCCACCTCGATGTGGGCTCCTGTCTCCTCCTGGATGGCCTTGATCTGGCGGCCGCCTGGGCCGATGAGCAGGCCGATCTTGTCCACCGGGATGCACAGGCGCCGCAGCTTCGGCGCGTAGGGCGACAGTTCCTTCCTGGGCTCGCTGATCGCCTCGTTCATCTTGTCCAGGATGAAGAGCCTGCCGGCGCGCGCCTGCGCCAGCGCCTGCTCGAGCAGCTCCGTGGTGAGGCCGCCCACCTTGATGTCCATCTGCAGGGCGGTGATCCCGTCGCGCGTGCCGGCGACCTTGAAGTCCATGTCGCCGTTGTGGTCCTCGGAGCCGGCGATGTCCGACAGGATGCGGTAGCGCTCGCCGTCCATGACCAGACCCATGGCAATGCCCGCGACCGGGGCCTGGATCGGCACGCCCGCGTCCATCAGGCAGAGCGTCGCGCCGCAGACCGTGGCCATGGACGAGGAGCCGTTCGACTCGAGGATGTCCGAGACCACGCGGATGGTGTAGGAGAACTGCTCGGGCGAGGGAATGACCGTGTCCAGGGCCTTCTCGGCCAGGGCGCCGTGGCCGATCTCGCGCCGGCCCACGCCCCGGATCGGCCGCACCTCACCCACCGAGTACGGCGGGAAGTTGTAGTCCAGGTAGAAGCGCTTGCTGTAGTCCGCCATCACGTGCTCGACGCGCTGCTCGGCGTCGGCCGTGCCGAGAACCGCCGTGACCAGCGCCTGGGTCTCGCCGCGCGTGAACACGGCCGAGCCGTGCGTGCGCGGCAGCACGCCCAGATCGACGCTGATGGTGCGGATCTGGTCGGGAGCGCGGCCGTCCACGCGCCGGCCTGTCTCCAGGATGAGCGCGCGCTCGGTCTGCCAGGCCATCTCGGCGAAGGCCTTCGCCACGGCCTTTGTGCGCGCCAGGAGGTCGTCCTCGTCCTCGATGCCCGCGCTCTCGGCGGCGACCGCCTCCTCGCGCAGGGCTTCGATCGCCTCCTGCCGGGCGAGCTTGCCCTCGGTCCGCAGCGCCTCGCGCAGGCGCTCCGCGAAACCGCGGCGCAGGCGCGCGGCCAGCTCGCCGTCCGCCTCCGGCGGCACGAACTCGGCCTTGGGCTTGCCCGCCTGCTCGCGCAGCTCCTCGAGCATCGGGATGATCTCCTGGATCGCCTCGTGGCCGAACTGGATGGCCTCGATCACGTCCTTCTCGGAAACCTGCTTCCCGCCGCCCTCCACCATCACCACGGCTTCGCGCGTGCCAGCCACGATCAGGTCGAGGGTCGACTGCTCGCGCTCATCCGCCTTCGGGTTGAGGATGAACTCGCCGTCCACCATGCCCACGCGCACCCCGGCGATCGGGCCGAGGAACGGGATGGTGGAAATGGTGAGCGCGGCCGAGGCGCCGGTCAGCGCCAGCACGTCCGGATCGTTCTGCCGGTCGGCGGAGAGCAGGTTGCCGATGATCTGGACCTCCTGCGCGTAGCCTTCCGGGAAGAGCGGCCGGATCGGGCGGTCGATCAGGCGCATGGTCAGGATCTCGCGGTTCGAGGGCCTGCCCTCGCGCTTGATGAACCCGCCCGGGAAACGCCCGCCCGACGAGAACTTCTCGCGGTACTCGACCGTCAGCGGGAAGAAGTCAATGCCCTCCCTTCCCTTGGCCGACTGCGCCGTCACCAGCACGACCGAATCCCCGTACGACACAACCACGGCGCCATCGGCCTGCTTGGCCAGGACACCGGTCTCGATGGAGAGCTTCTGCCCTCCGATCATCTTTTCAACTTTCACTCGGGACACTCTTGGAACCTCCCGGCCGCCGGCCTGGTCTTCGCGGGCTATGCGGGACGCCCGTCCCTGCTCGCCCCCGCCTTGAGGCGCGGCTGCCACCCTGTGCGGCTCCCCCTGGAGCCGCCGGGAACATCACGACTTCAACAACGCCAACAGGAATCCCGCGATCGGGTGCGGGACAAAGAGCGAAGGGATGTGTCGCCGGGAACGCTGCTCCCCGAACCGCGCGAAGAGCCCTCCTCAGGCCCGGGCGAGCCTGTACGTGGGAGGGCATCCCGCAGAAGCTGGTTGCGTTTCAAACCCGATCGCGCCCGAAGGTGCGCTCGCGCCCCGGCATTTCGGCTAGCGCCTCAGCTCCAGCCTGCGCACGATCTCCCGGTACTTGGGTTCATCGGTCGCGCGCAGGTACTTCAGGAACTTGGCCCGCCTGCCCACCATCATCAGAAGTCCGCGACGCGACGCATGGTCCTTCTTGTGGGACTTCAGGTGCTCGGTCAACTGCCGGATCCTCTCACTCAGGATCGCGATCTGGACCTCGGCGGAGCCCGTGTCCCCGTCGTGCTGCTTGTAGGCGTCGATGATCTTCGCCTTGCTCTCAACCGTCAGAACCATGTGCTCGTCCGAACGCCGGTGGCTTGGCGCACATCCTCACGACTTCACTCTCAAACGATTCAGGGAGGGAGTGTAGCGGCCGTGAGGCCCGTCCGGAAGGGGCTTTCGGCGATTCGATTCGAGACTGAGGATGTCGGCGCCCGTAGGTTCCGGGCCGTTGGTGCGAGGCGAACCTGACCCGTCTCCGCTTGGTCCCAGAAACCAGTGGGAAGCTATTCCCACTGCGTCGCTTCCGCCCGGAGGGCCGCATGTTCCGACTCAGGTCCGCCGGCCGGGCAGACCCGAGAGCAGGCGCTTCGCGTAGCGCTTCAGCAGATCGTCCGCCTGCGCCGGCGAGAGCTTCTCGTCCGAGCCGAAGTCGACGTCGAAGGAGAACGGCAGGCGGTGGTCGAAGAGGGTCGTGCCCGAAGAGCCCTCGAGCAGGGTCGCCCGCGCCTCGATGCGGTACGAGCCTTCCTTCCCGGCCGGCCTCTGGGTCACGCTCAGCACGTCCAGCACGAGGAAGGACTCGGCTTCCAGGGCGTCCGTCAGGGACGAGACGCGCAGCCGCTCGGCGCGGTCCACCCGGCGCGCGAGCAGCCGTTCGAGCTTGCCGTCGACGTACTCCGGCGCGAGCGGCGTGTACCCCTTCTCGATCAGCTCGCGGTACACGTGGTCCCGGAACCGGCGGCTGTCGTCCGCCCGGAAAAAGGCCGAGGGCGAGGACTGCACCACCGCGATCTCCACGGGCGCGCGCGCCGCGTACTCGGGGATCGTGTAGGGCGCGGGCGTGGGCGTGGAACTCGGCGGCGCCGTCATGCACGCCGCCAACAGGCCCAGGCCGAGCACGAGGAACACGCACCGCGCGCAGCTAGCCGCCGTTCTCGACACCATCCGCTTTCCATTCATCGTTGAAGCGCTCCCACATTCCCGCGGCCTTGAGGGCCCGCTCGAGCCTCTTGCACGATTCGCAATGCCAGCAGTGCCGGCGCCCGCCCGCGTAGCAGGACCACACCTGCCCGAGCGGCGCGCCGATCTCGTATCCCAGCCGGACGATCTC
Source organism: Phycisphaera mikurensis (assembly GCA_020723465.1). Taxonomy (GTDB): domain Bacteria; phylum Planctomycetota; class B15-G4; order B15-G4; family JADJEK01; genus JACQZJ01. The sequence goes on from DYIW01000264.1 coordinate 3,910, forward strand.
CCCCTTGTCCAGTCCCAGCGTGGGAGAAACCACCTTCACCGCCGAGAGCGTGGACAGCTCGAGCGCGGCGCTCATGCGCTCCAGGAAGGCCGCCGAGTTGTCCGGGAAGGTCGCCCCCTCCTCGCGGTTGAAGCCCACGATCACCTGGCCGGCGCCCAGGCTCTCGGCGAAGGCGGCCGCGATCGCGATGAGCAGGCCGTTGCGATTGGGCACCCACACCGCGCGCATGGAGGCGGTCGCGGCGCCGCGCGTGTCGTCCAGGTCGCCGTCCGCGAGGAAGGGCAGCGTGCGGCTGCGGTTCACCAGCGCCGTGGTGGTCAGCTCGCCGAGGAAGCCCAGGCTGACCTGGCGGTGGCGCACGCTGAGAGCGCGTGCCACGGCGCGCGCCGCCTTGACCTCGTGCGCCGCCGCGCGCTGGCCGTAGTCGATCGTGAGCGCGAGCACGAGCGTCGCGCCGCCCTGCGCCGCCGCGGCCGCCGCCACCGTGGAATCGAGACCGCCGGAAAGGAGCGCGACCGCGGTCATGGCTTGGTGTTGACCGTGAGCGCGCGCCGCGACAGGCGCCGGTGGCGGCGCTCGACGTCCGAGAAGACGAACGAGTCGAAGTCGAACTGGCCCGCGTCGAACTCGATGGACTCGACCTCGAGCAGGAACTTGCCGGGCGCGTCGAAGGGGCTGGCCTTGGTCGCCGGGAAGGCGAAGTTCACCGGCCCCGGGACCGGCGTGGCCGCCTCGGCCGAGAGGAGCACGGTCCAGGCGCGCGCGTGCTTCTTGTGGCGGAGCGTCAACCGGAAGAGGGAGTCCGCGGGCACCATGTCCGGCGTGCCGCCGTCGTCGATGTCGATGGTCAGGGCCGGCGGATGCGTGGCCGGCTGGGCCGAGACGATCGGCACGACCGGCAGGTCCGGGGGATCCGCGGGGGTGGTCACGGCCTGGACGTTGTAGGTGAAGTCCAGCCGCGCCCGGTGACGCGTGAGACGGCTGCCGTCGACGTTGGCTGCCTCGACTTCGAGACGGAACGCTGCTTCCAGGAGGGCTTCCGTGGGCGGCAGCGGGCTCAGGCCCGCATCCGGCTGCAGCAGCAGCTCGTATGCCGGATCGAGATCCGGCGCGACCTCGTTCACCCAGAGGCTCGGGGGGATGGCGGCGAACAGCGTGACGTAGGTCAGATCGAGGGGATCCACCGGCAGAGGCGAGAACGAGAGCGGCAGCAGCCCGCAGAGCCCCGGAATGGCGCCCACGAGGCGGCCGCGCGTCACCTTCGGAGGGGAATCGGTGATCCCGGCTGCCTGGACGTCCGCCCAGGTGACCATGGTGTTCGCCAGGGTGTGCGAGACGTTGGCGCCCGCCTGCTTGTAGTCGAGCGCCAGGGTAGCGTCCTGGCCGAACGCCTCGACCGGGCGCGGATAGAACACGTAGGCGCCCATGGGGCTCGCCTGGCCGTCGTGCTCGAACGTGCTGATCACTTGCGGCCGGTTCTTCTCGACGTTGAGGAGCGCCGACGCCCGCGTCGCACCGGCGCCCGGAAGCTGATCCAGGAAGAAGCGCTCATCCGAGAAGTCCTTGCCCAGGTACTTCTCCTGCTTGGACGCAGCCGGACGGCCGACCCCCGAGGCCGCGGCCAGGAACGCCGCGTCCTGGTCCTTGGACTTGACGTCGTTCTGCGTCTCGATCGTCACGCGCGCGCGCGTCTCGTCCGTGCGGCTGAGCACCACGCTCACGCCGAAGCGCTTGCCCGTGAGGCCCGGGTTCTCGAAGCCCGCGAGCGTGAACAGGTCGTACTGGCCCTTGTCCGCCGTCAGCATGACGTGCGGGCCGAAGGCGAACAGCTCGGCGTGGCTGAACGCCGCCTCCCCGTCCCCGCCCGTGCTGCGCTTGATCGAGAGCTGCAGCGGGTTGTAGGGGAAGCCGGTCACACGCACCGTGGCGTTTTTCAGTGGCAGGAGCGTGTCCTCGCGCACCACGCGCACCAGGAGGTCGCCCTTCACCGTGCCGCTGATCGGCCCGCCGATCGAGCCCTCGAAGTAGAGCGCACCCGTCTCGGGCTGGCGCGCGATGACCTGGTTGCCGATGAAGTCCTGGAAGCGCACCTCGTCGAAGTCGAGCGGCAGGTAGCGCGGCGCCGAGCCGATCTCGGTGCCGGGAAACACGGCCTTGGCCAGCCCGGTGATGAGGAACAGGTGCTCGTCCGCCACGCCGGCCGTGCCCGCGAGCGGCAGGGCCTCGAAGGTCGACGGGAAGGACGTGCCGTTGACCACGGCGCGGAAGAAGGTGATCTGCTCGCTCGCCGTGCCGTAGATCGCCGGCTCGGCGAGCACGGTGCGGAGCTCGTAGGGCGAGTCCTCCTGCGCCGGCGGCCCGAGCGTGACCTCCGGCAGGGAGGTCTTGACGAAGACCCGGGGCAGGTCGGCCGGCCCAACCGGCGAATTCTGCTTGCCGCGGCTGGCGAAGGCCCCGATCTGGAGCACCTGCTCCAGGCTCCGGGTGTCGACGAAGGCCGCGTCCTCGCCGCCCTTCCCCAGATTGACGTCGAAGTCGACCAGGCCCGGCCTGTTCTCCTGCTTGAAGGCGCGCGCCGCCGCGAGGCCCGCGCCCTTCTGCTGGAAGAAGAGCAGCGTGACCGCGTCCGCGCCGCCGCCGCTGCTCGGCACCCTCACGCCGGCCTTGAAACTCTTCAGGTTCTCCTGGGTGAGGCGGCCGTCGAAGCCTGCACCCTCGACCGTGAGCGGCTGGTTGTCCACCAGCTTGACCTGAGTCGGGACGGGCACGCTGTTGACCGTGAAGTGCGCCTCGTACTGCTGCTGCAGCGTGGACGAGATGACTTGGCCGTCGATCGTGACCTGCGCGCTCTTCACGCCCTTCAGCATGCGGACGCGGACCGTCGCGCCCTGCGGGAAGGGCTCCTTCGCGTCGAAGCTCACCACGCGCGGGTCGGGAGCGATTTCGACCTTGCCCGCGAGGTTTCCTGTCGAACCCACCAGCGAGACCAGGATCTTGGTCTCCAGGTAGTCCTCGGACGCCGCGCCTTCGGGAACCGGCATGGAGAGGTACAGGTAGATCAGCGTGTCCACCGGAGCGCTCGTGTCCTCCGGCGGCGGGTACATGCCGATGACCTCGAAGGGCTGGTCGAGACTGCTCGCGGTGCGGAAGGTGATGGACGTGCCCGAGGCGCCGCCCACGTCCGAGCCTTCGGTCGCGGCCAGGGGATTCCCTTCGAGGTCGGTGATGCTGGGCGCGAGCGTCGCGGTGTAGCTCGTGCCGGGGAGCAGGACCTCCTTGGGCAGGAGCACGGCCACGCGGCCCATCGTCGTCGGGTCGACGGCGACCAAGGCGCCGACCGGCTGGCTCCCGCCCCCCAGGCCGCCGAAGATGCCTCCACCGCCGCCGCTCCCCCCGGTGAGCGTGAAGGTCCTGTCGTTGATCGTGTCCATGTCCATGGACTCGGAGAAGATCGCGACCACGGGAGTGGTCACGGCCGCTCCGCCCTGCTGGCCCCCCTGCCCCTGCTGTTCGGGCGGCCCGAACTGCCCCACGCGCGGCTCTCCCTGGCCGAGCTGCGCCCCGGCGTAGAGCGCCTTTAAGGTGATGACGCCGCTCTGCGGGTACGTCTGCCCGTCGCCGCCGCCGTCGCCCGCGCCACGCTGGTACTGCGTGATCGCTCCGATCTGGTCCTGCTTCTCGCACGCCCAGAAAGAGAGCGCAGCGGCCAGCAGGCCGCACAGAAGCACGCGCCCGCGGCGCGCCTCGTGCCGCGCATCCCTGCGCCGCGTCGGTTGAGCGTCCATCCTCACGAGGATACCCTGCCTGCGCTCGTCACTCCAACCTCCTCGGCCGCGCGGGCCGCGGCCCGTCACGCGCCGCCTTGCAGCTCGACCGCGGCGCGCGCGACCTCCACCACGGCGGCCTCGAGCGCCTGCGTCAAAGCCTGGCTCATGGCCGCGGCGACCTCCTCGGCCGAGAGGCCGGCCAGGTCGGCCGTGCCGCGGGCGCGCAGCGGTCCGGCCGCGGCGCGCGCGCCGCCTGCGCTGGAAAGCGCGCGGCGCTCGACCTCGAGTTCCATGGAGACGGCGGCGCGCCACCTTCCTTCCTGCAGTTCGAGGTGGAAGGAGGACAGCACACCGCGCACCTCGAAGTCCTGGCTGCCGGCCGCGCCCGGGCCGGCGATCCCGCCGGGAAAGGCCGCGCAGGCGCGCAGGGCCTCGAGCAGCGCGTCCGTGGCCACCTCGCCCGGATAGCGCTCCCAGCGGAGCGCCGGGTCCGCCTCGACCACGTGCTCGCTGGTCCGGCGCAGCACCTCGAGGCGGTTCAGGCCGCTTTGCACCTCCAGGCGCGCCAGGCGCGCCGAGCCGCCCGCGGCGCGCAGCGGCACTTCGGCCGGGACGCGCCAGCGCACCGCCAGGCGCGGTTCGGGCGCCTCGGACAGGGGCGGCGGCGGCGCCGCGGCCGCGACTTCGCGTTCGAGGAGCGCCACCACGCGCGCCGCCACGCGCGCCAGGGCCGCTTCGAAGGCGGCGGCCACGGCCTCGGGCGAGGACGCCGCGAGCGCCTCGCGTTCCACGAGCACCTCGCTCGTCCCGCC
>DYIW01000265.1 GCA_020723465.1 Phycisphaera mikurensis
CCGGGGAAACGGCCGCGACGCTCCTCATGCCACCCTCCCCCTCTCCGGTTCCCGACCAATCACCCGCGACGCCCCGCGCGTCCGCGCGCGGTGCACCATTGCGGGGCGGGAGCGGGCTCCGGCCCGCGAGCGCCTTCCGCAAGTAACACCGTCACAAGCAGGCCCGCCTTGACCGTGAGCTTCGGGCCGGAACGTGTGCGGAAGCGGAGCGGCGTTTCCCTGGCGCAGGGAGCGGCTGCGGCAGCGTGCCACTTGCGCCCACCGTCCTTCAGCCGCGCCCACCGCGAGCATCGCCTCCGTTGCGAACGGTCCAGTTCGCGTTCCTCGCGTGCGGCCTGCACCGGGAGCCGCTGCCGCTCCCGCTCGCGAGGCCCGCTCACTTCTCTTTCATTCGTTCCGCGGCGACAGCCAGTTGTCCCAGGCTGATACCACCATCATTCGGCGGCACGTGCCGGTGGAGGAGCACCTCGAAACCGTCTCTTCTCAGCCTCCGCGCCGCCCCTTCCACAAGCCGGCGGTTCTGGAAGCAGCCGCCGCTGAGGGCCACGAGCGGCTCGCCAACGAGACGCGCCACGAGTGCGATCATCTCGATGAGGGTGTTGTGGAAGCGCGCGGAGAGGACCGGGGCAGGCACGCCGCGCCGCGAGTCGCGAAGGAGGCCATCGACCAGCGGGCCCCAGTCGAGCACGCGCGGCTCCGTGCCCTCTTCCTGCGCGGGAATAAGTTCCACGGGATACGCATCCTCCACCGACGGGTCGGCCACGTGCTCGAGTGCCATGGCCGCCTGGCCCTCGAAGGTTGCGCGCTGCGGCAGGCCGAGGAGCGCGGCCACGCCGTCGAACAGGCGGCCGGCGCTGCTCGTAAGGGGGCTGTGCACGCCGCGGCAGAGCATGCTGCCGAGGAGGGCGCGCTCGGGCTGCGTGAATGATTGCACCGGCAGCAGGTCCTCCTGCGCCAGGGCCTCCTCGCCGAGCAGCTCCCAGAGCAGCGCCAGGGCCGCGCGCCTGGGCTCGCGCACGGCCGCGTCGCCGCCCGGCAGGCGGAAGCGCCGCAGGCACGCGGCGCGGCGGAAGGACGCGGCGCCGCCGGCGAGGAACTCCCCGCCCCAGATGGTGCCATCCAGGCCATAGCCCGTGCCGTCCCAGGTCACGCCCAGGGCCGGCCCGGCCCGCCCGTGCTCCGCGAGGCAGGCCGCGAGGTGCGCGTGGTGGTGCTGGACCGGGACGAGCCGCGCCTTCAAGAGGCGGCGAAGTTGCTGCGGCCGCTCCGCGCCAGGCTCGCCCTCGAGCAGGGCGCGCGCGAAGCGCGTCGAGGCGTAGTCCGGGTGCATGTCGTGCGCCACGGCCACGGGCTCGACCTCATACAGCTCCAGGAAGTCGGCGATCACGCTCTCGAAGGCGGCGAGCGCCTCGGGCGCCTCCGTGTCGCCGATGTGCTGGCTGATGAAGGCCTGGCGCCCGACGCCGAGGGTCACCGTGTTCTTCAGGTGGCCACCCACGGCCAGGATGGGGGGCAGCGGCGTGCCGAGCAGCACCGGCCGGGGCGCGTAGCCGCGCGCGCGCCTGAGCAGCCGGAGCTCGCCATCCACGTGCCAGGCGACGCTGTCGTCCACGTGCCGCGCGATCGGCCGGTCATGCACCAGGAACAGGTCCGCGATGCCGTCCAAGCGCTCGCGCGCCTCGCCCTCGTCAATGCAGATCGGCTCCTCGCTCAGGTTGCCGCTCGTGGCCACCACCGGGAAGGCGAGCTGGCCGAGCAGCAAGTGATGGAGCGGCGTGTACGGCAGCATGACGCCGAGATAGGCGTTCCCCGGCGCCACGCTCTCGTGCGCCGGCGCGCCCGCGCGGCGCGGCAGGAGCAGGATCGGCGCCTCCGGGGAAGAGAGCGCCCGCTCTTCCAGGTCGCCGAATCGGCACAGTGCCCGCGCCTGCTCCAAGTTCCGGGCCATGACCGCGAACGGCTTCTCGCGCCGGCCTTTCCTTGCGCGCAGCCGCTCCACGGCCGCGCCGTCGCGCGCGTCTGCCAGCAAATGGAAGCCGCCCAGGCCCTTCACCGCCACGATCGCGCCCTGCGCCAGGGCCTGCGCCGCCTGGTGCAGGGCCTCGTCGTCCGTTGCCGTCTGCTGGCCGTCCGGCCCCCAGAGCGCGAGGCGAGGGCCGCACGCCGGGCAGGCGTTGGGCTGGGCGTGGAAGCGCCGATCGCGCGGCGAGGCGTACTCCGCCGCGCAGGCCTCGCACATGGCGAAGCGCCGCATGGTCGTGCGCGGGCGGTCGTACGGCAGGGAGAGGACGATGCTGAAGCGCGGGCCGCAGCGCGTGCAGTTGGTGAACGGATAGCGGTGGCGGCGATCGGCGGGGTCCTGGATCTCGCGCAGGCAGTCCGCGCAGGTCGCGATCTCCGGCACGATCTGCACGCTCTTGTCCCCGAGAGCGTCGCTCGCCCGGATCTCGAAGCCGCGATAGCCGACCGGGTCGGGCCACGCCACCGCCGTCGACTCGATGGCCGCGGCCGCGGGCTTCTCCTCCAGGAGGCGCGCGAGGAAACGCTCCAGGGCGGCGCGGGCGCCCTCCGCCTCCACGGTCAGGCCGCGGCTGTCGTTGCTCACCCAGCCGTCGAGAGACAGCTCCTCGGCCAGGCGGTAGACGAAGGGCCGGAAGCCGACGCCCTGGACGGCTCCGCGGATCTCGGCTCTCAGGCGGCAGCGCACCGGCGCGACTCCGGACGTGGGATCAGTCGCGGAGCAACTCTACCACCAGCTCGGCCGCCTCGGCCGCGGCCCGGCCGCAGGGTGCGCTGAGCGTCTCGCCGAAGGAGAAGTCGCGGCCGCGCGCGGAGGCGAGCCACGCCCGCGGCGCCCGGCCGGCGACCTCGCGCGCCAGGAAGAGCAGCTCCTCCGGCGAAAGCGCGTGCCCGTGGCCGAGCGCGGCGTGCCGCGGCGCGATGGGCCGGAGCCGCGCGTCCGGACCGTCTTCCTCCACGGACGCGTCGGCGAAGACGACGCGATCGCGAGCGGCCAGTGCCTCGACGTGAGCGAGGTCGAGCTGCTGCACCAGGAGGCAATCGACCTCCGGCAGGCGCGCGGCGGCCAGCTCCGCGACCACGTGGCCGGCGCGATCGTCGCCGCGCGACGGGTTCCCGACGCCGACCAGCAGGTCCCGCGCCGCGGCCCGCATGTCAGAACGCGGCGAGCCAGTCGCGCCTGAACTCGCCCAGGCGCTTGGGCCCGAGCGCCTTCAGCAGGTGCGGATCCTGGCAGAGGGCGTCGATGGCGCCGGTGAAGCGCAGCTTCTCGTCGCTGCCCACGGTCCGCGTGAGGGCGCTGATGGCCCTGGTCATGGCGAGGTTCGTGACCAGATCGCCCAGCACCTTGGCGAGGGCCGGCTTGACGAGCTTCTGCAGTCCTTCGGTCGGGGACATGTCCCGTCAACCTCCGTTCCGGACCAGGCGCTCTACGCCGCCGTCGGGCCGCAAGATCTCGACGGCCAGCGGCATCTGGCCGACCGCGTGCGTGGCGCAGGAGAGGCAGGGGTCGTAGGCCCGGATGGCCATCTCCACGCGGTTCAAGAGGCCCTCCGACACCTCGCCTCCCCTGATGAAGTCGCGCGCGGTCGCCGCGACGGAGAGGTTCATGGCCGGGTTGTTCTGCACCGTGGCCACGATGAGGTTCACCTTCTGCACGCGGCCGACCGCATCCGCCCAGTAATGGTGGTAAAGGGTGCCGCGCGGCGCCTCGATGACGCCCACGCCCTCGCCCTCGCGGCGCTCGACCTTCTCGCGCACGCGCGGCGAGACGATCTCCGGGTCGTCGATCAACTGGCGCGCGTGCTCGACGCAGTGCAGGGTCTCGATCAGGCGTGCCTGGTGATAGTAGAGCGTGTCATGCACCGGGCCGCTGGCCAGGCTCTTCCACCAGCGCAGCTCGCGGTCGGCCTCGGGCGTGGAGATCCTGTCGGCGATGTTCAGGCGCGCCAGGCTGTTGACGCGGAACACGCCGTCCGGCCAGCCCGCCGCCTTGTGATAGGGGAACTTCAGGTAGCTCCATTCCTCGACGCGCTCGGCCAGGTGGTCGAGGTACTCGGCTGGAGCGAAGTCCGCGACCTGCGCGCCGTGCTCGTCGATGATGCGCACCCGGCCGTCATACAGCTCGAGGGCGCCGTCCTTCGTCAGGCCGGCGTAGCGCGTCCTGATGATGCCGATGCGGCGGAACAGCTCGGCCTGCTGCTCGGCCAGGCGCTTGCCCAGGTCGAGCGCCAGGCGGGCGATGGGCCAGGCCTCGTCCAACATGCCGCGGATCTCGTGGCGCTCGGCGTGCGACAGCGGCTTGGCCATGCCGCCCGGGATCGCCACCGCCGGATGGATGGACCGTCCCGCCACCTGCTCGATGATGTCCTGGCCGATGGTCCGCAGGCGCACCGCCTTCTTCACCAGTCCCGGATCCGCCGCCGCCAGGCCCACCACGTTGCGCGTGGCCGGATCGCAGTCGGGTCCGAGGATCAGGTCGGGGGCCGCGAGGTAGAAGAAGTGCAGGGCGTGCGAGTGGATCATCTGGCCCATGTGCATGAGCTCGCGCAGCATGGTGCCGGCGCGCGGCGGCGTGACGCCGAACAGGGCGTCGCACGCCTTGGCTGAGGCCAGGTGGTGGCTCACCGGGCAGATGCCGCAGGCCCGCTCGGTGATCACCGGCAGCTCCCAGACCATCCGCCCCTCGCAGAACTTCTCGAAGCCGCGGAACTCAGTGACGTGGAAGCGGGCGTCCACCACCTCGCCGTCGCCGTCCAGGTTGATGGTGATCTTGCCGTGACCCTCGAGGCGGGTCACCGGCTCGACGACGATCGTGCGGCACCTGGTTGCCGTGGCGGAAGCGGTCATTTCTGGTCCTCCTGGCCGACGCAGTGCGGACTGAGTGAAGCCGGCAGGGCGAAGCGATAGCCCAGCCCCATGACGTCATCGAGGAAGCTGAGCGTGCCCGCCGGCAGAAGCGAGGCGATGGCGTTCACCCACTTGGCGCCCTGCTCCAGGGCGTCGGGAGTGGGTCCCATGCAGCCGCGGCAGGGCATGTTGCCCGCCAGGCAGCGCGCCTCGCAGCCCTCGCGCGTGGCGACCCCGAGGCACGGCACGCCCTGCTCGAGGAAGCACAGCTTCGGGTCGATCTCCTCCAGCTCGCACACCGAGCTGACGTTCTGCGAGATGAACTCGAAGTCCGTCGTCTTCATCGCCCGGTGCTCGCGGGGACATTCATCGCAGAGGTTGCGGCGCGGCCAGACGATCTCTTGCCCGCTGAGCAGGGCGGCCAACGCCTGCTTGAGCATCTTGGGAGTCGGCGGACAGCCCGGGATGTAGCCGTCGACCCTGACGACCTCGTTGATCGGCCGGACGAAGGGCTGGAGCCGCGGGATCTCCTCGGAGCCGGGCAGGAGGCCGCCCGCCGTGCTTTCGGTGCCGACGTATGCGCGCTCGAGCGCCTGCGCCAGCGGGTGCAGGTTCCTGAGTCCCGGGATGCCGCCGAAGCAGGCGCAGGTGCCGAGGGCGACGAGCCTGCCAGAGCGCTCGCGCAGGCGCCGCAGCACCTCCTCGTTCTCCTCCGTCGCCACCGCCCCCTCCACCAGCGCCACGTCCACGTCGGGCGCCTCCTTGACGTCGGTCAGGGGCGGGCAGGCCGTGATCTCCACCTGACCCAGAACGTCGAGCAGCGTCTCGTCGAGGTCGACGAGCGAGATGTGACAGCCGGAGCAGCCGGTCAGCCAGGTGGTTGCCAGTTTCGGTTTCGCCATGGTCAAGTCGCTCCGCTTATTGCTCCGCTCAGCTCGCCGGCGAACTCGGCCAGCGTCCGAGCGCACAGCTCTCCCTCGTGCGGAGAGATGTCCATGATCTGCAGGCGGTCCGGGTCGATCCCACGCTCGCGCAGCAGGTCGCGCAGCAGCACCACGCGCCTGTCGAGGTAGAGGTGTCCGACGATGTTGTGGCACTTGCCTTCGCGGCAGGTGCCGATGACGACGCCGTCGAAGCCGGACTCGAAGGCCTGCAGGACGTGCTGCATGTCCACGCGGCCGCCGCACTGCACGCGCAGCGGCAGGACGCTGACCGGATAGGTGTGCCCCTCGCGCGCGGCCGTGTCGGCCGCGCGGTAGGCGCAGCCGGCGCAGAGCAGCGCCAGGACGTGCGGCTCGTCGCCCAGCTTGGCCCGCGCCAGCAGGCTGATGGCGCCGGTGATCTGCGCCGTCGGCCCGGTGATCAGGTCGCGCGCGCCCGCCGGGCAGGCCACGACGCAGTTGCCGCAGGCCTTGCACAGCCGCTCGTCCACCCTCGAGGTGCCGGCGTGCTCGTCGATGGAACAGGCGCTGAAGGCGCAGACCTTGATGCAGGTGCGGCACAGCCCGCAGTGCGACGCGTCGACCCTGGAGACGGCCACGCAGTGCGCCAGCCACGGCTTGTTGAGCAGGTCCGTGATCTCGAGCACGGCGGCGGTGGCGTCCGCGCTCTGCTGGCGCAGCGGCTCCTCGCCGTTGCCGCGCGGCGGCGGCACGACCGCCACGCCGCTGGTCGTGGAGCGGACCGAGAGCGTGTGCGTGTTGCGGCTGTAAGGCCGGCCTTCCCGATCGCTGTCGATCTGCAGCAGCGGCCAGAGCGCCGCGTAGGACTCGTACTCCTCGCCCACGGCCACGATGATGCCGCCTAAGCGCTCGCGCCGCGTGGCGCCCGCGTGCGCCAGGGTCGTCTCGTAGTCGCCGGCCCAACCGGTCACGCCGCGAATCTGCGTGGCGAAGGCGAGCGTGCACAGCTCGTGGCGCTCGAGGACGGAGACGCTCGGCGCCAAGTGCTCTCTCTCGGCGCCGTTCAGATTCCAGCCGCTGGCGCTGCTCGCCACGACCACGCGCACCCCGAGGTCCACCAGACGGTAGGCCGCCACCACGGCCGCGGCGCCCGCGCCGATGACGAGCGCGCGGCGGCGCGGCGGCACCTCGACGATCTCCGCGGGACTGCGCAGGCGCGCGTCGAGCACCGCCACGTCGGTGAGTGCCTTGGCCTTCCCGAAGAGGAGATCGGCCGAGGTTCCGGCGTGCGGGAGGCTGCAGTGCTCGGCCAGGTTGGCATGAATGATGAGGTTGGGGTTGACGCCGGCCCGGATCAGCTCTGCGGTGACGTGATCTCCGCCGAGCGTCGCCTGGTAGTGGTCGGGCGAGCGGCCGGCCAGGATGACCGCGGCGATCCTGCGCTCGCGGACCAGGGCGGTCATCTCCACCAGGGTCGAGCTGTCGAAGAAGTCCTCGTAGACGCGCACCGCGTCGACAGAGCCCTCGAACGCAAGTGCGAGCCGCTCCACGTCGATCGGCTCGCCCGCTCGGCAGGCGCTGGAGGCGAAGAAGAGTGCAATTCGACGCATGATGACCCTCGCCGTCGGCCGCCCGAGAAGACAGGGACGAGACGCTTCCCTTTTCGGCGCGTGTGCGCGATTCCTTGAGGGAGTCCGCGCGCAAAGCAGGATCGGCACGGCGCGGCGCGAGCAGAAAGGCCGCCGGGAATGCTTCCGCAAGCACTATCCTGCGGTCGATAGAGTAGCGGCTCCGTGCCGCGGCGGTGCGGCCGCGGTACGTCCGGTGCGAGGCCGAGCGCCGCACGTGAGCCGGAGGAGACCCAGGCATGGCCGCCGACGCGATGGTTCCCCTGATCGGGCTGGCCGCGGTGACCGGACTCATCCACACGCTGGCCGGGCCTGACCACTACGTCCCGTTCGTGGCGATCGCCCGCAGTCGCGGCTGGTCCTGGCGGCGCACCGCGTGGGTCACGGCGCTCTGCGGCCTCGGCCACGTCCTGAGCTCGGTCATCCTCGGCGCCGTGGGAATCGCCGCCGGGATCGCCATCTCGCGTCTGGAGTCGCTCGAGGCGGTGCGCGGCGACGTGGCCGCGTGGCTGATGATCGCCTTCGGTTTGGTCTACATGGGCTGGGGCGTGCGCCGCGCCGTGCGCGCTCGGCCGCACCAGCACTCCCACGCGCACCTGGGCGGGGAGGTACATGAGCACGAGCACGCGCATGATCGCGCGCATCTGCACGTCCACGCCGCGGCCGGACAGCGGGAGTCGATCACTCCCTGGGTCCTCTTCATCGTCTTCGCCTTCGGCCCGTGCGAGGTGCTGATCCCGCAGCTCATGTATCCGGCGGCGATCGGCAGTCCCTGGTCCGCGGTCCCGGTGGTCCTCGTCTTCGGCTCGATCACGATCGCCACCATGCTCGCTGTCGTGCTGACACTCACCTTCGGGTTGCAGAGGCTGCGCTTCTCCGCCCTCGAGCGCCACGTGCACCTGGTTGCCGGCGCCACGGTGGCCGCCTGCGGGGCCTTCATTCTCTGCGGCCTCTGATCCGGCGCGGGCGGCTCGCGTCGGGCCCGGTCTCTTAGCGCGGGCTTCGCCCGCAACCCAAGAGGGAAGAGGATGTCGCCGCCCGAAAGA
>DYIW01000266.1 GCA_020723465.1 Phycisphaera mikurensis
TGCAGACGGCGGCGACGGGCGTCGCGAGCAGAGACTCGTCCACCGCGTCGGCGACGCGCCGGCCGTCCGCGGCCAGGCCCTCGGCGCGGACGGTGAAGCTCCAGCCGCCGGCGCGGCGCGCGACGATCGGGAAGCTCTGCACCGCGACCTCGGCGGGCTTGACCGTGAAGGTGCGCTCGAGCGCTCCGCTCGCCTCGAACCAGGGCGCGCGCTCGAGCTTCACCGTCACCGTCTGCGGGGTCTTGAGGTAGTTGTGGACGGAGATCGGCACGGCGAGCCGGTCGCCGACGGTGAGGTGGTCGGGCAGGTCGAGCTCGAGGAAGAACGGCTGGAAGACGCGGAGGTCGAGCTCGGTCCGCCCGAAGAGCCCGTCGGCGGTGGACGCGACCGCCGCCAGCCGCCAGGTGGTGATGCTGTCCGCGAGGGGGATCGAGACCCGCGCGCGGCCCGCGGCGTCGGTCAGGAGCTCGGGCCGCCAGAGCAGCGTCTCGGGGAAGCGCTGGCGCGGGCGGAGCGCCTCGATCCGCGGCCCGCCCTCGAGGCTGCCGCGCACCTCCGCCCGCCCCGCCACCACCGAGGGAGCCGCCGCCCTCCGGGAGGAGAGGCGACCGTAGCCGCGGTCGTAGCAGGCGACGGCGCCCGAGCCGCCGAGCTGGCTCACGTCGTCGTAGATGACGCCGCCCGGGCAGACGTCGTCGTCGGTCCCGCTCTTCCCGTCGGGGCCGGTCGAGTAGAGCTCCACGTGCGCGGTGAACGCCGGCGACTCGATCACGAGGACGCGGCGGCCGAGGTGCCGCAGCCGGTACGGGCGGCCCCAGGGGTCGGTGAGCGCGCCGGCGGGGAGGCCGGGGAGCGCGCGGATCCGGGCGAGCAGGTCCGTCGGGACCCGGAAGGGCCAGCTGGCGCGGTCGAGCCCGCGCACCGGCTCCCGCGCGAGGCCGAGCCGGTGCCGGTGCCTGACGATCAGCTGGTGCAGGCGGTCGAGCTTCTCGTGCGCGGCCTCGAGCGCGAGCTCGGAGAAGTCGAGGTCGGGGGCGATCCGCTGCAGGCGCTCGGGGGCGATCGCCTGGTCCCACGGGTCGCGCAGGTAGCGCCGCTGCACCCGGCCCGCCCGCACCAGCCGCTCCACGAGGCGAGGGTGGAAGCGCCAGCCGCTCGCGCTCTCCAGGCCGAGCGCGAGGTGGCGGACCGACTCGCGGGTCGCCTCGATCAGGAGCGCCGCCTGCGCGTCCCAGCGCTCGCTCCGCTCCTGCCACGGGTCGTTCTCGATCAGCTGCTCGGCGAGCGCACCGAGCAGCGAGACGAGCACGTCCCCGGCCCGGCGACGCTCCGCCGACGGCTGGCCCGCGAGCCAGCCGCGGAGCGCCTGGCCGCGGGGCAGCACCTCGAGGTCCGGCTGCGCGTTCGCGCCGGCGAGCGTGAAGTAGAGCGTCGGGTCCTCGGCGGTCTCGCGGGCGAGCGCGAGCAGCGCCGCGTCGACGCCGGAGATCCCGAGCGCGGCCTGCACGCCCTTGCCGGTGGCGCCGTGCTTGACGAGGAGCTCGAGGAGCGCGGTGCCGCCCGGGCGGTAGCTCTCGCGGTCGAGCCTCGCCTCGATCGCGAGCCGGGCGCGGGGCTCGAGGTAGAGGACGCGCGCGGCGCTCTGCCGCTCCCCCGCCGGCCCGAGCCGGTGGGCGCGGAGCGCGATCAGCCCCTCCAGGCTCCGATCGGGCTTCAGGGTGAAGCGGGCCCGCCCGTCGCGGAGCGGCTGCGCGAGGCTGACGACCGTCTGCTGCTCCTTGACCAGGTCGAGGTGAACGAGCGCGCCGTCGGGAGCCCTCGCGAGCACGTCGACCCGCGCCGGCTCGCCGCTCGCGACCAGCGCCGTCTCCGGCCGGATCAGGATCGGGATCGCGCCGACGGGGACGCACTGCTCGTGCACGCGGGTGTAGCCGAAGCGGTCCTCGGCGGTGACCGCGAGCGCGATCCCGCGCCCGCGCCGGGTCGGGCAGCTCGGCGCGCCGGGGGTCAGGCGCACGGTCGCGATGCCGAGCGCGTCGCTGCGCGCGTGGAGCGTCGCGCTCCCGGCGCGGACCTGGACCCGGGCGCCCTCGACCGCCTGCCCGTCGACGCTGCCGACGAGGACGTGGAGGTCGTTCGCGAGGCCGGGTGCGAGCTCGCCCCCCGGCACGGCGAGCGCGATCCGGAGCGGGACCTGGGTGAGCGGGAGCTCGGCCGCGCCCTTGATGGTGTGGTTGGCCCGATCGGTGACCTGCGCGAAGACCTGCAGGCGACCGTCGATGCACGGGGCGTGCGATCGGCAGGCGGGGAGCTGGAGCGCGAACTCGGCTCGCCCCGCGGCGTCGGTCGTGGTCTCGAGCGTGTCCTCGAGGCGCGGGCAGCGCCAGCTGCCGGCGAGCCGCCGGCAGAGGTACGAGTGGACCGCGAGCGTGACCCGGGCGTCGCGCACCGGCTTGCCGAAGTGATAGCGCGCGGTGACCGTGCCGCGCAGGCGACCGCCCGGGCGGTACGCCTTCCGCTCGGCGCGGACCTCGACCTCGAACTTGGGGAGCCGGTAGCGCTCCACCTTGACCCGCCGCTCGGCCTCGGCGTCGTCGCCTCCGCCCTGGGCCGCGGCGCGGATCGTGTAGCTGCCGAGGTTGACCTCGTCGGCGAGCGCGAAGTCGAAGGAGGCCACGCCGAAGGCCGAGCTGCGCCGCTGCGCCTCGGCGACCTGGTTGCCGCGCGGGTCGGTGATCGAGAAGACCACGCGCTGGCCGCGGAGCGGCATCCGGTCGATCGTGCGCACGGCGAGCGCGCGGACATGAATCGTCTGGGAGGGCTGGTAGAGCGGCTTGTCGGTGGTGAGCAGGACGCGGCCGCCGGGGACCACGCGGACGGTCTGACGCTCGCGGCGCTCGCCGAGGGCGGCGCGGGCCACGATCTCGAGCCGGTGCTCGCCGGGCTTGAGGCGCGGCACCGCGAACGAGGGCTGGAAGAGCCCCGCGGCGTCGCTCGTCCCCTCGCTGACCGGGCGCCCGCCGAGCGCGAGCGAGACGCGCGCGCCCGGGAGCGGCCCGCTCCGCGTGGGCCCGGTCGCCCAGTGGATCGCCACCCGGTAGCTCGCCTTGGTCCCGGCGCAGAGCGTGCTCGGGCCGACCACGTGGATCCCCACCGCGGCGCGCGTGGGGAGCTCCGCGGCGCCGGCGAGCGCCGGGGCCAGGAGCAGGAGCTGGGCACACCACGCCCGCCAGGGGCGCGCACGATCCCTTGTCATGTCGGCGCTCAGATCACCATGACTGACGAGCTAGGACAGCGGTGGCCGCCGGAGGTTCCCGGCGGGGAGGCGCGCCGACCCGCGCCGCGCGGTCTCGGCGATCCTGTCGTTGGCGCGAGGCGGTCGAGCGCCTCGGCTGCGTGCTTGTCAGCGCCCGTCACCCCGGTGTTGAATGACAGGGTCTCGAGCCGCGGGGGTGGTGAGGTGGCCGCGATCGCCTTGGAGATCCGGACCGCGTGCCCGACGTGCGCCGCGCCCATCTTCGTGCGCGCGCTGGTGCCGCAGGCGACCTGCCCGGCCTGCCTCGCCGAGGTCGAGCTCGCCCCGGCGCTCGCGGAGCTCGGCCGCCGGAGCTTCTGGGACGACCAGCTCAAGAAGCTCGAGCTCTGGCGCCGCGGGGAGCGCGAGGGACACTGGAAGACGCTCGACCTCGCCACGCTCAGCGGGGCGAAGCGCGACCTCCACTTCCACGCCGAGCCGGCGCGCTGCAGGCGGTGTCCGGCCGTCTTCCGCCGGGCCGGCCTGCCCGGACTGCTCGGCGGAGCTCGCGCTCCCCGAGGACCTGGAGCGCGCGAGCGAGCTCCGCTGCGCCCGCTGCGGCGCCTCGGCGCACCTCCGGCCCGCGCCCCGGGGCGGCACACCGCCGCTCCCCACGTTCGCGAGCCACGTGCTCGGCGAGGATCCCTCGGAGCTCCCGTCCGCGGTCCGTGGCGAGCCGACCGCCCCCGCGGCCTCGACGCGGCCGGTGCGCTTCCCCTGCCCGAGCTGCGACGCCTCGCTCTCGGTCGACGGGAGCAGCCGCACGGTGGAGTGCAGCTACTGCCACACCAGCGCCTATCTCCCCGACGATCTCTGGCGGCGGCTCCACCCCGTGCGCACCGCGCGGCGCATCCAGCTCCTGCTCGACGACGGCCTCGCCGCGCAGTACTGGGCCGCCGAGCGAACCAGCACCTTCTACGTCGGGGCCTTCTTCAGCCTGCTCCTCGTCGACTTCGTGGCGTTCATCGCGCTGATCGAGGGGCCGCTCGCCGCCCTGACGATCCTGCCCCTCCCCTTGGTGGTGTGGCTCGCGGTCAAGGGCTTCCGGATCCACCGACGCAAGCGGACCTTCCTGCCCGAGCCCGACGACTAGGGCTCGACCGCGGCGGACCTCGCGGAGAGCACGCCCGCTTCAGTCCGTCAGCAGGGCGAAGAGGAGCGAGAGCCCGGCCTCGATCAACCCGTGACGAGCGAACCCGCGGTCGCTCTCCAGCGCGCGGAAGACGCGCGTGACCGAGAGCTGATCGTCGAGCGAGCGCGCCACCGTCGGGTTGATCGAGGTGCGCTTGACCTCGGCCGCCTGCAGCTGGCGCAGCGTCTGCTCGACGGCGGCGGGATCGAGGACAGCGATCGCGACCTGACAGTACTCGCAGGTCGAGCGGCGCTGCAGATCGACCGGGGCGCCGCAGTTGGAGCACTGCAGGACCTTGAGCTCTGCGCGCAGCGCGGCGAGCTGTTTCTCGTCGAGCTCGCGGACCAGGTTCTTCTCGCGCAGCCACTGGCAGAAGGTGATGAAGCGCCCGCACCCCTTGCCGCAGCGATGGTAGCTGAAGCGGGTATTGCGCTGCCGGTCGGTCGTGGCGACGAGCGCCGCGCGGCAGCGCGGGCACGCGAGCTTCTCGCGCTGCACGGTGTTCTGGGTCTCCGCCTGTCGCTCGTGCATGCTCTTGAAGAGCTGGATGACCGAGCCAGGCGTCAGCGCCAGGCTCTCCTGGGCGTCGAACCAGAGCCCGTGACAGGCGTGGCAGAGATCCAGCTCGACCTGCGTGCCGTAGTTGCCGGCCAGCGCGGTGCCGGTCATCGGCGCGCCGCAACCCGGGCATTGCATCGGCGACCTCCGTCGAGCCACGAGCACACGCCTTCCCCGCGCTCGCGTCAAGCGCTCGAGCGGGCTTGCGGCCCGCCGGGGTTGCCGCGATCATGGCGCCATGTCCCTGCGAACGCTCGCCCTGCTCCTCCTCGTCCCCTCGCTCGCCGGCGCACGTCCGAAGACGGTCCACCGCGAGGTGGACGCCAAGACCGCGCACGAGTACTTCGTCTATCACGAGAAGGAGGGCTTCCGTCACCTCCGCGTCCTCGACGCGCGCCCCGCCGAGAAGCGCGCGGAGGCGATCCCCAGCTCGGTGCTGCTCCCCGCCGACGCCGCCGCGCGGCGCGTCGCGCGCGGACCGTACCTGGCCGACTCCGCTCTCGATCTCCCGGAACACCAGGCGGCCTACGCGTTCCTCCTCGCGCGTCGCGCTCGAGAAGCTGCCGCGCAGCGGGATGGCCTACCTCGTCTACTGCGGCGACGGGAAGCGCAGCGCCGCGGTGATGGGCGAGATGAAGGAGCTCTCCTTCGTGGAGGTCTACAGCCTCAAGGACGGCTTCCCCGCCTGGAAGCGGCGGGGCTACCCCGTCACCAAGGTCCCGCCCGCGCAGAAGCCGAGGTAGCGTCCGGCGCGCTGGCCGCGGCTACTTCGCGGCCGCGCCGGGGCGCACCGGCCCCGGCCCGCTCCCCGACTCGAGGTCGTCGGGCAGCGCCGCGGTGTGGTTCGAGGCGACCCCCCAGCGCAGCGAGCGCCAGCGGTCCTGGAAGGTGAGCCAGGTCGAGAGCGCGTCCGTCAGCCAGCGCACCTCGAGCGGGCGCTCTCCGGAGAGCTCGCGGTGCTCGCCCTGCTTCGACTCGAGGTCGAAGAGCTCGCTCCGGCCGACGCCGCTCACGCGCAGCTTCCAGCGCTCGAGGCGCATCGCGTGGGCGAGCTCGTACTGGCTCGCGATCGCGGGCCGCGGGTAGCCGGCGCCGATCCCCTGCGCGAGCGGGAGCAGCGACTCGCCCTGCACCGTCTCCGGGATCGGCGCGCCGATCGCGTCGAGCAGCGTCGGCATGATGCTCAGCGTGTCGACCCCCTGCTTGACCACGACGCCCTGACCGAAGAGCGGCGGGTAGTGGATGAGCAGCGGCACCGCCACCAGCTCCTGGCGGATCGTGCTGCCGTGCCCGGCGCGGCCGTGGTCCCAGAGCTCCTCGCCGTGATCCGCGGTGACGACGATCATCGTCTCGTCACGCAGCTTCTTCGCCTTGAGCGTCGCGAGCAGCTGGCCGAGCGCGTGGTCGTTGTACGAGACCGTGCTGTCGTAGATCGCGAGGATGCGCTTCTGCTCCTCGGGCGTCACCGCGCGCTCGCGGGTCGCGATCTTGACCCAGACCAGGCCGGGCACGTCCTTCTTGAAGACCGTCCCGGTGTAGGCCTCGGGGTGGTAGCGCTTGAGCCACGGCTGGCGGCCGCGCCAGGAGACGTGCGAGTCGATCGTGCCGAGGTAGATGAAGAGCCGGTCCTTGGCCGGCTTCTCGAGGGAGCGGATCGCGTAGCCCGCCAGCCCCTCCGCCGGGAGCGGGCTCGGCTGCGGCACGTCCGCCTTGTCGTGGATGTAGTTCTTGAAGAGGTTCCAGCCCTCGCCGAAGCCCCAGCGCTTGGCGACGAAGCCGTTCGCGAGCCAGGCGGCGGTGTGGAAGCCGGCCTTCTGGATCGCCTCGGGGAAGGTGACCCAGGCGAGGTCGAGCTTCGCCTTCGGCTCGAGGAAGCGAGCCTGCCTGGGGTAGGCGCCGGTCCAGATCGAGGCGTGGCTGACGCGAGACTCGTTGCCCTGGACGTAGGCGCGCGCGAAGACCGTCCCGCTGCGGCCGAGCTCGGTGAGCACCGGCGTCTCGACGCGCGTCGACGGGTTGTAGAGCTTGTAGCGGTCGGCGCGGGCGTTATCCATCATCCAGAAGAGGATGTGCTTGGGAGCCTTGCCGCGCTTGAGCGTCGGCGCCGGTCCGGGCAGCTCGAGCGCGGCCTCGCTGAGCTCGAGCTCGTGGCAGCGCCCCTGCGCGGTGAGCTCGAGGCGTGCGACCCGCTGCTCGATCGCGCCGAGCTCGACGGTCGCCTCCACGACGCCGGCCTTGCCCCCGTCGCCACGCACCACCTCGACGGGCCTGGCGCCGTGCGCGACCATCCGCACGCGCAGCGCGCAGCCCGCGGCGCCGAACCGCGCCCGGAGCCGCGCGCCGCGGTAGGGGTGGACGTAATAGGCCAGGCCGCCGTCGCGCGGCAGCACGAGCCGCCGCCCGCGCGCGGGGCCGAGCAGGCCGGGCGCGCCGAGCGCGCGCTCGCCGAGGTAGAGCCACTCGAGCGCGGCGTAGCTCCGCTCGCCCGAGCCGGCGCGACCGCCGCCGAGCTGGAGCTGCACGCGGTTCTCGCCGGCGACGAGCGCACCGACCGGGACCTGCAGCGTCGCGGTCTGGAAGGACGCGGAGAGCGGCATGGGCTCGAGGTCGGTGCCGTTCAGGCGCACGTGCAGCTTGCCCGCGCGGGGCAGCTTGAGGCTGAGGACGAGGCGGCGCGCCGAGGCCGCCTGCTCGGCGCTGAGCGGCACGCGCAGCACCACGAGCTTGCGCAGCGCGAGGGCCACGGCGCGGCCCTCCTCCTTGGCGCCGAGCCGCCAGCTGCTCGGCGGGCGGGCGAAGTTGAGGTACTTCGCGAGGCCCGGATGGCCGGCGGCGACGAAGAGCCCGCCCTCGCGGATGAGGTGAGCGAGGACCCGGTTGTCGGAGAGCGAGAAGACCGGATGGTGAACCGCCGCGGAGGCCGGCAGCGCGAGCAAGAGCGCGGCCACGACGAGGGCGCCGCGGCTTCTCGTCCGGCACGAACAGAGCATCGAGGAATCGCCACGCATGGAAGAGCTATATAGACGAAGTCGCGCCCGGGCGCCACGCGCTGCCGTGCGCCTCCGAGCCGCGATCGGGACAGGCTTCGCGTTCGCGGGCCGCGCGAGACGCTCGACGACAAGGACGATGAGTCGCGCCGTCGCGCGTGATACAAAGGGAGTGGTTGCTGTGCTGGCTGAGCGCGCGGGAGGAACCCATGGTCCGGAGCGTGTGTCTCGCAGGGATCGCAGGCTGTCTGGCGGTGTTCTGGCTCGGCTGCGGCAACAGCCCCGAGGGCGGTTGCCAGTTCGCCAACATGTGCTCGTTCGGCTCGAGCTACTACGGGAGCAACGGTCGGCTGCTCTGCTCCGTCAACGGCGGGACCTTCGTCGACGAGTGCAGAGCCGATGGGTGCCTCGGCGCGTGCGTCGCGGACACGCAGCGGTACACGGTCTGGTAC
>DYIW01000267.1 GCA_020723465.1 Phycisphaera mikurensis
GAGCCGCGATGTGGTCCTGGCGCCGCCGCTGACCCGCGGACGTGCACGGACGACCGTCCGCGCGCGCCGCCCATGAACGCGCCGCTTCTCGGAGCTGTCGCAGGCACGTCGGCGGAGAAGTTCACCTCGCTTCCATGTACACTCGCACGGCGCCCGCGCTTCCGCCAGCGAGGCCGGAGGCGTTAGGCCGCTTGTCTTGCATGTCCTGCGGCAGCATCCGCCTGGCGACGTCAATGAACGTGACCTCGTGCCCCGGTCCGGCGGTCGGGAGGATCTCGTGAGACCTCTCGACCCGGACGGTTCCATCCCGGCTCGCTGGAACGTCACGGGCCTGCTCGTGTGCAACGTGCTGGCCGCCCTGCTCCTTGGCTCGTGGTTGTTCCCGCACACGCGCACGTTGTGGGATCGCCTGGACCTCGCCACCTTCCAGTTGCTGAACGGCAGCCTCGATGGGCCCAGGTGGTGGCAAGTCGCGTGGGCGGCGGCGAATCACCGGCTCTTCGATCTCGTGCCGGCTCTGCTCACGCTGGCCGTCTTCTGCGCCTTCGTGCTCGCCGGCGACCGCCGCCACATGGCGCGGCGGGCAGCAGCCGGCCTCGCCGTGGCGCTGTTCATCCTGTTCGCGCGGAAGGTGGTGGGACTGGACATCTTCCTGGTGCGTCGCGAGAGCCCGACGCGCGTGGTCGAGGGCGCCATCCGGCTGTCGCGGATCGTGCCCTGGATCTCGGCGAAAGACTCGTCCACGCGCTGCTTCCCGGGTGATCACTGCCTCTTCCTGTTGATGCTGGCGAGCTTCTTCTGGTGCTACGGAAGGATCGCCTGGGGCCTCTCCTACGCGGCCTTTACCGCGGTCTTCTCCCTGCCGCGTCTGGTGAGCGGAGCGCACTGGCTGACCGACGACCTGGTCGGATCCGGCTTCATCACGCTCGTCTCCATGAGCCTGCTGCTGGCCACGCCGCTGCAGGGATGGCTCGAGCGCCTCTTCACGCCCGTGGCCCGCCGCCTCCTGCGGCGGTGGGAACGGCCACCGGGCGCGCCCGATTCCGGTTGACGGGTGCCCTTCGCGCGCCGCGCCGGCCGGTGCGACCGTGCTCAACCTTCGCTGGACCCTCGGCCTCGACAAGGAAAGCCGAGTGTACGAGAACGACGCGGGACCGGCGCCAGCCGCGGTCCGGGAAGCTGACGGCTGAAAGCTGAGCGCTGAAAGCTGTGGCGCGCGGAGCGCAGAAAGTTCAAGATCAGGTCTTTCATCAGTCGATCATGATGCTATGTTCATTGAGGCATGGTGATCGCCGACACGCCCCTTTCCGACATGCTGCGGCTGCTCGCCGACCCGACGCGCCTCAGGATCCTGGCCCTCCTGGAGCGCGAAGAGCTGTCCGTCGGCGAGTTGACCAAGGCCGTAGGAATGGCTCAAAGCCGTGTCAGCAATCATCTTAGGATTCTACGTGAAGCCGAGATCCTCGCCGAAAGGCACGTGGGAGCGAGCACGTACCTTCGCCTCGACGGGAGATGCCTCGAGCACACTCCTCTGCAGCGCCTCTGGCTGGCGCTCCGGGGCGAACTCGCCGGTTTGGCCGAGCACTCCGCGGACCTGGTCCGCCTCGAATCGGTCCTCGCCGAGCGCCGCACCCGGAACGGCGACTTCTTCGACCGCGTGGCGGGTCAGTGGGAGAAGATCGCCGGCCAGTTCGAGAGCGGCCAGGCGAGGCTGCGCGCTGTCTCCCACCTCCTGCCGGCCGGCTTGGTTCTCGCCGACCTGGGCTGCGGCACGGGCTACATGGGCGAGGCGCTGCTCGGCCTGTGCGACCGGCTGATCTGCGTGGACCGCTCCGAGAAGATGCTCGAGGAAGCACAGCGGCGCCTCTGCCGCGCGCCGCGCCAGACGGAGGTGGAGTTCCGCAAGGGCGAGCTCAACTCCCTGCCGATCGCCGACGGAGCCGCAGACGGCGCGCTCGCCGGCATGGTGCTCCACCACCTGCAAGAGCCCGGAACGGCCGTGGCCGAGATGTTCCGCATCCTCAGGCCGGGAGGCGCCGCGGCGGTGCTGGAGCTCGACCCCCACCGCGAAGCATGGATGCGCGCCGGCCTGGGCGACCGCCACCTTGGCCTCGAGGCCTCCGATGTCCTTGCCGCCTTCCGCCGCTCGGGCTTTGGCGACGTCGCGCTCGACCCCCTGGCCGACCGCTTCCAGCCCACGCGGCCGGACGGGAGCGTGGCCTCGCTTTCCCTGTACATCGTGCGCGGCCGCCGGCCGCGCGCCCTTTCCATCGAACCAACCCACAGGTCCTGAAGCACGCACGGGAGCTGACGCGATGAGCGACACCGCCACCAAAACGAAACTGGACTACAAGGTCCGGAGCCTCGACCTCGCCGACTTCGGCCGCAAGGAGATCGTGCTGGCCGAGTACGAGATGCCCGGGCTCATGGCGACGCGCGAAGAGTACGGGCCGCGGAAGCCGCTCCAGGGCGCGCGCGTCACCGGCTCGCTGCACATGACGATCCAGACCGCGGTCCTGATTGAAACCCTGCTCGAGCTCGGCGCCGAGGTGCGCTGGGCCTCGTGCAACATCTTCTCCACGCAGGACCACGCCGCCGCCGCCGCGGTGGTCGGCCGGACCGGCACGCCGCAGCAGCCGCGCGGGGTGCCGGTCTTCGCCTGGAAGGGCGAGACGCTCGAGGAGTACTGGTGGTGCACGCAGCGCGCCTTCGACTTCGGCGACGGCAAGGGCCCGAACATGATCCTGGACGACGGCGGCGACGCCACGCTCCTCGTGCACAAGGGAGTCGAGTTCGAGAAGGCCGGCGCCGTGCCCGATCCCGGGCCGCAGGACGGCGAGGACTACGCGCAGCTCCTCAAGCTGCTCAAGCGCTCGCTCGCCGAGAACCCGCGCCGCTGGACCGAGATCGCGCGCGAGATCCGCGGCGTCACCGAGGAGACCACGACTGGCGTGCACCGCCTCTATCAGATGCAGGAGGCGGGCACGCTGCTCTTCCCGGCGATCAACGTCAACGACTCGGTGACCAAGAGCAAGTTCGACAACCTCTACGGCTGCCGCCACTCGCTGGTCGACGGAATCATGCGCGCCACGGACGTGATGCTCTCCGGCAAGGTGGCCGTGGTCTGCGGCTACGGCGACGTGGGCAAGGGCTGCGCCCAGGCGCTGCGCGGCCAGGGAGCGCGCGTCGTGATCACCGAGATCGACCCGATCTGCGCGCTGCAGGCACTGATGGAGGGCTACCGCGTGGCCACGCTCGATGACGTGGTCGCGGAGGCGGACATCTTCGTCACCGCCACGGGCAACCGCAACATCATCACCACCGAGCACATGGCGCGCATGAAGCACTGCGCGATCGTCGGCAACATCGGCCACTTCGACAACGAGATCGACATGGCCGGGCTGGCGAAGGTGAAGGGCATCAAGAAGGACAACCTGAAGAACCCGCGCGAGCACGGCAACCAGGTCGACCAGTGGACCTTCCCGGACGGGCACACGATCATCGTGCTCGCCGAGGGCCGCCTCTTGAACCTGGGCTGCGCCACCGGCCACCCGAGCTTCGTCATGAGCAACAGCTTCACCAACCAGGTGCTGGCGCAGATGGAGCTCTTCACCAAGCCGGGCGAGTACGCGCGGCAGGTGTACACGCTGCCGAAGCTGCTGGACGAGAAGGTCGCGCGCCTGCACCTCGGCAAGCTGGGCGCGCGCCTGACCAGGCTGCGCCCCGACCAGGCCGCCTACATCGGCGTGCCGCTGGACGGGCCGTACAAGCCCAACCACTACCGCTACTGAGCGGCGCGCGGCCAGCGCGAGTTCGGCCCGCGATGCTCACGCCGCCGCCAGGGCTCGAGCGCCTCGCGGACCTCTTCCTCTACGAGGACGGGGGCCTGGTCGTCGTGGACAAGCCGGCCGGCATCCCCTCGACCGGCCTCGCTCTCGATGACCCGCGCTGCCTGCAGTTCTGGCTCATGCGCCACTACGGCGGCATGATCTGGGCGGTGCACCAGCTCGACGCGGACACCTCGGGCGTGAACGTGTTCGCGCGCGAGAAGGCGCTGGTCGCGGCCATGAAGGCGCGCATGACGGCGCCGACCGGCGTCAAGACCTACTTCGCCGTGTGCCACGGCTCGCCCGCGTTCGAGCAGCGGGAGATCGACGCGCCCATCGGCTTCCTCGACGCGGAAGAGACGCGCCTCGGCGTCCTGCAAGGCGGCAAGAGCGCGCGCAGCCTGGTCACGGTGCTCGAGCGGAGCGGCCCCTTCGCCGCGCTGTCGGTGCGCATCTTCACCGGCCGCACGCACCAGATCCGCATCCACCTCGCCCACGCCGGCCATCCGCTGGTCGGCGAGGCGTGGTATCGCGCGCCGCCCTGCAGCCTCACGCCGCGTCAGGCCCTGCACGCCGCTGCCTTGCGCTTCGAGGACGGCCTGGAGCCCGCTGCCTTCGTCGCGCCGCTCCCCGCCGACCTGCGCGAGCTGCTGGCGCGGCTCGGCTTCTCCCGCGCCGCGGCCGCCGCCTGGTAGCATCGGCCCATGCCGCCCCGCCGGCGCTGCGCCTTCCTTTCGACCGACCGCCTCGACGGCTTTGTCTGCGACGACGACCTGGCGATCGAACCGCTCCGCGCCCTGGGCTGGTCCGTGGAGTCTCTCCCATGGCGCGCGCCGCGCGTCGAGTGGAGGCGCTTCGACGCGGTCGTCATCCGCAGCACCTGGGACTACCAGCACGACCCGCGCGCGTTCCTCGCCGCGCTCGAGCGCATCGCCGCCTCGGGCACGCTGCTGCAGAATCCACTCGAGCTCGTGGGCTGGAACCTGCACAAGTCGTACCTCGGCGACCTGGCCGCGGCGGGCATCCCGACCGTGCCCACGATCTTCGGCCGGGCGCTCGAAAGCGGCCGCCTCGGCGCGCTCTTCGAAGAACTGAGGAGCGACGAGATCGTGCTCAAGCCCACGGTGTCGGCGAACGCCGGCGACACCCTGCGGCTCGCGCGCGGCGCGCCGGCACCGGCCCTGCGGCGCGCCTTGACGGCCTTCGCGGAGCGCGAGTTCATGGCCCAGCCCTTCCTGCCGAGCGTGGTCGAGGAGGGCGAGTACTCCGCAGTCTTGTTCGACGGGAAACACAGCCATTCCCTGCTGAAGAGGCCGCGCGCGGGCGACTTCCGCGTGCAGGAGGAGCACGGCGGCAGCATCGCGCCCGTCTCGCGCGCAGAGGTCGCCGCTGCCGCGGAGCACATCATGCACGCGCTGCCGTCCGTGCCCCTCTACGCGCGCGCGGACTTCGCGCGGGACGCCGCAGGCGGCTTGCTTCTCATGGAGCTCGAGCTGATCGAGCCCGCGCTCTACTTCCGCATCGACGCGGCGGCGGCGCGGCGCTTCGCCCGCGCCCTCGACCTGCGCGCGGCCGCAAGGCCCCCTACCGCGCGCTGAAGCGCCGCGCGCGGCTCTCGGGAGTGGCGCCCGCCGGCTCGCCCTTGCTCCGATCGGGCAGGCGCCGCACCTTCCAGAAGACCGGCTCGCCCCGCGGCTCGAAGTGCCGCCACCACTCCTCCGGGAAGCGCCAGGAGTCTCCTCGGATTTCGACATGCAGGAGCTCGTAGGTCGCGAAGAGCACGCGGCCCGCGGCCGTGTAGAAGTGCAAGGTGTAGATCGCGCCGTCTTCCGCGGGCGCGCGCCAGCGGAAGAGGGGCGCGGCCTGGAGCTCCGCGCCGTCTTGCGGCTCGAGCAGCTCGATCGCCGGCTCCGTCGGCTCGCTCGCGATGCCGCGCGCCAGGCAGGCGTGAACCGCGGGCGCCGGAGTCTGCTCGGGCGCGAAGGCGGGCCGGAACTGCCCCAGAAGCACGGCCCCGCCGAGCGCCGGCGGCGCCAGAACGAGGAGCCACGACAGCGCGCGGCGCGCGTGGGCAGGGATGAGACCCGCGGCGCGTACCAGGCCGCTGGCGAAGAGGACCGACAGCGCGCCCGCCGCCGGGAAGAGGTAGCGCGCGTGCGGGCCGCGCATGAGCGTGTTGTAGTGCACGACCAGCGCGAACACGAGGAGTGCGCAGCCAGAGAGCAGCGCGACCACGGCGCGGTCTCCCTCCCGGCGCCGCGACGCGACCCGCAGGACCAACCCGAGCGCCGCGACCGCCGCGGTGATCTTGCCGGCTAGGACCACCCAGTCCGCGGCCGGGAAGCAGAACCAGCCGAGGTCGCCGAGCAATGAACGGAGAAGCGTGGGCAGGAAGCCGCCGGCGAGGTAGTCCCAGACCTCGCCCGCGGGGATCCTCAGGCTGCCGCCGAAGGACGCCTGATGCACGTCGAGCGCCATGAGGCTGCCGTAGAGCCTGGCATTGCGCAGGAAGAACCAGCCTGAGACCGCGGCCGCGGAGCAAGCGGCGGCCGCGCCCGAGAGCAGGACCATGCGCCGATCCTGCTTCCACCAGCAGAAGGCGGCGAGATAGACGAGGAACACGAGCGGCGCGAGAAACGCCGCGGTCAGCTTGGCGAGCAGCGCCAGGCCGATGACGAGCCCGAGGCCCAGGCCGGTCAGGATCGAGAGCCGGCGCCGCGCCAGCGCCGCGGCCAGAAGGAGAAGCGCGGCGTGGCTCAGCAGCGTGGCCAGGTTGTCGTTGTTCACCACTGCGTGCATGAAGCTCCACTGCGGCAGGCAGGCGAGCAGCAGCGCGGCCGCGTCGGCAATGGCCGGGCTCGCCGGGAATGCGAGGCGACCGAGGCGATGCGTGATGAGGATGGCGAGCAGGCCGAAGAGCACGGACCAGCCGCGCAGCAGCCAGAAGACGCGTACCTCGGCCGAGACCGGCGGCCGCTCGTCCGCGCCGTGCACGAAGTGCAGGTAGCGGCCCGGCCGCGCCGAGTCCTTCGCGCCGTAGTCCGGGTTCTCAGCGCCCGTGGCCGCGAGGTCCGCTTCCCCGGCCGCGCAGAGCGTGGCCGCGAGCAGCGCGTAATAGAGCGGTGGATGATACGCCTGGATCGCCTCGTCCATTCGCGAGCGCCCGAGCGCCTCGGCCGTGCCCGGCACGAGCGGGAGCGAGCGCGCGCCCGCGAGGTGCAGGACGTACTGGAGGTGCGTGTTCTCGTCCGGCGCCTCGTAGAGCGGCGTGCTGACCAGGTAGCCGAGCGCCAGGAACAGGTGGCACGCGAGCGCCAGCCAGAGCACGGGCCGCTGCATCGCGCCACGACCTCGTTCCGTCGGCGGGAGTCCGGCCGGAACAGGAGCGGATGCGGCCCATGCGCGCGGGGAGGTCATGGCGCCGCCGATGCTACCAGCGCACGGGGGCGTGGCAGCAGCGCCGCTTGTCTATGATCCGCCGGCAAAGGAACGGTCCAGGGGGTCGCCATGCGCTTCGCCTTGCTCTTCCTGTTCTGCGTCGCGTCGCTGGCCCTGCCCGCGCTCGTCTTGGTCCCGCTCTTCTTCCTCGGACCGCCGCCGTACTCATGGAGCGCCGCGCCACAGGCGCAGGACAGCGTCCTCGAGGACGGCTCGCGCGCCGTGGTGGTCGTGCTCGCCGGCCCGAACGACGCGGAGCGCGAGGCCGCGCGCCGCCGGCAGGAAGCAGGCGCGCGGGCCGCGCGCACCACGAAGTCGCTCCACGACTTCAGCTACCGGATCGACCAGCCGGTGCCGGTCCACGGCCGCATCATCGCGGTCGAATCGGCCGTGGTGGAAGCGACCGCGCCGAACGAGGAAGCGCTCGTGCGCTGCCTGGAGCGCATCCCGGGCTTCCTGGACCAGAGCGGCCAGAACCCGGGCATGCGCCTCTTCCGCAACCATCTCCTCGCCGTGGTCCTGGGGCTCCTCGGCTACGCCCTGGCGCTCGCGCCCCTCTGGGCGCGCATGGGCTCGCGCGCGGCGACGCTCCGGCCCGCGGCAGGTGCGCGGGCACTTCTGCCCGACGAGCTCGAGGCGCGCTTCCTGGCGCTCGGCGCGGGCGCGAGCCCCTTCACCGTGTCCCGCGAGGGTGCGGAGATCGTCGCCGCCTGGCACCATGCCGACAGCGCGCTCTCCGGCCTCATGCGCCAGGCGCGCGTACGCATGCTGCACCGCGTGCGCATGCGCATCGATCCGGAAGAGAAGGTGGTGCGGGCGCTGGATCACGCTGCTGCGGTGCGCTGGCAGATCGAAGGAGGACTGGCGCGCCTGCACGTGGCCTGGCGCTTCTCGCTGTTCCGCGGCATCTCCTTCGCCAGCGCCCGCGCCGCGCGCTCGGCCGGCCTCGCCTTCCGGGACGGCCGCGTCGTCCTCGAACCGGGCTGCGCGTGCTCCTTCGACCTCGACGAGCTGAAGGGCCCGCTTGTCGCCGTCACGCTCGAGGCCGGCTACTCCTGGAAGCCGGTGGTCTCGTTCTGGCGCTGGTTCGGCGGCTGAGGGCCTGAGCAGGAATCTACCGGTAGCCGCGCCGGGTCGAGGAGCGAG
>DYIW01000268.1 GCA_020723465.1 Phycisphaera mikurensis
GACTGAAGATGATCAGATTGTGGGTCCAGGGTAATTGTCTCAGCAGTGCTGAGACTTTCTTGTCGTCCCGGTACGCCTCGTAGAACTGCCGCATGCGGAACAGGTTGGGCCGGGTGTAGCCGCGCATGCCCGGGTACCGGCGCGCGATGGCAGCGGCCAGCTCGTCCACCACGCCGTCGCCCCACTGGGCGGACTCGATCTTCTCGCTGATGTACTCGCCGAGCTGCCAGTAGAGCCCAACGAGTTCGGTGTTGACCGCCTGGTAGGCGCGTCGCCGCGCCGTCTCGATCAGCGCGAGCACCTCGTCGAACTCGCCGGCGCGGGCCGGCAACTCCGCGTCTCGCGTCGCTGGCGAAACAGATCGCGCGGCGGGCGAACGTCGCACCAGCGGTGCGACTTTCTTCCTGGCCGGGGTCGCTCGGCCCGGCCGGTTGGAGGACTTCTTCGTCATGTCGCTCTCCGACGGGCTCCTCGCGGGAGCATTGGCGCCGATGACGCAGAACGCGCCCGCACGAGACTGCAAGCGAGACGGCGTTCCCGTCCGGGGGTTACTGCGCCGGCGCCGGGATGCCGACCTCGGCGAGCGAGACTCCCAGCACCTTGGTCGCGATCAGGTCCAGCGCCTGCTGGTCGCCGCGGAAGTGGAACGTGCGGTTCGTGTGCGTGAGGCTCTCGCCCGGGCCGAGCACGGCCGCCGGGGACGAGGTCTCCAGCTCGTAGAAGGGGCCGAGCGGCTTCTTATCGGGCGCGGGGGGGCCGTCGTTGTAGCTGTTGACCGCGTCGCCGCCGTAGGGCTTCTCCTGCAGCTCCCACATGGAGTTGACGTAGTCGCGCGCGCCCTCGGGCAGGTCATAGCGCACGATGGTGAGGAGCTGGCGCGAGGGGTCGTAGCTGCCGAGCACGTCCCGGGCGCGCGCCGGCGACACGCCGATCTTGCTGCGGCAGCGGCCGTCCGCCTTGAAGAAGAGCACGCCGTCCCGCACCGCGAGGCGGTCGGCCGGCACCTTGCCGAAGTAGCTGTCATTGACGACCGGCCCGAGCTCCTCCTCCGTGCCCTGCTTGAAGGGCACGATTACGGTCGAGAAGTCCGAGTGGCGGAACATACCGAGGATCCAGATGGAAAGCAGGCCGCCCTGCCTGGTCCACGCCTCCTGCCCCTGATTGGTGACGCGGTTCTGCGATTCGTAGGCCACGAGCCGCACGCCGGGCGGCGCGGCCACGCCCAGGCTCTTGCCGGCCTGCGCTGGGTCGAGCAGGCGGATGGCGCGCTCGATGCCCACGTCGAACCAGGTGCCGGAGTAGTTCTGCAGGCGCACGGCGTGGCGGAAGCTCACCGAGCGCGCGTCCTGGCTCACCACCTCGTAGGGGTCGGTGTCGATGGCCGCGGGCGTCTGCCAGTGCTCGAGGTCGAAGGGATCGCCCTGGCGGAAGAAGATGGCGTACTGCCCACCCTCCGGCCCCAGCCAGAAGCGGTCCTCGCCGCCGAAGACGTTGATGTGCGGCTGGATCTCGCCGGAGGCGATCAGCTCACGGTTGATCCAGCCGTGGCTGATGCCGTCCTTGCCGCCCGTGGTGCTGGTCACCACCCGGCCTTGCCACTTGGGCACCACCGCGACGCGCGGGCCGGCCGGGTCCTCGCCGAGCACGATCACGCCGGCGTGGTCGCGCAGGAACTGCAGGTCCTCGTCGAAGGGGTTCACGCGGCTCTCCTGGCTAAGGCAGCCGCACAGGACGGACGCGAACAGCAAGGCGAGAGCGGGCGCGGTGCCGCGCGGCGCGGTCTTCATGGTCGGTGCTCCAGAACACGACACGGTTTGCGGGCATGGCGGGCAAGGTAGCACATGGCCGCCGTTCCTGTCTCGCGCCAGCGCCGCCGGGTCAGTCCTCGATGACCAGGCGCAGCTCGTCCGAGTTGCCCCGCAGCTCGGGCGCGTACATGGCGTAGCCCTTCGCCGGCAGGGCGCTGAAGCGGCCGGGGATCTCGGCGCGCAGGCGGTAGGCGATACTGTGCTCGCCGCGCGGCAGGCGGCGCACGAAGAACGCGGCCGTGCGGTCGCGCAGCTCCTGGTACACGCCGAGCGGATGGTCGATGTAGCCGCTGGTCACGCTCAGCGGCTCGAAGCCGGCGGCCTTCACGTCCTCGAACACCACGTACTCGTAGTCGTTCTTGGCCGCGATCCACAGCTCGACCTCGACCAGTTCGCCGCTGTGCACGAGCGCGCCGTCCGCGAGCGGCTCGCGGCGGTACTTCTCCACTTTGTGGTCCACGGGCCGGCCGCGCGCGTCCGCGACCTTCTCGGTCGCGTCCACGCGCGCCAGGCGGTAGGCCTTGCGCTCGACTTTCAGCTCGAGGCCGCTCCGGGTGATGAAGTCCTCGAGGGTGAAGACGCTCGCGTACAGGTTGTAGTAGAGCGGGCCCGCGCCGGTCTTCCTGATCTCGAGCCGGTGCTCGCCGCCAGACACCGCGGCGCCCTCGAGCAGGAAGCGGTTGTCGAAGGTGAAGAGGTCGGCGGGACTGATGCGCACCTCCTTCTGCTTCTCGCCGTCGAGCAGGATCTCGACCCTCATGTCGGGCGCCATCTCGCCGCTCGCCCCGAGGTACTCGGCCAGCGCCTCGATGGCAAACGCCGTGTCGCGCGTCGAGTCCCAGTAGGTGGCGTGCTTCCGGTTGTTGATCAGGTACTTGACCAGCCGCGGCGCTACGGGCCCGCGCGGCGCGGTGCGCGCGAGGAGCTTCAAGTAGAAGGCGTGGGCCTCGACCGAGCTGTTGTCCCAGAACCACCAGCCGTCCTCGGGCTGCCTGAGCCAGGCGGTCTGGTTCTCCTCGTCCTGGACCAGGAACTGCTCGATGTTCCTGAGGATCATCGCCAGCTTCTCGGTGTCGCCGAGGCGCTGCACGCCCAAACCGAAGAGCGCCTTGCCGTACAAGGACAGACCGTTGCGGTCGCGATAGAGGAAGGCGCGCATGTCGGCAACGTCTGCGCCCGCGTCGGCGAGCACCATGTAGACCAGGGCGTCCACGTTGTCCGCGTGCGTCTTGTACGGCCAGGCCTTCGACTCGTGATTGACGAGCCGCGTCACCTGCTCTTTCTGATAGTCCTTGAGCCAGTCTACGGCGCGCTCGAGCACGCTCGGTACCACGGCCACGTCGCACGCGGCCGCGGTCTGCAGGCCGTGCACCACCAGCGCGGTGGTGTGCGGAGAGGAGTGCTCGCCCCAGCCGGAGAACCAGCCGAAGCCGCCGTCCGAGAGCTGCATGGAGGCGAGCCGCTCGAGGCCCTGCTGCGTCATGTCGAGCAGCGTCTTCTGGTCGAACACGGGGTTTCGCTCGAATCGCTTCCAGCCCGCGGCGCGCGCCCGGTCGTCGCCGATCTCCTGGGCGTTCAGGTTCGTGCGCTTCTCCTGGATGGCCGCGAGGTCGAGCCCGAGGTCCTGCAGGACCTTCTGCGTCACCACCGCCGGCAGGAAGCGGTTGAGCGTCTGCTCGGTGCAGCCGTAGGGGTAGTCGGCGAGGTAGGGGAGCGCCTCGACTAGCGCGCCCGCGAGCGTGGGCGAGACGCGCAGTTCCAGGCGGCTCGCCTCGACACGCCGTTCCTCGGGCAGGCGGAACGTGAAGCTGCCTGCGCTCTCGTCGGGCCGGAGCGAGCCGGAGAAGGACTCGGTCTTCATCATGCCGTGCACGTGCACTGGAAAGCGCATCTCCATCGCGTCCGCGTCCTCTACGGCGAGCGCCTGCATGCGCACCACGGCCTCGCCCTCCTGCAGCACGCGCACGCGCCAATCCACGCGCGCCTCGCCGCCCGGCGCGATGGCCGTGCTCGTCTCGGCCTGGCCGAGCAGCTCCAGGCAGCCGCCCTCCAGCTCGATCTGGACCCGCGCCTCCGCCTCGGCCTCGAGCCGGTTGTGCACATTGGCCGAAAGCACGACCTCGTCCTTCTCGGTGAAGAAGCGCGGCGCCTGCATGCGGAGCAGCAGGTCCTTGGTCGTGACCAGCTCCGCGCTGCCTTCGCCCACGCGCAGGCCCTGGCCCAGGCCCCAGGCGCGCGCCTTCCACGTGGTCAGGTTCTCCGGCATGGCAAGGGACACGTCGGCCATGCCGTCCTGGTTCGTGACGAGTGCGCCGGCCCAGAGCGCGGTGTCGGCAAACTGAGAGCGCACGGCGGGCTGCACCAGGTCGGCTCCGCCCGGGCCGCGGTCCTGCTGGGGCGCGGTTTGCATCACTACCCCGGCGCCGCAGGCGGCGACGGTGTCGACCTCTTCCTCCGTGTAGTGGGCCTCGAAGCTGACCTCGCCGCCCACTCCAGCGCGCGGTCCCTTGGCGCCCAGGTAGCCCAGTTGCTGGAGGTTCCCGGCGGCGAACCCCGCGAACTCGCCGATTTCGGTCATCGTCGCCACGCCCTCGGGAACGACGTTCCTGCCGGCGCGGTCGAGGCTGGTCTCGTGATACGGGGTGTGGTCGCGCCGCCAGCCCCAGAAGAAGGCCAGGATGTCCGGCACGTTGCTGCCGCCGGAGATGTACTCCACGGCCTTGTCGTAGATGGTGAGCACGGCCGCACCAGCGAAGGGCTTGCCCGCGTGATCCGTGACCCGCAGGCTGACCTGCGTCTCCGCGCCTGGCTTCAGGGTGGCGGCCGCGGGCTCGACCGCCACGCAGAGCGCGCGGTCCTGCGGCGGCACGGCGATCATGCGCGTCTCCTCGTGCACGCGGCCATCGGCGATGGTCAGCGCCTCGACGAAGAAGTTCGGCACGTCCTCGGACAAGACCTCGATCTCGACCTCGCGCGACTTGCCCGCGAGCGTGAGCGTTTCGGGGGCCCGGTACACGCCTTCGACCGGCCTCAGGAAGAGGAACACCGTGCTTCCGGGCCGGTCCGTGTTGACGCGGAGCTTCGCCCTGTCGCCGGGCTGGTGCTCGGCCTGCTCGGAAACCAGCTCCAGTGCGTTGAACCGGAACTCGGTCCCGGCCGCGACGTCGCCGTGCACCGCGATCAGGCAGGCGCCCTCGAGCGCACGTTCGGGCGCGTCCGTGACGACCGCGGACACGCGGTACTGACCGGGCCGCGCCGCCACGAGCTTGAGCCGCACCGCCTCGCCCGCGCAGGCCAGGAACGGCTGCTCCTCCAGGAGCGTCTCGATCGGCTCGCCAACTTCGTGGCGCACGCCGAAGAGCCGCAGCATGCCCTTGCCCGAGACCGGCTGGCCCGCGGCCGTGCGCGCGTCCACGCTCACCTCGACGGTGTCGCCCGCGCGGTAGTAGCCGCGATCCGGCCAGACGGTGACCTTGAAGGGCGCGCGCGCGGCCACGACCGACCCGCTGCCGGTGATCGTGCGCCGTGAGCAGTCGGTCACCTCGGCCGAGATCTGGTAGCGATGGTCCTGGTCGCCGTGAAGGGCCTTGGCCGGCGCGCTGTCGATCTCGATCTTGAACGTGCCGTCCGCGGCGAGCAGCGCTTGGCCCTCGGCGACCACCTCGGGCGCCGAGGATTCGACCGGCCACCACCACACGGGCCGGCAGCAGCCCCAAGACCGCCAGCCGGGGTACCAGTCATAGTCGCTCCCGAACCACCAGTATCCCGCTCCATAGAGCCAGTCATACCGGTTCGGCGGGTACCACTCCTGGAGGAAGGACGTGCGCAGGACCTTGTAGGCGACCGTGGCCTCGCTCACCGGGCCGCCGAAGTAGTAGGTCGCCTTGACCGTGGCCGTGAACGTCTCGCCGAGAGCGATGGGCTCGGCCGGGGCCTCCACGGCCACCTCGAACTCGGGCTTCTTGTACTCCTCGACGCGGAAGCCGCCGCCGTGCTCCTTGTCCACGAGGATGGCGTACTGACCGAGCGCGGCGCCGGCCGGGAGCTGGATGCTCCCCTCCAGCCCACCGTAGTCGTCGCACGTGTGCATTTCCGAGGAGATCGTCTCGCCGCGCGGGTTCGTGATCTCGAGCAGCTCCGCGCTGCCTGCCCACTCGGACGGCCCCTCGTGGCCATAGCGCGGCCTGCCGATCCAGCACTTGACGCGGACCGTCTGGCCTGGCCGGTAGACCGGCCGGTCCGTGATGGCGAAGATCTTGCGCTGCTCCATGCGCGCCACGTCGTGATGCGCGCCCCAGACCCAGGAGAAGCCGAGATAGGCCAGGCGGCCCTCGGCCGTGCGCGCGATCGCGAGCCACTGGTGGTCGGGCGGCTGCTCGTCGTCGCGGTTCACGATCTGGCCCGCGGCGTCGGTCAGGCGGGCGAAGCTCCGGGTCAGCACGTTGTGGCGCCTGGTGCCCTCGACCTGTTCCTGGCGATAGCCGAAGAACTCGACGTTCGCCTTCTCCACGGGCGCTCCCGTGACCGCGTCCGCGACCAGGTACCACTGGCCGCCATCAAGGCGCTTCTTGACGATGGCCGTGTCCGCGACCCAGAGCACGATCCTGCTGGTGTTGCCGTCCTGCAGGCGCGCGACCAGCAGGTAGGCGCCCGCTCTCTGGAGCGGCGTGGCCACGGTGATGCGGCGGTCCTGGTGGCCGGCGGCGGGCTCCAGGTCGAGGCTCCAGGCCGCCAGGCGCTCGCCGAGGTACTTCTTGCCGTTCTTCTGGACCAGGCGCCAGCCCACGTCGTCGATTGTCATGCGCTGGTGGTCGAGTCTTCCCGGGTCGGACTTCAGGTAGTCCTGCACGTCCTCGAGCAGCTTCTCGATCTTGACGGCGCGCGCCTCGAACTCGACCTTGCGGCCGTTGCGGAAGCGGAAGTCCACGGTGGCGCCCTGGTGCGCCGGCTGCGTCGAGACCGGCTCGAACGCGCACCAGTTGCCAATGATGGCGTTCCTGCGCTCGAGGAACGGCTTCTTCTCGCTGTCGGTGTCAAAGAGGTCCGCGAGCCTTTGCCAGACCTCGGCCGCGCGCGGGTACTGGCGGCGGACCTCGAGGATCTCCGCCTGCGCCTGGAGCGCGGGAACGCGGCAGGAAGCCGCGGCGTCCTCGCCGAGCGCCTGGAGGATCTTCAGGCAGTTCTGCTCGTCCGGCAGCCGGATGCGGCGCACGCCGGTCGCGAGCCGGCAGACGGTCTCCTCGTCCGTGAGGGACTCGAGGGCGAAGGCGCCGCGGGCTGCGCCGCCATCGCCCTCGACAACGAAGCGATAGTCGCCTGCGATCGTGCGCACGCCGAACTGGCTGTCCAGGAAAGACGCCAGCCGCAGGCGCATCTCGCCGGCGCGGGCCGGGTTGAGGCGCGCCGCCTCGGCGAGCGCGAAGCGCCAGCGCTCGCCGTCCGTTCTGGCCTCATCCAGGCTCGCGGGCAGGCCGTGGAAGATGGGGCTGCCCTCGGCGTCGACCGCGGCGCCCGTGCCCCGCGAACGGGTGTGGCCGCCGTACCCGAGCTCGAGGTCGGGCAGATCGGCCAGGTTGGTCAGGCTCAGCAGGAGGAAGCTCCCCTCGTTCTCCTGCAGCAGCGCCTGCGCGAGGTCGGCCATGAGGTCGCCGAGGTGCGCCGCCGGCGCGCTTGCGGGCGCCTGGGCGCGGGCGGCCAGGAGGAGCTGAATCGCTCGCGCGCGGTCGCGGAGGAAGGGGTTCGCGTACGCACCGCCGCGGTAGCGCCCCCGCTGGAACTCGCCCGCCACGATCGAGCCGTGGTGCGAGCAGGCGAGGTACGAGCTGCCAGCCGCCCACAAGAGCCGCCAGTTGCCGGCGTGTCGTGACACGACTTCTTCGCGGAACGCGTCCATCTCGGCCTCGCGGTCCAGTGTCTCCAGGCACTGCAGGGCGCGGCTCAGGTCGACGCCGATGCGCTCCGGATCAGACGTTCCCTCGCGCGCGCGCCGCGCAAAGCCCTCGAAGGCTTCCCGGTAGTTCCCGTCGTCCATGAGCGCCTTCAGCTCGTCTTCGCTGGCCGCCGGCGCCTGCGGCAGGAGCTTGCCGGCGAGCAGGCCGGCGAGGAGAACCGCCAGCGCGCCGTGGACGACGCAGAATGCGAGCTTCCTGTTCATGGCATGTGCTCCGTGCCGTGCGGCCCGACTCCGCTTCCTTGTAACGGACCGGCGCGACCGCCCGCCGAAGCGACGCGGCGAAAACGCGCGATTTCTTCGCCGCGCGCGCCGCGCACCCGGCCGGCCCGGGCCCGCCGGCTCCTTCCCTCGAGGACCGGCCGGCCGCCAAGGAGTTCCCGCCGTTTCCCGGCGAGCCTCCCGGCCCGGCGGCACAACCGCGGCCGGCGCCGCAGCAGGGCGCAGGCGAGCCGTCCGGTCCGCACGCATCGCTTTCGTACGGCCGGGGACCGCCGAGCACTCCCTCCGCCCTCTGACGCG
>DYIW01000269.1 GCA_020723465.1 Phycisphaera mikurensis
GATCCGCAAGTGCTGGAAGCCTTCGCCGAGGCGACGCTCGCGCTGCCCGAGGCGCAGGAGAAGAGAAGGGCCTGCGCACGCCAGGACGCGGACCCAGGTAGGAGCGGCCTGGCCCTCTTCGCCGCCAGAGGCTTGCGCCAGGAGTCAGACGAGGAACACAGAGCTGCGCTGCTCCGCTTACTGGGCGAGCCGGACGTCAGCGGGCTTGACGGCGAGGCGCGCTTCGGTCTCGTGTGCCGTCACGCAGAGGAGTTGGTGACGGGTCCGTTCTGGTGGGACGCGGTGGACGCGGGCTTCCGGGACGGTGTGGTCCACTGCGACGGCGAGCAGGTCGAGGCTTCGGTCCGCGCCTGGTCGCCGCCTCTGGAGACCGTTGTCGATCGCCTCGGCGCATGTCCGTCGCGTGCGGAACCTGGCGCGCTCTGGTCGCTGCGCAAAGCGCTCGATCCCTTCGGCACGACGCAGGGCGCCCTGCCCGGGGCAACGCTCGCCTGGTTCGAGTCCGAGGGGGAGCGGCTGCGCTGGCGGCTGCTGCGCGAGCTTCTCAGCGAGGACAGGGCGCGGGTGCTCATGCGGGACGGCCCGGTCGATGACTGGGTCGACCTGCTGGCCGGCGCGCACGACCTGCCGCGCGCCGCGGCGGTGCTGGCGGTGTGGCTGCGAGCAGCGCTGCATACGGACGGCGAGCGCGGCAGCGAGGGGTTCCGCGCCGTCCTGGACTCCTATCCAACAAGCGGCGAGTATCTCGAGCGAATCGCGCCGGCGCTGCTGGCAGCGCTCGGCGATCCTCGCCCGGAGATCCGCGCGGCGGCCACGGACGCCCTGCCCGACCGCTTGCTGGCCGGCGTGCCGCCGGCGCTGCTGCGCGCCGCGTGCGATCCCGACCGCGGGCTCGAGGGCAGGGACGCGCGCCGTCTCCTGTGCACGGGCCCGCTCGGCCGCTCCAGCCTCCTCGCCTGGCTGGCCGAGCGCGGCGGATGCGACGAGCCGGACGAGGTCATCGAGGTCCTGGGAGACGCCACCCTCGCCGCCGCGCCCCTGCCCGCGCTGCGCGCCCTGGCCGACAGCCGCAGACTCGTGCCGATCCTCGCGGCCTCGGAGCACGCGAGCGCCACCCTCGCCGCGGAGCTGGCGGAGCGGCGCGAGGATTCCTGGCGGGACGTGCTGGTCGGGGCACTGGCGCGCCGCGGCGTGGCGAGCGCGCCGTTCCAGGTAGACGATCCCCTGGCCGAGCACTACGCCACGCTCCTGGCCGCGTCCTGTGACCGGCCCGAGGCGCTCGAAGTGGTGCGCGAGTGGCTGCAGAGCGATGACCTCCTGCAGGAGGGAACCGAGAAGGAACAGGAGCGGGCGCTGTCCTGGTGGGAACGGGAGTCGCTGGCGCGAGCGCTCTCGGCCCACATGGACGTCGAGGAGCTGCTGCTCTGGGGCAACCTGCTGGACGAGCCGGAGCTCGCGGCGGTGACGGCGCGGTTCACGCAAGCCGACTGGCGCGTGGTGCTGGCGCGATTCCGTGAGAGCCCCCTGCGCGCCGCCCACGTGCCGGACCACGTCGTGGCCGCCGATCCCCTCGCGGTGCTGGCGGCGGCCACCGAATGGGATCACGACCTGCTCGCGCCCCTGGCGCGGGCGGCGCCCGTGACCCTGCAGGACGCCGCCCTTCGCGCCAAGGACGCGGAGCTGGCGCGGCGCATGGCGACGGAGCTCCTCTGGTCGACCGGAAGGCCGGCCCTCTATCGCGCCGCAGATGGATCCACGGCCCGCCTCGGTCCCGAAGGCGCGCAAGAGCAGCTGCGCGCGCTGGCGGTGCGGCTCACGCGCGAGCACACCAGCGACCTGGCCGAGGAGTTCCCGGTGGAGGTGCGCACCATCCTGCGCCGGCACGGGCTCCCGCTCCCGCGCTGACGCAGACCAGACCCGCGCGCGTCGGGTAGAATGCAGGCGTCAGGATCGTCCCTTCTCCAACCTCGGCAGAGGCACCCCATGCCCCGATGGTTCACTCTATCCCTGCGTCGCCGCTCTGCAGCCATCGCGGCGCTGCTCGCGGCCGTGGCCGCGCTTCCCGCGGCGCGCGCCGACGACATGCTGCTCCCCGCCGGCTCCCGCTGGAAGTACCTCGACGACGGCTCGAACCAGGGCACGGCCTGGACCGCGCCCGCGTTCAACGACGCCTCCTGGGCGTCCGGGCCGGCGCAGCTCGGCTACGGCGACGGCGACGAGGCCACGGTGGTGAGCTTCGGCCCGAACCCGTCGAACAAGTACGTCACCACCTACTTCCGCTGCAGCTTCACCGCGACGAACCCGGGGCAGTACCTGAACCTGGCCCTGTCGATCCTGCGCGACGACGGCGCGATCGTCTACCTGAACGGCGTGGAGGTGGCGCGCGCCAACATGTCCGCGGGCGCGTTCCACTACCAGACGCTGGCGCCCCACGC
Source organism: Phycisphaera mikurensis (assembly GCA_020723465.1). Taxonomy (GTDB): domain Bacteria; phylum Planctomycetota; class B15-G4; order B15-G4; family JADJEK01; genus JACQZJ01. The sequence continues at coordinate 2,436 of DYIW01000269.1, forward strand.
GATCGACAGCGAGGGTGAGGACCTGTTCAAGCTCATTCCCGTGAGTCCGAGCCTGCTCGTCACGGGCTCGAACTGCCTCGCGGTCGAGATCCACCAGTCGAGCGTCACGAGCAGCGACATCAGCTTCGACCTCGAGCTGGTCGGCGAGACCCTGCTCAAGGTCGCGCGCGGTCCGTATCTCCAGCTCGGCACGCCGCAGGGCGTCACCGTCTGCTGGCGCACCAACGGGCCGACCGACGGCCGCGTGCGCTACGGCTCGGCGCCGGGCAGCTTGAACCTCTTCGCCGACGATCCCGTGGTGCAGAACGACCACCAGGTGCCGATCGCCGGGCTCGCCCCGGGCGCGACGTACTACTACTCGATCGGCACCACGAGTACGGTGCTCGCCGGAGGCGACGCCGAGCACCGCTTCGTGACCGCGCCGCCAACCGGGACCGAGCAGCCCGTGCGCGTCTGGGTCCTCGGCGACTCCGGCACCGCGGACTCGCACGCCGCGGCCGTGCGCGACGCGTATCTCGCCCACACCGGCGCCACGCCCACCGACCTCTGGCTCATGCTCGGCGACAACGCCTACTACCTGGGCTCCGACTCCGAGTATCAGGCCGCGGTGTTCGACACGTATCCTCAACTGCTGAGGAAGAGCGTGCTCTGGCCGACGCGCGGCAATCACGAGAAGGACGCGGCAGTGCACTACGGCATCTTCGCGCTGCCGGCCCAGGGAGAGGCGGGCGGGGTGCCGTCCGGGACCGAGGCGTACTTCTCCTTCGACTACGCCAACGTCCATTTCATCTGCCTGGACTCGACCGGCTCCGACCGCAGCGCCGGCGGGCCGATGTGGAACTGGCTCGCGTCCGACCTGGCGGCGACGACTCAGCACTGGATCATCGCCTTCTTCCACCATCCGCCCTACACCAAGGGCAGCCACGACTCGGACACCGAGACGACGTTGATCGAGATGCGGCAGAACTTCCTGCCGCTGCTCGAGGCGGGCGGCGTCGATCTGGTGCTCGCCGGCCACAGCCACGCCTACGAGCGCTCGTACTTCATCGACGGCCACTACGGGCTCTCGACGACCTTCGCGCCGGCGCACCTCAAGGACGCCGGCAACGGCAGCGAGGCGGGAGACGGCCCCTACGTCAAGGCGGCCATGCCCCACGCCGGCGCGGTCCACGCCGTGGTCGGCTGCTCCGGCAAGATCTCCTCCGGCCCCTTGAACCACCCGGCCATGTACACGTCGCTCCTCACCTACGGCTCGGCGGTGCTCGACATCGACCGAGACCGTTTGGATGTGCGCTTCCTCGACGACCAGGGGCAGGTCCTCGACGAGTTCACGCTGCGCTCCTTCCCGGACGCGGGCCTGACCGGCGACACCACCGCGCTCTCCGCCAGCGCCGGCGGCACGCAGAGCCTCGACCTGCACTGCGGCGCGGGGAACGCGGGCAAGGCGTACTTCCTGGTGGGCTCGATGAGCGGCACCGAGCCCGGACTGCCGGTCGGCGCGGTGACGCTGCCGCTCGTGCCGGACTGGTACATGGTGGTGACCATCCAGGCCGCGAACAGCACGGTCTTCAGCAACACCTTCAGCGCCCTCGACGGCGCTGGCGCCGCGGCCGCGGCGGTGAACCTCGCTCCCGGCCTGGCCGCGAGCTTCGTGGGAACGACGCTCTGCCACGCCTACGTCGTCTTCGACCCGCCGCCCACGAACACGGCCTCCTTCGCCAGCAACCCGTTCCCGTTGACGCTGCTGCCCTGATCGCCCTATTGTCAGGCCGTTGCCGCGCCGCCCCGCACCCCGCGAGGACGCGCGCCGCCTTCACGCAAGGAGCCGCCATGATCCTGCTGCTTCCCGCCGCGCTGCTCGTTTCCCTCGCCGCCTGCGCCGTCCTCCCCGCCGCGGGCGAGGACGCCGTCAAGCCGCTCGCCACCGGCGCGCGCATGATGGAGTACGCGGCGGTCCTGGCTGCCGACGACATGCAGGGCCGCAAGAGCGGCACGGACGGCTATCAACGGGCCGCGGACTGGGTGGCGGCGCGCTTCGCCGAGTGGGGCCTCGCGCCCGCCGGCGAGGACGGCGGCTACTTCCAGCAGGTCGAGATCGAGGGCTACGAGTGGCGCACGGGCAGGCCGGAACTCTGCGTGGCCGGCCGCGAGTTCCATCTCGACGACGAGGACTTCGCCCTGCGCTCCGGCTCGACCCCGGGAGTGACGGTCGAGGCCGAGATCGTGTTCGCGGGCTACGGCATCGCGGCGCCGGACAAGGGCCTGGACGAGTACGCCGGCCTCGACGCGGCCGGGAAGATCGTCCTCGTCCTCGCCGGATCGCCCCACGACGCGCTCGAAACGCGCGACTGGCCTCCGCGCCGCGCCGAGCGCCGGGAAGCGCCGGCCGAGGACGAGTGGCGCGAGCAGGCGACGCTGCGGGCCAAGGCACGCACCGCGTACGACAAAGGTGCTGCGGCCCTGCTCGTGTACGAGCCCGCGGCCGCGGCCGAGCGCGGCGGCCGCGCGCGCCGCCCCTGGCGCCAGGAAGAGGACGCCTTCGTGCCAGAGCGCGCCTTCCTGTGCCTCTCCATCGCCGAGCGCGTCTTCCGCCAGATCCTGCGCACCGACCCGCAGGAATCGCCGCGCGGCTTCACGCGCCGCATGGAGCAGGCGCGGCGCGAGATCGAAGGGAAGCAGGCGCGCTCGCGCTCGACCGGCGTCGCGGCGCGCCTCAAGGGCTACGACCAGGCGATCGCCTACAGCAAGGAGAAGGGCAACAACCGCGCTCCCAACGTCCTGGCCAAGATCCCCGGCGTCGATCCGCTGCTGAAGGACCAGTACGTGCTCCTCGGCGCACACCTCGACCACGTGGGCATGAGCGACGGCTACGTCTACAACGGCGCGGACGACAATGTGTCGGGCGTGACCGTCGTCCTGGAGGTGGGCCGCGCGCTCAAGGAGAGCGGCTTCCAGCCGCTGCGCACCGTCATTCTCGCGTGCTGGTGCGGCGAGGAGCTGGGCCTGCTCGGCTCGAACCACTTCACCAGCCACCCGTGCGACGGCGTGTCCATGGACCGAGTCGTGGCCAGCTTCACCGCCGACATGGTCGGCATGGGAGACAAGCTCGGCGCCTCGGGCGCGCAGAACTTCCCGTCCATCTGGGGAGTGATCCAGCGCGATCAAGACCCGGAGATCATGAAGATCGTCGAGCCCAGCGAAGGCGGGCCCGGCGGCTCCGACCACTCCGCGTTCATCGTGCAGGGCATCGAATCGCTCTTTCTCATCGGCTCGGGCGGCGCGGACCATCCCGACTACCACCAGCCCGAAGACGACGCCGCCAAGCTCGACGCGGAGCTGCTGCGGAAGACCGCCCAGTTCGTGGCGCAGGGGATCATGAACCTGGCGAACGAGACGCAGGAGCCGCTGCTCATCGCGGACCGCAAGCGCCTGTACGACGCCTTGCGCGTGCGCATCTCCAACTTCAATCCCGACCTGAAGGACAGCGCCTGGGAGCGCGTGACGATCGAGGCGGCCGGCAAGGAAGAGCTGCGCGCGAAGATCCTGGCGCGCGCCGTGGAGATCGTCGAGGCCCCGCCCGCGGAGCCGGCCGCGGACGCGGGCGAGCGGCCCGAGCGGGTGGCGCGGCCGGAGCCGTCGGTGTCCCGCGGCTTCGCCGACCTCAAGGTCTTCGAGGGCGACGCGCAGCTCCTGCTGCAGGCCTCGCGCTGCTTCGGCTTCGGCCGCGTGGACATCCGCGGCGACGACGGCTTCCTCGTGCGCGAGGGCAGGCTGACCGATGCCGGCCGGGCGGCGCTCGGCGTGCTCGAGGGACGCGGCATCGCCGTGCACCTCGAGTCGCCCGGCGCGGCGCTCTTCGACGACTTCCTGCAGGCGGCGCAGAAGCCCTTCCTGGTTACGGGCAAGTACGAGATCGACGAGGCGCGGGCCGACGAGGTGGTGGAGAAGGGCGTACTGCTGGGCGTGGACCTCGATCCCAAGCAGGTGGAGGACTTCCTCGCGCGCCTCGAGGACCTGAAGGAGCGCGTGGGACGGCGCGAGCTGCTCGTGGCGTGGCTCACCTCAGTCGAGGGCCTCGAGGACGCGCGCAAGCCGCTCTATCTCGGATTGCTCGGCAAGGGCTGGGCGCCGCGCGAGATCCACGGCACGCGCCGCCACTGGGGCGGGATCGCCGGCGGCAACATGCGCGTGATTGGAGCCGAGCAACCCGGCCGCAGGTGGCGCTGAGCGGCGACCGGCGCGAACGAAGGAGCCTTGGCATGCTCGCGACGGCTCTTCTCTGCGCGCTGCTCCTCGCGTCAGGCGCGGAAGCGGACGCGCTCGCAGTGCCCCAGCCGGCGCTGCGCTACGAGCTGGGACAGCGCCTGCGCCGCCTCGAGGCGGCCTGGGCCGGAAGCGACGAGGCGGCCCGCCGCCGCGCCCTGCCACGCGTGCAGGCCGCGGTCCGCGCGTTCTTCACGCTGCAGCCGGAGGCCGCGGCCAGGGAGCTGGAGGAGGCGCATCGCGCGCTCCGCGGTCCCGGCGCCGCATCTCTCCTGGACGGAGCGTGGGCCGAGGCGTGGGCCGTGACGCCGGAGCGAGGCCTGCTGGACGGCGAGACGCACGTCGTGCTCGGCGCCAGCCTCCTCTGGCCGGAAGGGCCGCCGGACGGCGCCGTGGTCGAGGTCCTCCTGCCCGGGGACGAACGAGTCTGGCTGCGCATGCGGCTCGGGGCCGAGACGCAGGCCTTTCTGCTGCCGCTCCCTGACGGCGGCGCGCGGCGCGCCCCGCTCGAGCTGGTCTTCCGCCGGGAGGACACGGAGGTCGCGCGGCGCGCGCTCAGCGTGCCGCGCCTCCCCGGCGTGGACGCGGAGCTGGCGCGCATCGCGCGCGAGGCGCCCGCGCTCGCCGATCCGCTGCTCGCCGCCAGCGCGCGTCACCTCGAGCGCATGCTGTCGCGGCTGCGACGCGGCCCGCCGGTCGAGACGGACGAACCGGTCGAACTGCTGCTCGCGGACGCCCTCGCCGCGCTCGCCGCGAAGGACGGAGACAGGCCCTTCCAGCGGCCGGGACAGCACTGGCTGGCCGCGCCGGCCGGCAAGGGCGCGGTGCCTCTACGCATCCAGGTGCCGGAGCCCGCGCCGCGGCCGCCTCCTCTGGTGCTGGCGCTCCACGGCGCGGGCGGCAGCGAGAACCTCTTCTTCGACGGCTACGGCAATGGCCTGACCCGACGCCTGTGCGCGGCGCGCGGCTGGCTGCTGGCGGCACCGCGCGTCGGCATGTTCGGCAGGATCGACCTGCCGGCGCTGATCGAGAGCCTGGAACGCCACCTTTCATTCGACCGGGAGCGGATCTTCGTGATCGGCCATTCCATGGGAGTCGCGGCCGCGCTGAACAACCTGCGGGCCGGTTTCCGGCCGCGCGCGGTCGTGGCCCTCGGCGGCGTCGGCGCGCTTTGGCATGCGAGCGACCTGCGGGCCACCGCCTTCTTCGTGGCCGCGGGAGAAGAGGACTTCGCCCTGCGCTCGGCGCGCGAGCTGTTCGACGCGCTCGCCGCGAGCGGCCACCCGGACGTCCAGTGGCTGGAGGTTCCGGCGACCGAGCACCTCTTCGTGGTGCAGGACGCGCTGCCCGCAGCATTCGAGTTCCTGGATGCGCGGGCGGGCCGGACGGCTAATTGAAGTACACGGCACTCACCAGTCCATCTATGAACCGAACGTCGGCGCCCTGGTACTGCCACGTGACGTCCGGCTCCCCGTTGACTCTCTCCGGCACCCCGAGCCTCTGCAGCACCGCCGAGTAGTCGAGGAGAAGCAGCTCACACGTGGCGTCGTACCACGTCGTGCCGAGCGTCCGCGGTGA
>DYIW01000001.1:0-14522 GCA_020723465.1 Phycisphaera mikurensis
AGCCGGTCGAATCCAGCAGGGATTCCTGCTCACGCTCTGAAGCCGACGGCGCTGCCCGCGCGCGGAACGAGGACCTGCCCGCCGCCTGCTGCTTCGCCGCGGGCTGCGCCTTCCTGGGGCTGAGCCTGGCTGGTCTTCTTGCGGTGCGGCTGGGATTTCCGGGATCGGCGCTGGCGACGGATGTCGTGGGCTTCCTGTCGCGAGCGGGCTCGGACAAGGGCCGGGAAGCCGGGTTGTTCTACTATTCGCTGGTGCTCGTTCCGGTCTTGTCCGGGGCGGGCTTTCTGGTGGCGCGGAGCGCGGCGCGCAGAGGTTGTGGAATCGCGCTGCTGGCGAGCGGCCTGGGGGCTGTGGCCAGCGTGTGGGCCTGCGGGGGCGAGCCGGGAATGACGGGGCCGGCGCTGCTGCTCGGCGGAGGTCTGGTCGTGGCCTGGGTCGGGGATCGGGCGACGCGGGAGCGCTCGCGGGTCGGGCTTCGAGTTCTGGGACGGCGTCTCGCTGGCATGGAGGGACCCGCCGCGTGCGCGCTCTCCGTGGCGGTGCTGGCACTGTCCGTGGGACCGCGCGTTCCTGGCGATCTGCCGCTGCTGCTGGGTGCCGTGCGGGTCGCGGGCGTCCTGGCCGCGGCGGCCCTGGCGACTCTGGGACTGGCCCTGGCCGTGCAGGGGTTCTCGAGGGCGCGGGCGTCCCCCACCGGAGCGCTCTTGGACTCGGGCGTGGCGCGGGCCATGAGGCATGGCGCGTGGCTCCTGGCCGGGCGGCTGGCTCCGGGATCCGCGTTGTGGGTGGGCGGCGTGATCGCCCTGGCCCTGCTCCTGGGAGCGGGTTCGCTGCGGTCGAGCTGGCGTGGCGGGAGCGCGCGCGCGGCGGGCGGGGCTCGTGCTTTCCTGGCGCGCAGGTTCCTGCCCCTGCTCGTGCTGATGCTGGTCTTTCACCGCGACGTGCACGGGCCGATCGACTTCTACCACTCGGGCGAGTGGCTGGCGCCCGCCGCGGAAACGGCGCGCGGGGAGGTCCCCTACCGGGACCTCTACCTGCAGCACGGCCTGGTGCAGAACGTGCTGCGGCCGCGCGCCTCCTTCGCGCTGCTCGGCTGGACGCTCGAAGCCGACCGGCTGGCCGAGAACTTCACGTACGCGGCGGCGCACGCCGCGTTCTTCCTGCTGCTGGCCGCGGCCCTGCGCTCGTGGCTGCTCGCCCTGCTGCTCGCGCTCGCGCTCGCCAGCCAGGGCCTGTTCCTGGCGCCGCGCTTGCTCGCGCTCTTCCTGGCGCTCGCCTGCGCGCTGGTGGACCTGCGTCAGGCGCGGGACGAAGGCGGCCGCGCGCGGCCGCGGCGGCGGAGTTGGCCGCTTCCGGCCTGCGGCGCGTGCCTGAGCCTGGCCCTGTTCTGGAGCCTGGACACCGGCCTGTACGGCGCGCTGGGGATCGCGGCCTTCCTGGTGTGCGAGGCGCTGGGCCGGGGCGGGGAGCCCCTGCGCGAGCGCCTGCGGCCCTTCCTCTGGCTGGCTGGCGGGACGATCATCGGCGCGCTGCCCTTCGCCGCCTACCTGGGAGCGTGTGGTGCTGGCACCGCCTTCTGGCGGAACGGCGCGGCTCAGATCGGCCTGCAGCTCTCCGTCTGGGGAATCCCCTTCCCGCCGCTGTCCGCGATCGTGGAGCGGGCGCGCGGCGCCGGCGTGGCCGCGGCGCTCGGCGACAGCCAGGTGCGTGCCCTGCTGGCCGCGACCGCCTTCGTGGCGGTGCCGGCCGTGGTGCTGGCGCTGGCGGCGTTCCGGCGCTGTTCGCGCGCCTGTCTGGCGCAGCTCCTGCTGGCGCTGGCCGGTGCGAGCCTCTTCCGCACCGCTCTCGGGCGCTCGGACGCGGGACACCTGGCCTACGTGGCGGCCCTGCTCTGGCCGATCCTGGCCCTGGCCGCGGAGAGCGCCCTGCTCGCGCGCCCCCTGCGCCGCGGACCGGCGTCCCTGGCGGCGCTGGCGCGCGTGCTTCCGGCCGTGCTCTTCGCCGTCTGGCTGATCGGCGCGCATGCGCCGCTCTACGGCATGGCGCGGCACTGGCTGCGCCTGTCAGAGGCGCTTCCCGACTGCCCGGGCAACGGCTTCAGCACCGTTCCCCTGCCGCGCGCCGGCGGCGTGCTCGTCCCGGAGGTGCAGGCCCGGGCGCTGGCCGCGCTCGCGTCCTTCCTCGACGAGCGCACGCCGCGTGGAGCGCCGGTCTTCGCCTTCTCGAACATGGGAGCCGTCTACTTCCTCCTGGAGCGGGACTGCCCCACGCGCTACGTGATGCCGGTATACGCGGCGACGCACGCCATGCAGCGCGCGCTCATCGCGGACCTCGAGCGCACGCGGCCGCGCTACGCCATCGCGAGTCCGCTGCTCGGCCTCGATCCCGTGGACGGAGTGTCCCTGGCGGAGCGCCTGCCCCTGGTGGTCGACTACCTGGCGGCGACCTACCGGCTCCACTCGGACCAGGGCTTCGGCGTGGTCTACGAGCGGCGCTGAGCCGTCTTGTGGATCTTCTTCGGCACCGCGTGCCCGGCGAAGCGGCCGGTTGCCGGGAGGTCGCCGGCCAGCGGGCGGACGTAGTCGAACCAGCCGCCCTGCACGCCGTTCCCGGCTGCATTGATCCAGGCCGGGTCGAGCTGCTTGGTGACCTTGGCCACGGTGTCGAGCGGCGTGACGAAGTAGTCCACGGCGTACTGCGGCCCGGCGTGGCGGCGGATGGCGATGGAGCCGCTGGGGCGCTCACCGCCGATCGCGGCGGCCACGGCCTGCTCTCCCACCGCGCGCGCCTCGCGCGCGTCCACCGCCGAGGCGAAACCGGGGAAGGAGCGCTGCAGGTAGCCGAGCGTGTCGGCGCGCACGCGCGTCTTCGGCCCGAAGCGCTCCTTGACGGCGGCCGCGAGCGTGTCGCCGAGCGCGCCCGAACCGGCGAGCTGGACGTTGCCGTGCGAGTCGCGCTCCTTGCTGTCCACGATGAGGCCGCCTTGCGCGTCGTGGATGCCCTCGGACACGGCGACCACGCAGCGTCCCAGGCGGCCGTACACCCCGCCGACGTCGTCCAGGAACTGCTTCATGGAGAAGTCCCGCTCCGGCACGTAGAGGAGATGCGGCCCGTCGTCCTCGCCGCGCCGCGCCAGCGCGGCCGCGGCCGTGAGGAAGCCGGCGTGGCGCCCCATCACCACGTCGATCTTGATGCCGGGGATGCTGCGGTTGTCCAGGTCATCCCCGAGCAGGGCAGAGGCGACGAAGCGCGCGGCCGAACCGAAGCCGGGGCAGTGGTCGGTGACCCGCAGGTCGTTGTCGATCGTCTTCGGCACGTGGAACAGGCGAAGGTCGTAGGCCGCCTCGCGGGCCAGCTCCTCGATGATGAACGCCGTCTCGGCCGAGTCGTTGCCGCCGATGTAGAAGAAGTAGCGCACTTCGTGCGCGCGGAAGACCTCCAGGATGCGCTGGCACTCCTCGCGCGTCGGCTTCTTGCGCACCGAACCGAGACCGGCCGCGGGCGTCGCGGCGACACGCTCGAGCGTCTCCGGTGTCTCGCGCCCCAGGTCGATGAAGTCCTCGTCGAGGATGCCCTTCACGCCGAAGCGCGCGCCGTAGACGCCGCGGATCCCCTCCGCGCGCAACGCCGAGGCCACCAGCCCGGCCAGGCTCTGGTTGATGACCGCGGTCGGCCCTCCGGACTGGCCGATGACCGCGTTGCCGACGAGACGTGACGCCATGTGCGAGCCTCCGCTAGACCTCTGTCATGTCCTTCAGAATGGGTGGGCGCGACGTTTCACCGGCTAGGGGAAGTCGTTGGCGCCGGTGTCAGTCGTATTCCCGCGCCCGTCGTTGTCCAGCGCGCCGGCCACCTGGACGATGCCGTCGTTCCCCGATGCCTCGTTCAGGACCAGGAAGTTCTCGTCGCCTTCCACGAGAATGCCCTGGCCGTCATTGCCCGAGAGGCTGTTCTCCTCGACGCAGTTGCCGTCCGCCGAGTCGGTGACGTGGATGCCGTGGCCGTCCGCCGCGCTGATGCTCGTGTCCTTGCACGTATTGTCCGCGATGACGTTGCCGTCGCTGGCCGCGCGGATGCCGGCGCCAATGTTGTCGGACACTGAGTTGTCCTTGACCAGGACGCCGTCCTGGCCGTCCCTGAGGGATATGCCGTGGCTGCCGTTGTGGCGGATCTTGTTGCTCCTGATCTGTCCGCCGCTGTAGCTGGTGACGCCGTCGCCGAAGCGCAGGCCCACACCCGTGTTGCTGCTGATCGTGCACTTCTTGACGATGCACACCCCCACCGCGTGGACGCCGTAGCTGCCGTTCTCCTTGACGACGCAGTCGCGCACCTCGTTGCGCAACCCGACGATGGATACGCCACCTCCGCCATTGCCCGTCGACTCGCAGCCGCGCACGAGCGAGCCGTCGGCCTCGACCACGATCCCTTCCTTGTCGTTGCCGTCCATGCTGGAGTTGCGAATCTCGTGCGCGCGCCGGCCGAGGATCTCCACGCCGATGCCCCCGCCCCCGTCGTCGCTCATGCCGCTGAAGTCGCTCTCCCCCACCACCACCTCCCAGGTATCGACGGCGCTGACGCCGCCGTCGTCGCCCGCGGTGCCCTCGCAGTCCACCACGGCCACGCTGGTGCAGTCCAGGATGCGGATCGCGGCCACGCCGTCGTCGTGCGTGGAATCGACGCGGAACCCGGAGAACGTCACCAGCCGGGAGTCCTTGATGAGCACGCCCTTGGTGATCTTGGGCCGGGACTGCTGCGCGCGCTCGATGAGCAGGGCCTTCTGGTTCGAGCCGGTGTAGTCCACGGTCACCGTCTCGGCGTACGTGCCGGGGTGAACCAGGATGATGTCGGTGGTCGAGGCGTTCACCAGCGCCAGGTTGACGGCGTTCTGGATGGTGAAGGGCGGTGCGACGACGAACGTGTCGCCCAGCGCTTCGCTGGTGGCCAGGGGGGAAGCGGCGGCCAGCAGGGCCCACAAGCAGGAGTAGCGCGTCATTCTTGATCTCCAGGCGGCGGAGCGCGCGTGCGCCAGCCGCCGACATGATTCTACTCGCTCTGTCTCACAGCCGGTCCGCGCCCGGCCGCCCTTCGTCGCCGCCGTGGCGTTGCTCGCCGTCCGGGACTCCACCATCAGAACCTGAGGCAGTACACCACGCTCTGCTGCAAACCGATGTAGACGCGCTCGCCCTGGGCCACGGGCGGACCGGCGAAGGTCCCGGCCAGATCCACCAGCGCCACGCGGCGCAGGGCGGCGTCGAGCAGCTCCACGCGGCCGCCCTCGAGAGCCACCGCCGCCCCGGCCGGACAGAGGGCCGGCGCGCCGGCCGGTACGCCGCCCAGCATGGTCGTGCCCAGGCGCGCGCCCGTCTCCCGGTCCAGCTCGACCAGCGTCATACCGGCCGAGGCCGCGACCAGTCGGCCCGTCACCGCGCCCAGGCCCTGAATCGCGCCGTGTCCGCTGTAGCGCCAGCGCTCCCGCCCGTTGGCGACGTCCAGGGCGGCGATCACGCCGGCCGCCGAGCCCAGGTGGACGCGTTGCGGCGCCGACGCCGTCACCAGCATGGGACCGAGCACCCCGCCGACCAGTTGGTAGGACCAGCGCTCGAGGCCACGTTCCAGGTCGAACGCCTGCACCCGGCCCGCGGCGGACGCGACGATCACCAACCCGCTCGCGATCGCGGGCGCGAGCGCGGCCGGCGCGCTCAACTGGACCTGCGCTCGCGGCAGCAGCCCGTCCACGTCGAAGACCTTGAGCTGGCCCGAGGTCGTGATCGCCACGAGCCGCTGGCCGTCCGTCGCCAGGGGAGCGGTCACGGCGGCGCCGCAGCGCGCGAGCTGGCCGCGCTGGCCGGTCGCCGCGTCGAGCGCCAGCACGTTGCCCGAGGCGGTGCCGGCGAAGACGCTCGCGCCGCTGACCACGGGCTGGCCCGTGACCGGCGCTCCCACGTCGGCCCTCCAGAGCTCCACTCCGTTCCCAGCGTGCAGCGCGTGCAGCGTTCCGCCCGCGGTGCCGGCCAGGACCATGCCCCCGGACACGGTCAGGGAAGACGCGAGCGGGGAGGGCAGCAGCACGGACCAGCCCACGTTCGGACCGCCAACGCGCGGCACGGCGCCTTCCGGTTCGAGCGGCGGAGGCGGGTTGCGCGTCGAGGGCCTGTCCGCGTACGGGGGTTCCTCGGCGACCGGAGGGCGCGGCACGTCCGGCGGCAGCGGAAACTCCGGCGGCGCCGGCGGTGCGGGAGGACCCTGCTGCGCGCGCGCCTCCGGCGCACAGACCCAGGCAAGCGCGCCAGCCAGCAGCCAGAGCGAGAGCCGGCGTGCCGCGCGCAGGCCGGTCACCGGGGACGCGGAGCCGTGCGGCCGCTGCCGGCGGGCGCCCGGCGCGTCAAGGCTCCTCCTCTTCCTCTTCCATGTCGTCGTCGAAGCCGCTTTCGAGATCGTCGTCCACGGCTTCCACCGCTTCATCTTCCTCGTACTCGGCCTCCTCGTCCTCTTCGAGGTAGTCGTCGTCTTCCTCCGACAGCAGGACATCGAGGTCCTCATCGTCGAGGCCCGCCTCGCACTCCGGACAGGTCCTGTTGGTGCGGAGGAATTCCAGGTCCTCGGCAGTCGACAGCATCTCACCGCAGTAGGGACACTCAAACTTCGTGGGCATGGCTGGCAAACCCGCTGGGGATACCTTAAGCGACCAGATCAGGGGTCCTTCTACCCGGTCACGGTTCCCTGTCAAGCCGCTCCAGCCATAACCTGGCGCCGAGGTTCCAGGAGTGACGCAACGCCTTGTCAAAAAGCGCCGTGCAGAGACTTCGGCCTTGCGCGCGCCGAGCGGGATGATTGTGTTATGTCACCTGGAGGGGCGGACCTGAGCGATGCGGGCTCCGCTCCAGGGCAGCGCGGCTCCCGGCGCCCGCGTGGCGCGTGCCGGCGAGTCGGTCTACTCGGCTGGTGGTGGCATGACGGATCACGAGTCCTTCCTCACCGCCTTGTCCGCGCGGCTTCCGACCGTCGAGGTCGAAGAGGGCGGCGCCATCCGCGCCGTCGGTGCGACCGCGGCCGCGCAGGCCGGACTGTCCGCGGCCGACCTGCTGGGGAAACGCTTCGACGAGGTGTTCCTGGTCCACTCCAGCGACGGCCGCGACACGCGCACGCTCGCGACCGAGGCCGGCCTGCCCAACCCCCGGCGCTTCCAGGTCGTCCCGCTGCCGGCGCCGCGCGGCGGGTGCGTCATGCTCCTGTTGGATGTCACGGAGCTGCTGCGGGCGCGCGCCGAGTGCCTGCGCCTCGCCCGGCTCGCCTCGGCCGGCCGCATGATCTCGAGCATCGTGCACGAGATCAACAACCCCCTGTCGGGCATCATCGGCTACTCCCAGCTCCTCCTCATGCGCGAGCTGGAGCGCGAGTCGCGGGCGTCGGTCGAGAAGATCTACGGCGAGGCGCTGCGCGCTTCGCGCATCGTGCGCAACCTCCTCGACTTTTCACGGCGCCGCCCCGCGACCCACGGGCGCGTGCGCCTGTCGCGGCTGGTGCGCAAGGCGCTCGAGCTGAAGGGACACGATCTGCGCGTCAAGAACGTCTCGGTCCATCTCGACGTGGCCGACTCCTTGCCCCCCATCGCCGGCGACCAGCATCAGTTGCTGCAGGTCTTCGTCAACCTGATCAGCAACGCCGAGCACGCCATGTACACCTCGGACAACGGCGGCCGCATCACCTTCGAGGCGTCCGCCGCGCAGGACACGGTTTTGCTGGTCATGCGCGACACCGGTCCCGGGATTCCGGATCACCTGCGCGAGAAGGTCTTCGAGCCGTTCTTCACCACGAAGGAGGAGGGCGAGGGTACGGGGCTCGGCCTGTCCCTCTGCCGGGAGATCCTGCTGCAGCAGCAGGCCTCGATCCAGCTCATGCAGACGAGCGATGCGGGCGCCGTGTTCGTCCTGACCTTCCCCATCCACCGCGCCGGCGACCCCGAGGGGCCGGAGCGGCCGCGCGCCCGGCGCAAGGTCCGCCTCAGCGGCCGGCGCCTCGTGATCGTGGAGGATGACCCCACCTGCCGCACCCTGGTGGTGGATGCCTTCGCTGGCTCGAACAACACGGTGCAGCCCTTCGATCGCAGCGAGGCCGCTCTGCGCTACCTGCGTTCCCACCCGGTCGACGTCATCATCTCCGACATCCACCGTCCCGGCCTGAACGGCATGGAGTTCTACGAGCGCGTGCGCCAGTTCGACGATAAGCTCGCCGGTCGCATCCTGTTCCTCACGGGCGACACGCTGAGCGACGAGCTGGCGGCGTTTCTCAAGCGAACCGGATGCCTGTACCTGGCCAAGCCCGTGCTGCTCCACGACCTGTTCGAGGCCGTGGAGCGGCTGGTCTCGGGACCGGCACGCGGGCAGATGACGCTGTTTCCCGCCAGCGGCGCGGCGCCGCGGCAGGAACTGGAACAGGAGGGCTGACCCGCGGTCACGGACCGCGGCGGGCCGGATGACCATGCGGGAACTGCTCGCCTCGCTGGGCGCGGTCGATCTCGGCGCCCTGATCGTCGTGCTCTTCAACCTCCTCATGGGGCTGATCCGCGGCTTCGTCTGGCAGCTCGTGCGCCTCGGCGCGCTCGTGGCCGCCTTGTGTCTGGCGCGCTACGGCTCCGCGGACGCGGCGGTCTGGATCCACGACACGTTCCCGGTCGGGTCCCCGGCCGACCGCATCCTGGCCTACTTCGTCATCTTCTTCGCCGTGTTCCTGGCCGGCACGCTGCTCGCCTTCCTGCTGCGCGGCGTCCTGGCCACGCTGCGCCTGCGGTCGTTCGACCGGCTCCTCGGCGCCCTGCTGGGCGCGGTCAAGGGCGGTGCGATCGTCGTGGTGGCGGTGCTCCTCCTCTCGCGCCTGCGCGGCGTTCCGGCGCTGCAGGAAGAGCTGGCGGCGTCGCACGCGGCGCGCCTCTCCGCGGCCGTGGTCGAGCGCATCGATCCGCTCTTCCCGGACACGCTCTGGCAGGAACTGACGAGCACCTTCGAGGAGACGCGCGAGCGCCTGCGCGGGGACGATCCCTCCCCCGGGCCTCCCAGGTAGGCGAGGCGCCCTGCTGCTATTCAGGCGGCACGGGCAGCGGCGGCGGCAACTGGAACTCGGACAGCGCAGCGCGCTCCGCCACCCAGGCGGCCAGCAGTCCGATGTGGTCGGACGTCTTGAGGTCCAGCTTGTGCACGATGTACTTCATGGTCGCGATCGCGTCCGCCAGGCGTCCCTGGGCGTGCTGCGACTCCGCCTGGAAGCGCAGCAGGATCGCGTCGTTCTTGCCGAACTGCGCCAGAGCCCAGTCGATGAGTTGCTCGGCGGCCTGCGGGTCACGCCAGTCCGGGTCGTTGCCGTGCAGCAGCAGATCGATGAAATCGAGCACGACCGGCTTGTTGCGCGGGTTCTTCTCGTAGGCGGCGCGCAGCCGCTCCAGCGCCTCCCCCGTCCGGCCCAGACCGTCGAGAGCTCGCGCCGCGGCCACCTCGAAGCGCGCCACCGCCGGGAAGCGGGCCGCGGCCTCGCCGGCCAGCTCGAACGCGCGCGCGTGGCTGGAGAGGCGCAGCTCCAGGTCGATGAGCGCCAGGTAGGACTTGGTGTCCGGCTTCTCGCGCACGCGTTCCTCGAGCGGCTTGCGGGCGGTGCCGAGCGCCCCGCGGATGACCGGCTCGCCGCGGTCGATGGGCGGACAGCTCACGCGCGGCACGTACGTCTCGCGGTCGAAATCCGGGGAGTGCTCCTGGGTGTGGCACTTCTCGCAGGGCATCTTCCCCGGCTCGATCACGATCTTGCCCTGCTTCAAGAAGTTGACGTCGATGAGGTGCTGGCTGCCGGGACCGTGACAGTGCTCGCACTGGACATCCTCGCAGCCGCTGACGCGGTCCGGCCGGTCGTAGCCGCCGGGCGCCATGTAGCCCAGCGTGTGGCAGAGAATGCAGTCGAGATCGAACTGCGCGTCGAGCGCCAGCATCGTCTCCCAGGCATCCGCGTGACCCGTCCGCCGCCAGAACTCGGTCTGCGGCCGGTGGCACCTCTCGCAGGTCTCCACCCTGGTGTAGCTGGCGCGCTCCGTGGTCGGCTTGATCGCCGGGTCGGGCGGAGCGGCCTGGTCCGCGTACAGCTCGGCCAGGGAACGGCGGTAGTCGCGCACGTACGCGGTCATCTCCGGGTCGTCGGGGTGCTCCTTGCCGTCCAGCACGATGCTGCGGAACACGAAGCTGGAGGAGCGCGCGTTCTCGGCCTCGGCCACGGCCGCTTCCTTGAAGGCGATGAGCGCGTCGAGCTGAGCCAGCTTGGCGCTCGCGGAGCCTTCCTGAGCCGCGTCCGCGCCCTCCTGCTCCTGCTCGCCGCCGTAGCGGGCGGCGATGCTGGCGCGCATCTCCCTGGCCTTCGGCAGGCTCTCCCGGTGACGCGCCACCTCCGTGTAATCATCGAAGCTGAGGTCGCCGTTCCTGATGGTCAGGTCGAGCACCGCCAGACCCGTGCCGTTCATCGGGGCGTTCATCAGCAGGGACGTCCCCTCTACGGAGTAGTCGCTCTTGGTCGCGGGGACGTGGCTGCCGAGCACGAGATCGATACCTGGGACCATCGAGGGCAGGCTCTTCGTCATCTGCTGCGAGAGATGGGAGATAACGAAGATGAGATGCGCTTCGCCGCGCAGCTCGGCGACCAGGTCCTTGGCGACCTCGATGGGATCGTCCACGACGACATCTCGGCCCTCGAACATCTCCTCCGTCAGGACCTTCTGGTCCTTGCTCACGGTCACCATCACCGTGCCGTTCTCGTTCTCCTGGCTGATGACGCGCTTGAGCTCCTGCGCCACGAGTCCAAAGGCGGCGATCTTCACGCCGTCGACCTCGAACATGCGGTAGGCCTGGAAGAGCGGCTCACCGCTCTTCTTGAGGCGCACGTTGGCCGCGAGCATGGGCAGCTGGAAGCGCTGCACGGTGGAGCGGAGGTAGGAGCCGAACGCCAGCAGGTCCAGCTCGCCGAAGGTCATGCCGTCGAGGCCGCAGCGCCTGAACGCCTCGGCCACCGCCTCGGCCTTGCGCTTGGCCTGCGGGATCAGCGGCGGCGGCTGGAAGCGCTCGCTGAAGAGGGAGTTGCCCGCGTCAAAGGTCAGCACGTGCGCGCTTTCCTGGCGCAGGGAGCGCAGGAAGGTGAAGCGCCGAGGGAAGCCCCCCACCGTGCGGTTGTTGCAGGCGCACGGTTCGATGTTGCCGAAGTTGGACTGGCTGAGCACGACCGTGATGTGGTGGTCACCCTGCAGCGGCGGCGGCCCCTTGGCCCCGCCGCACCCGAGGAGGGGCGCGAACACGAGCAGGGCGCAGGCGATCGGGCGGCAGCGAAGGAGGCAGGCACGCATCCGCTTACTCCAGGCGGCTCCAGGCAACTGGCGTCGCTGAAGAGGAGGATCGTACCGCGGCGCGAGGCCGCTTGAGCCGGCGTTCGGGGATTTCGGGCGGCCGCTGCTACTCCGGGAGCAGCACTTCCACGAGCACCGCGCCGGGTGCCGGGCCGCCGCGAACGGCCAGGCGCCCGGCGCTCTGGCGCAGCAGGTCGGCGGCCGTCTCGCTGAGGGTCGCGGCCAGCGCCGCCGCGGGATGACCCGCGGGCGCCTCGGTCGCGCCCGAGAACCGCGCTTCCAGGCGGGAGCAGCGCCCCTGGCTGCCGTGGGCGGACAGCTCGATGGCGCTCGGATAGCGCGGCGCACCCCGGCTATGTTCCAGCACGGCCAGGATGGCGCAGAGAAGCGCCAGGCGCGCCACGCCCGCGGCCGGCGCGGGCAGCACGAGCGTGCAGGAAGCGGCCAGGACGCGCGTGGGTCGCCCGCGCAGGCGCGCGGCCAGAAGCGCCTGCAGGCTGGCCAGGTCCACTTCCGCCGGCAGGGCGGCCTCGGCCCGCCCTCGTTCCGAGAAGAGGTCGCGGAACGCCTCCAGCAACTCGTGGCAGCGGGCAAGGGGCTGCTCGATCAGTTCGGAGTCCGGCCGGTGCGGAGCGCCGAGGGCATCGATCTGGCGCAATCCGCCGAGCACCGTGAGCAGGTTGGCGAACTCGTGGACCACCCCCCCGCTCAGTATCCCTGCCGCGAGGGTCCGGGCCATCTGCAGGGAGCGAGCCCGATCGGGGACATCCCGCGGCAGCGAATCCGGCGCAGGCGGTGCCCGACCTTCACGTTCCAACGTCCACCTCCGCGGCTGCTCTATACGGCCGCGCTGCGGCTGGCGCGAGCCGCAGGCCGTCCAGGAACCTCTGGGTTCCGCATCACGCTACACTTCGCGCACACCGCGCGCACCCTCCTCCGGCCGCATCGAAAGAGTCTTTGGGCAGGTGAAAGGAAAAGGGGGTTTTGCAGGTAACACTCGGCAGAAGCGCGTTCGCGCTCGGCAGGCAACCGAGCTATACTGCTGCCAGCGGGCGTGAAGGCGCGAGGTCGCGCCTTCGGCGGTCACGTCGTGCCCGCCGGTTGCCGGTCCCCGTTCGGCCGGCCCGAAAAACCTTGCGGATCGGAGTCCTTCATGCGAATCGAGATCCCCTCACCCAGAGCGGCTCTTCTCGCCGCGGGGGCGTTGCTTGCCTTGGCAACGGCTCCGCTGACCGCGGCGGTCGTGTCGCGCGACCTTGGCCAGCAGTTGAGCCTGATTCAGGCGCATCTGAACGGCCGGGTCGTCTACGCCACGATCCAAGCTGCTGAGACCACCAAACTTCCGACTGTTCCTGAGATTCCGTTCACCAGGCTGACGCTCGAGGTCAAGCGGGACCTGGTGTCCGGCAGCACCCAGCCCGAGACGCTCCGGGTCTTCGTGCCCGGCGCTGGCGAGCAGCGTCTGTCGATCAGCCCGCCCGAGTCCGAGATGCGGGTGGGTGAGTCGATCGTCTTCTTCCTGCGCAAGGACGCGGGAGTGTCCGAGGTGGACGCGGCCGCCCTGAAAGTCGACTCGTTCGCCGAGAGCTTCCGGACGCAGCTCAACCGCAAGGGGGAGGTCGTCGTGCTGGGCGAGGGTCCGGGCTCCGCGATTGCCGAGAACACGAAGCTCGACGACCTCGCCCGGAAGACCGCTAAGGCGGTCGAGGTCCTAAAGGCCGAGCAGGGCAACAAGAAGTAGGAGGCGCGACCATGAGAATCTTCTCGAGCCAGTCCGCCCTCCTGGGCATCGCCGCGCTCGCGGCGGGAATCTTTGCCTTGCCGTCGGCCAGCCTCTCCTACACGTTCATCGGCGGAAGCCTGGGCGTCAGCAAGAGCGGCTTCGGCTACCAGCGCGACGTCCGCATCTACGACAACTGCGCGGACGCGGCGGCGAACAACAACACGACGCCCGATCCGTCCTATCCGGGCGCGCTCGGCGCGGCCATGGCCGTGTGGAAGGGCGGGGCGTCGTGGAACTCCGACGACCCGGACGCGGCCAGGAACTTCGACATGGATTGGCAGGGTGAGGCCACGTCGGCCGGCACCTACAACCAGAACACCGTGGGCTGGACCACGGGCGGGAGCTGCGGCGGCGGCGTGCTCGCCTACACCGAGACCCCGATCAGCGACGGCTGGAGAATCACCTTCTGCGATGAGTGGACCTGGTCGGACGGACCGGGAACCCCTGGCGCCTACATCGACATCGATGGGGTCATGACCCATGAGTACGGCCACGCTCTGGGCCTTGGCCACACCACGGTGAGCTGCAGCGGAGCCTGTTCGATCTACTCCACGATGTGCGCCTACATCTGCTCCGACAACGGATACGCGCAGCGGACGATCGAGAGCGACGACCAGGCCGGGCTCGGCGCCCTCTACGGCACCATCACCTCGGCCAAGCCGACCATCACGAGCCTGTCCGGGTCGACTGCCATCGGCGGGACGCTCACCATCAACGGCACGGGTTTCGACTCGCTGGTGGACGTGAAGTTCACCGCCGGGACGACCACGAACACCGGCTCCATTCCGGGCACGGTGTACAACCTGTCCTCGACGGGCGGCGGCACGCAGGTGTCGGTGGTCATCCCGAGCACCGCTCTGACCGGCGCGGTGCACGTCTGGGAGGGCGGCGCCCGTCTGTCGAACGGCTACCCCATCGAGATCGGCTGCCCGGCGCCGTTCTACTACGGCACCGGCGAGATCGGCTCGACCGGCACCCAGGCCCTGGTCACGGCCAACGGCAGCCCGACCGTGGGCAACCCGGCCTTCTCCATCGACCTGGCGGGCGGCAAGCCCAGCCAGTTCTGCGTGATGTTCTCCGGGCAGAGCCAGGCTTCGGTCCCCTACTCATGGGGCACCATGCTGATCGGCGCGCCCAACTTCCTCAGGACCTACAGCAGCACCAACGCCTCGGGCGCGTGCTCGATCCTGATCACCATCACGTCCGGGATGGTCGGCCAGACGTACTACTACCAGTACGGCGTGCGTGATGCGGGGTACGGCGGCGACGTCCAGGCCTCGAACGCGGTCGGCGTCACCTTCTGCCCGTGATCGATCCGGTCCGTTGGACCGGCTGACCGGGGGCGCGAGACGCGGTCTCGTGCCCCCGGCTCCG